>JASHTS010000198.1 GCA_030040425.1 Acidobacteriaceae bacterium | reverse complement strand
AGTACGATGAAATTCTTGAGCACATGGGCAGTTCGGCCTGGCTTAATGCCCGAGGCTGCGCGCCGGTTCCTCGCAGGTAAGGCAGCCGCACCGGCAGGAGTCACGCTTCTCGGGCGCTGGCACAAGGCCGACCTGAGCGGCGGCTACAGCCTTTACGAGACCAACGACGCGGCTGCGATCTATGCCTACGCAGCCGAATGGGCGCCGTATCTCGAAACGCACACCACTCCTGTGGTCGAGGACGCGGATGCTGGGCCCATCCTGGCCCGTCTCTACGGGCAGTGACGCCGGTGCGCGATTAGTAGAGCCGGAAGTTCACTTCCACATTGATGGCGACGGGCACCGGCCTGCCCGCGCGCATGGCCGGCTTGAAGCGGTATTTGGGGACGGGTGGCGAGCCGAACTTCGCTTGCCCCATCCTTGCGACGTCCTTTGTCGCAAGGGTGGGAAACCAGAATTCTCCGTCGCCGTTGCCGTTGCCCCATCCTTGCGCGCTCTGTGCGCATGGGTGGGGATCCACAACTCTCGGTCGCCAGCCTCACCCTCCCGCAACCGCTCCAATGATCAGGAACGGCTCACGTCCTTCAACGACGGCCTCGGGCAGCGGCGCCTCGAGCGGCTCGAGCGAGAGATCCTCCTGGCAGGCGAAGAAGCGCAAAAAGGGCCGGCGCTGCCCAGTCTCGTAGTCGCGGATAGTGCCGCGCAGCATGGGGTAGCGCGACTCCAGCGCGTCCAGCACGGAGCGCACCGTGACCGGCCCTGCAACGTCGAGTTGCAACTCCGCTCCCACCTGCGCCAGGTTGCGCAGATGGTACGGCAGCGCCACGCGCACCCTGCATGTTGCTGCGTCTCCCAACGTCTCTCCCTCCAGTCCGGATCCAGGCAAAAAACGCACGGGAGTTTCGCGCCTGCGGGTGGCCTGTCAGCAGACATTGCAGGCTCTCACTGCAGCGTCTGCACCTCGACCGAGAGCACGGCGGGCAGGTCGTGCACGATCGGAGCCCAGGAGTCGCCCGAATCGGCCGAAGCGTACACCTGGCCGCCCGTGGTGCCGAAGTAGATGCCGCAGTCGTCGAGCGTGTCAACGGCCATGGCGTCGCGGAGCACGTTCACGTAGCAATTGCGCTCCGGCAGGCCGTTGCTCAGCGGCTCCCACTCTTCGCCGCCCGAGCGGCTGCGGTAGACGCGCAGCGCGCCGTCGATAGGAAAATGCTCCGAGTCGCTCTTGATGGGAACCACGTAAAGCGTCTCCGGCTCGTGCGCATGCACGTCGATGGCAAAGCCGAAATCGGTGGGCAGGTTGCCGCTCACCTCGCGCCAGTTGTCGCCGGCGTCGTCGGAGCGCATGACGTCCCAGTGCTTCTGCATGAAGAGCACGCCGGGCCGCGAGCTGTGCATGGCGATGTGATGCACACAGTGGCCCACTTCGGCATTGGGATCGGGAATGTATTGCGAGCGAAGCCCGCGGTTGATGGGCTTCCAGCTTGCCCCGCCGTCATCGGTGCGAAACGCGCCCGCAGAAGAGATGGCAATGAAGATGCGATCGGGATTCGAGGGATCGAGAATGATGGTGTGCAACCCCATGCCGCCGGCGCCCGGCGACCACTTGGGTCCGGTCGCGTGGCCGCGCAGGGCGGAGAGCTCCTGCCAGTTTTCGCCGCCGTCGGTGGAGCGGAAGAGCGCCGCGTCTTCGACGCCCGCATAGACGGTTTCGGGGGCAGAGAGCGACGGCTCGAGATGCCACACACGCTTGAACTCCCAGGGATGCTGCGTGCCGTCGTACCACTGGTGCGTGGTGAGCGGCTTGCCCGTATCGGCGGTCGTGTCGTAGGCGAAGCGGTTGGGCACAGCCGTGGGCGGACCCGGCGGTGGTATCGCTTCATTGGGCAAGCCGGGCTGATGCCAGGTCCTTCCACCGTCGTCAGAGCGCTGCAGCAACTGGCCGAACCAGCCGCTGGTCTGCGAGACGTAAATACGCTCGGGGTTCGCGGGCGACCCCTTCATGTGGTAAATCTCCCAGCCCGCAAAGAACGGACCGCTCACCTTCCAATCGCGCCGCTTGCTGTCTGAGTTGAGGACGAAGGCGCCTTTCCGCGTTCCTACAAGCACTCGCACGCTGCTCATGGATTTCTCCGGGCTGGGTTTGATCATGGCCGATGCACGGCGGTCGGAGTTGCGAAATCCGGCTCGGCCATTTCGAGATTCTTGCCGATTTGCCTTGCAATATGCAAGCTAAACCTCGGCAAATCGGGGAGCACCAAAGTCTGATAACAAGCTGGGTAACCTACGGTCCTGTTACCCATAAGTGGCATTCGGAATTACTTTGGCGTCACCTATAATCCGCTCAATTATCCGGGCCCCAAAGGACTCATTGCATGCGACAGCTCCTTCGCCGCCGCCTCCTTGCCCTCTTTTTGTGCAAGGGCAGAAACCCTCGATCCAGCGCTGGAACGTTGGCCGGTTCATCGATCATCTTGTTGACAGGGATGATGTTACAGGCCGCGAATCTGCGCGCGCAGCTTCCCAGCCGCATAACCCAGGCGGTCGATACGGGTCGGGTTGCCGTCCTCCAAAATCATCACCCGCTGTGGGCCAATGAGGAAAACGACCAGGGAGCCTTGCCTGCTGGCCAGGAGATGGAGCCGCTGACGCTGGTGCTCCAGCGCGGTCCTGCGCAGGAGCGGGCGCTCGAACAGCTGATCGCCGATCAACACAATCCTGCCTCTGCCGCGTTCCACCAATGGCTGACGCCGGCTGAGGTCGGCGAGCGGTTCGGGCTTTCCGACGATGACCTTGCCGCGATTACCGGCTGGCTGGAATCGCAGGGATTGCAAGTGGACTGGGTCTCGCCGAGCCGGATTTTCATCGGCTTCAGCGGCACGGCGAGCGCGGTGGGAGCGGCCTTCGGGACTGAGATGCACGCCTACCGGGTCAACGGCGAGCGGCGCGTTTCCATAGCATCCGATCCAACGATTCCGCAGGCTCTCAAGCCTGCCATTGCGGCGGTGCGCGGTTTGTACACGATTGAAGACCGGCCGCAGCATCATATGACGCCGCCGCAGTTGAACGCGCCGCAGATGACGGTGACCAACGGGAGCGCGACCGCTTACTACATTGCGCCTGCCGATTTCAACACGATTTACAACGTGCCTGCCAGCCTGACGGGCGCGGGCGAGACGATCGGCATCGTAGCGGAGTCGCGGACGGATTTTGCCGACTTCACGAATTTCAAAGCGCTGACCGGCGCAACCTTTCCCAACCCTACAGAAGTTGTGCCGACGGCTTACGGAGGCTTGGATCCGGGCGCGGCGTATACCACGGAGCCCCCGTCCGGCGATTCGATTTCGCTGCAGGTGGAGGCCACGCTGGACGTGACACGCGCGGGCAGTGTGGCGCCGGGAGCGAACCTGCTGCTGGTGGTGGCGAGCGAGGCCAGCGGCGGCATTGCGCCGGACACCCAATACCTGGTGGAGACGACGCCGGTTCCAGCCCACATCATCAGCATCAGCTTCGGCGGGTGCGAGTCGTCAGAGGGCTTGTCGGAGGTTACGTTCTGGAACTCGCTGTTTGAGCAGGCTGCATCCGAGGGCATCTCGGTTCTGGTTTCATCGGGCGACTCGGGCGCTTCCGGTTGCGATACGGCGTTTGCAACACCGCCGTCCAGTCCCGCCGCGAACAGCCCGAATGCCATTTGCTCTTCGAGCTATGCCACCTGCGTGGGCGGCACGGAGTTCAACGACACGAGCGACCCCTCCGAGTATTGGCGCTCGGCGGACGGAGTCGGATTGCTCTCCGCAATCGGGTACATTCCGGAGGGCGGATGGAATGAGCCGGGGACGGCAGGCAGCACGCAAGTGGCCGCATCGGGCGGCGGGGTCAGTGCGTATGTTCCCACGCCGGGCTGGCAGACCGGTGCCGGCGTGCCATCCGCGCGGTCCGGGCGCTATACGCCGGACGTTTCCTTTTCAGCCTCTTGCCACGACGGCTATTTCGGCTGCATGGCCGCTGCAGGGGGCAGTTGCGTTGCGGGCTCGGATGGAAGTTATTACTTTGTCGGCTACTGCGGAACTTCGGCCAGCGCTCCGGGCATGGCGGGGGTCACGGCGCTGCTCAACCAGAAGCTGGGCGGAGCGCAAGGCAGCCTCAACGGGCAGATCTACGCAGAGTCTGCCTCGACGAGCGCCGCCTTTCACGACGTGACTGTGACTTCGAGCGGTGTGACCTCATGCAGCGTGAGCACGCCGAGCCTTTGCAACAACAGTATTCCCGGTCCGAGCACCTTGACGGGCGGACAGGCGGGCTACCTGGTAACCACGGGTTATGACGAGGTGACCGGGCTGGGCTCGCTCAATGTGGGCGAGTTCGTGGACAACTTCATTGCCAAACTGACACCCACGGTGACCGTGACACCGTCCCCCACCAGCATCACGACCACGCAATCCCTCACCGTGACCGTGGCGGTGAGCGGGGGCAGCGGCAACCCCACACCCACCGGAACCGTGACTCTTACCAGCGGGAGCTACACTTCCGCGGCGACAACGCTCGCGAGCGGGAGCGCGTCAATCACCGTGCCGGCAGGATCGCTGAGCGCAGGTACGGATACACTGACCGCGGCCTACGCGCCGGATTCCACGAGCTCGTCCACTTATAACTCCGCTTCAGGGACGCATTCGATTACGGTAACTGTGGGCAAGGCTACGCCGACAGTTACCGTTTCTCCCTCGGCAACGCAGGTTACTACCTCTGAATCCCTGACCGTGACCATCACTGTGAAGGGAGGAAGCGGAGCAGCGACGCCCACGGGTTCAGTTATCCTGGCGAGCGGGAGTTACTCGTCGGCAGCGACTACGCTGGCGAGCGGCGCGGCGTCGATTAGCATTGCGGCCGGCGCTCTGGCCACGGGCATAGATACGCTCACCGCAACATACACGCCGGATTCGACGAGCTCGCCGACTTATAACTCCGGCTCCGGAACCGGATCCGTCACGGTAACAGCGAAGCAGACGCCGACCGTGACTGTTTCACCCTCGCCCTCGACAATTACCACGTCGCAATCGACCACAGTGACCATCACCGTGTCGGCGGCGGACGGCTATGGAACGCCGACGGGCTCGGTGAAGCTCACAAGCGGGAGTTACACCTCGGCGGCAGCGACACTCACGGGCGGCAGCGCAAGCATCACGGTTCCCGCCGGGTCGCTGACGACCGGAAGCGACACGCTTACGGCAAGTTACACTCCGGACTCGACGAGCTCGCCGATTTACAACACGGCCTCGGGGACGCACTCCATTACGGTGAGCGCAACTAAGATTACGCCTACGGTGACGATAACTCCTTCACAATCTCAGGTCACTACGGCAGAAGCACTGACCGTGACTGTAAGCGTGAGCGGAGGAAGCGGCGCATCGACGGCGACCGGATCAGTGACCTTGACCAGCGGGAGCTACACTTCGGCGGCGACGACGCTTTCCGGCGGCAGTGCGAGCATTTCCATTCCTGCCGGCTCGCTGGTCACCGGCACCGATACCTTGTCGGCAAGCTATACTCCGGATTCGAACGGCTCCACGGTTTATAACTCGGCTACCGGAACAGGGTCAGTCACAGTGACGGCAAAGCAGACGCCAACTGTGACCGTCACGCCCTCGCCCGCAAGCATCACCACGGCGCAGACAACGACGGTTACCATCACAGTGGGTGCGAGCGGCGGGTATGGGACGCCGACTGGCTCAGTGAAATTGACGAGCGGGAGCTACGCCTCTTCTGCGACTACGCTTGCGAGCGGCAGCGCAAGCATCACGATTCCCGCAGGATCGCTGGCTGCGGGCACAGATACGCTGACGGCGAGTTACTCGCCGGATTCAACCAGCTCGCCGATTTACAACTCTGCCACGGGAACACACTCCATCGCGGTGACTGCGGCGAAGATCGCGCCTACGGTTACGGTGTCTCCGGCGGCTGCGTCAATTGCCGCCACGCAATCTTTGTCGGTGACAGTTACTCTCAGCGGCGGAGGGAGTAACCCCACCCCTACGGGCTCAGTAAAACTTACCTCTGGAAGCTATAGTTCCGCAGTCACCACACTCTCAGGCGGCGCAGCCACGATTGTCGTCCCGGCCGGCTCTTTGGCCACAGGCAGTGACACGCTCCAGGCAAGTTATACCCCTGATTCGTCAAGCTCCTCAACTTATAGCTCGGCCACAGGGACCGCGACCGTAACAGTAACTTCACTTGCGGCTCCGCCGGTCACAGTAACGCCGAGCGCCTCGAGCATCAGTCCGGCCCAAACGCTGCTCGTCAATATCACCGTCAGCGCGGTCGGCAGCGAAGGGACGCCGACCGGCTCGGTAGCGCTGACGAGCGGCAGTTACGCGTCGGCAGCGACGGCTCTTGGCAGCGGCCACGCGAGCATTACCGTTCCCGCCGGCACTCTACCTGCAGGCGCTAACACGCTTACGGCGACTTATACGCCCGATGCGAGCAGTTCGGCAATCTATGTGACATCGTCCGGCACGAGCCGGGTGACTGTCGCGGGGACTGCGCAAACCGGTTTCACGCTTACCTCTGCCAATGTCACGCTTGAGCCGGGCGCGACCACCGGCAACACATCCGCGATTACGGTCACGCCGGTGGGTGGATTCACCGGCTCCGTTACATTGACCGCGGAAATCAGTGCGAGCCCTGCCGGCGCAGCCGACCCGCCGACGCTAAGTTTCGGCGCCTCAAGCCCGGTGGTCCTTTCCGGCGCCGGCGCATCGACGGCCACGCTGACCATCGTCACCACCGCGCCGGCCACCGGAGCGCTGGCGCGGCCCTGGATTCCCGCAAGCCGCTGGTATGCCGCAGGCGGAACGGCGATGGCGTGCCTGCTGTTCTTCTGCGTCCCGACGCAGAAGCGTGCCTGGCGCAGATTTCTCGGCGTGATCGCGCTTGCGATGTTTGCAGGTTTTGCCATCTCCTGTAGCAGCGGAGGAGCGGGGACAGGCATATCGACGCCGCCATCGAAACTCACGCCGACTGTGACCGTGAAGCCGACCAGCTCCAGCATCAACCCATCGCAGACGCTGACCGTCAACATTGCGGTAAGCGGCGGCGCCGGCAATCCCACGCCTACAGGAGAGGTGACGCTGGCAAGCGGCAGTTACACTTCCGCGGCAACGGCGCTCTCCGGCGGACAAACGAGCATTACGGTTCCGGCGGGGTCTCTGGCTTCAGGCAGCGATACGCTGAGCGCCACTTACACACCCGATGCGAGCAGCTCCTCCACTTATAACAGCTCATCGGGCACGAGCATCGTGGTGGTGAGCGAGCCCTCGGGCACAGGCACCACACCGGGAAGTTACACGGTGACAGTGACGGGCTCGTGGGGCGCGACCACGGAGACCACGAGCTTTATTCTCACGGTGCAGTAATCTCGCGGATGGCTGAGCGCTCGCAGACCCATGCTATTGCGCGGCAGTCATGGAGAGAAGCTTCACTGGACCGAGCAAACCCGAGAGCAACAAAGGCGAATCCGCCTTGTAGGGCGTGAAATCAGTGAATGTGTATTTCTTCTGCGCTTCGGGCTGCTGATCGCCGATGAGCCGGTTCACCCATAGATTTGTAACTTCGATGGTTACTTGGTTCATACCCGGACTTACTGCCCGAGTTACATCTAATCTGAAGGGCGCCTTCCAAAGAACGCCAAGTTCGTGGCCGTTGATCTGAACATCCGCCAACTCGCGGACGTCGCCCAAATCCAGCCAGAGATGAGCGCCAGGCGCGAAGGCGCTGCGGGGAATGTTGATAGTTTTCGTGTAAGTGGCGGTTCCTGAAAAATACTTCACGCCCTGATCCGCGTTCTCCGTCCAGGAAGCGAGCCGCTCGAAAGCAGCGCTTGCGGGCGCGCCGCGATCCGGCTGAAATCCGACGGACCAATTTGTGTTCAGCTCGTCGTCCATTCCGGAGATTGCGGTTTCCACGGGCTCCGGCACCTGCCGCGAAAGCGCCGTGGCCGGTTCGTGAAAGATCACGAAGATCGATCCATAGGGTTCAAGATCCAGTGATACGGTGGTGCGGCCGGCACGAATTTGATATGTGGCCGGAAGCGAGGTGCCCGTGGCCGCGTCCCATAACTCCGGCTCCTTGCCGTCCACCCGGAAGGTTGCGGCGACGCGCTCTTCGCGGTCCCGGCGATTGTCGACGAAATAGACGTCGCGATCGGCGAGAATGCGATGTACGAACATCAAGTCAGAGTCGGATTCGGGCCGGGAGTACTCGAAGTCGCGGGGCACGTGAAGCGCCGCAAGCGCGTCATTGGCTGTCATGCCGACGTAGACTCTTCCCTTCCCAACCAGGCGAACGGACGGCCCCTGGCCTGCGTTCGTTCCCCAAAGCAGATCAGCGGCAGCGTGGAACTGCTGCTCATTGTCGGAGAGACTCGGCGAATCGTCGGGTTTATTGCCGACGAGAACTGCGCCCTGCTCAACGAGGCTGGCGAGCTTGACGAGAACGGGAAGAGTCATGCGCTGGCTGCGCCCGCCGAGATACAGTATGCGATAACTCGATCCGCCGGGAGTTACCAGGCGGCCGTTTTCGAACGACATGTGGTGAAGAATCACATCGCTGTTGACAAAGTCGAAGGCATATCCATCGGGCGCGTCGTCCATCGGCTTCCATCCGAAGACAGCCGTGAGCGGACCTTCTTCCCCGTAGAAGTAAGCCACGTCCGCGGCAAAACGGCCCTGCTGCAACAAATAAGAGCAGCGCGCAAGATAAGTGATCCACGGCTTTGCTTCATCGGCCCAGGTCTGGTTGCGATTGAACCAGAGGCCAAACGGCCCGAGCGTGAGACCCGGCACCATATTGGGCACCGGCTGATGCGTGGACTCGTGAATCTCGAAGCGATTGACGCCGAGCGCGAACTCAA
The DNA here is from genome assembly GCA_030040425.1 of Acidobacteriaceae bacterium. GTDB lineage: Bacteria > Acidobacteriota > Terriglobia > Terriglobales > Acidobacteriaceae > Telmatobacter. Next base: position 2,677 of record JASHTS010000198.1, on the reverse strand, counting down.
GGTCAGCAACTTTCTTGAGCGTGTTGGGCGAGAACGACCACGCGGGACCGCGCGAGGTCATCGACTCCGCGCCGACAAGATTCTGGCCGTAGATGTGCGCAACGGACGCGGCGCCGCGCAGATCGGCGAGGTAATCGATGTCGGGGCCGGGGCTTCCCGCCCAGGTCCACATGGCGCCCATGGGAACGTCGGCCTTGCTGCGCATCTCCATGTCATCGCCGAGGGAAGGGCGATGGTATTCGAGCGCCTCGCTGTAATACTTCAAGCCCTGACGATGCAACTCGTCAGCGATCTCGCCGTAGTGGTTTTCAGCGAGTAATTGGCTGATGGTGCGGCGGAAGTCCCAAAGGAATCGATCCGTGTCTGCGGTGCTGCCTATGACGACGCCGGTCAGAGCCGGCAACCAGGGGCGCGGATCGTAGCCGCGGCGCTGCTCGAATTCGCTCAGAATGTTGTCGGTCCAGTTCTGCGGGCCGACTTCGATCGAGTCGGTGAGCAGCCAGGAGATGCCGGAGGGGCCGATCTTATCTGCGCCCACGGTGTTCGCGTACATCTTCAGATAACCGTCAACATAATTCTTCACGTAATCGCGATTGAGCTTGTCGACCTCGAGGCCCGTGGCTTCCGCGGGCGCGGGGCCGTTCTCGTGGCCGGTAAGCGAATAGCCGATGCGCAGAACCATCCATTCGCCGGCAGGCGGCGTCCAGTCGAGCGTGCCGTCGGGCTGCATTTTGCCGGTGAGATCAACGATGTCGCTCTTGGAAACGACAAATGCGGGGAGCACGCTGGGATCGCCGATGGCCCAGAAGTCGCGCGCATTGGCATAGCCGGCGCGCTTTTCGAATTCGTTGACGCGCGCACCGCTCGCGAGCACCAGCTCGGTAATGCGGTGATCGCGGATGAGAATGCCGGCCGGCTGCGCGGGATAAACGATGCGGAAGTAGCGGGCACTAACGGCATTGAAGGAGACGGTGCGCTGGACGAGGCTGCTGAAGGGAATGTCAGCGACCTTGCGGAATTGCGCGCCGTCGTCGCTGGCCTCGAGATAAGGCGGAACGGCGGCGCCTTCGTGATCGAAGACACTGATCATGTCATCGGGACAGGCGAGAGTGGCGGCCTGGATCAACTGCGGATGGCCGTAATCGAACTCGATCCAGGTATCGGCGCCGGGCGCGGCGGCAGGTAGATCGAGCGCGACGGTATTTACGTCGCCGTCGGAGAGCGCGGCAACGTCGACTGCGCCGCCGCTCGCGGTCACGCGTGGATTCAGCGCGGGCTGTGGCTCATCGCCAGCCGGAATGCGATAGGCGATGACGGCCGCGTCGGCATAGAACTGCGGCGGCACGACGATTTTGCCATCGGGGCCGCGGCGGCCCGGCACGCTGAAGTTCTGAAAGGTTCCATCCACCTCGGGCGGGTGCGCGAGTGTCCCGGTGAAACGGTGGCCGCCCTCGACGCGTGTGGCAGTCCACACCATCTTCTTCATACCCTGCGCAGGTGGAACCCACGGGCCGCCGGTTTCGCTCCAGCCGGGCGAACTTGCGATGGCGACTTCCATGCCGTAACCGCGCGCGCTATCGACGGCGTAATTGAATGCGTGCTTCCACTGCGGGGTCATGTAGATGAGCCGCTCGGGGACGACCTGCGGCGTGTTGATGGCGCCTTCAAAGATAGTGACGCCGCCGAGCCCCACGCGATGCATCCAGGCGAGATCGAGCTTGATGCCCTGCTCAGAGATGTTGCCGTTCATCCAGTGCCACCAGACGCGGGGGCGGGCGCTGTTCGGAGGGTTAAGGAAGCTCTGGTAGAGCGTGTCGATCGTTGGCGCGGGCTGCGGAGCCGGTGCGGCGGGGGCCTGTGCGGGCAGGCCGGCAGTGGCGAGAGATGCGGAAAAAAGGAGGACGATCAAAAACCAACGGCGCGGGATCATGTGTAATTTGTCCGGATTCATTTTGCCGATGCACTAATTCTTCTTGGCGACGGTGGCGCGCGTGGAGCCGGTAGAGATGCCGCCATCGACAAGCAGGGTCTGCCCGGTGACGTAGCGGCTTGCCTCCGAGGCGAGAAAGACGATGGCGCCATCGAGATCCTGCGGCTCGCCGGGGCGCTTCAAGGGAATGCGCTCGACCAGATACTCGACCCACGCAGGGTCTTCGTAGAGAATTTTGTTCTGCTCGGTGCGAAACCACCCCGGGGCGAGGCAATTCACGGTGACGCCGAATTTGCCCCAGTCGTCGGCGAGGCTCATGGTCAACTGGCGCACGCCGCCGCGGCTGGCGCCATAGGGCGCCAATCCTGCGTACCCGAAGACGCTGGTGACGGAGCCGATGTTAATGATGCGGCCGTAGCCATTGGCGATCATGCGGCGCGCGACGGCCTGTGCGACGAAGAATGTTCCGCGCAGATTGGTATCGAGGATCTGGTTCCAGTCGGACCAGGTGACGTCGAGAGCCGGCTTGCGGATATTCATCCCGGCGTTGTTGACCAGGATGTGAATCGCACCGAAGGCGGCTTCGGCCTCCGAGGCCATCTTCTCGATGCTCTCTTCGGAGCGGACATCGAGCGCAAGCGGGAGAACGCGGCGGCCGTGGGCTTCGATTTCGGCGGCGAAGGGAGCAAGGGTTGGGCCGTCGCGGCTGGTCAGAACAAGATCGGCGCCGGCCTTGGCGAGGGCGCG
>JASHTS010000026.1 GCA_030040425.1 Acidobacteriaceae bacterium | reverse complement strand
TGCGCTCCGCGGTGCGCGCGCATTTGACACCGGATTCAGCATTTGCGAGACTCAAAGTTGCTGCCTGCTTGGCCCGTTCCGGCCGAGCTTTCTACGCGTGCCGAAGTGGCGGAATTGGCAGACGCGCATGGTTCAGGTCCATGTACTCGCAAGGGTGTGGGGGTTCGAGTCCCTTCTTCGGCACCAGTTCGTTGTTGCTTCACATGCGAATCGCACCAGTTGTCCTTAAATCACAATCTGCACTCGGTGGGCGGTCCCCCACTCCGCGTTTCCGCGGTGCGCCCCCGCTTTTCATCTGCTACCGAGCGACACCATCCGAGACAGCCCGACACGGGTTGGGATACGCCAGTTAGGACACAAAGAGCGACACAAAGCGGCGCCCCGGTTCCCCTGCCGGGCCGCTTCGGTCCTCCGCCGCACTCAACCTGCCGTATGAGTGCGGCACGCTGGACCGGCCGGACTCGCTGGGATATGGTAAACTCCCCGGGAACGGCCCCGGGCTCCGTGCTGTGTTCACCGGCGTTGGCACACATTGACCTATGCCGAAGGCGATAGTACCGAAGATGATCACCTTCTCAAGAGCATCGGTTATGAAGGTTCGGCAAAGCTCCTCCAGCGTCGCCCGGGGAAACCCGGCACGCAGCGAATCGGCTGTTCAGGAACATCCATCGACTCATCTGCAACGCATGTCTGGCAATCAGGCCGCGCTGGGGCTTACGGCAGAGCCTATTAGCCCTCCACGCGAGGAGGATGGTGATCCCTATGCTCGCTGTTCCTCGTGGGCTCTCAGCAGAATCCCGATCCTTCCCGCTGACCGGCCTGCCGGGCCCAAATCTGTCCGGTCTAGGAATTCGCGGGTCTCCGCCCCAATACCCGCTATCATTCAGCGGAAGCTGGCAGTCGGTGAGGTGAGCGATCCGCTTGAGCACGAGGCCGACCGCGTCGCCGACCAGGTGATGCGCATGCCGGAGCACCGGCTCCAGCGTAAATGCTCCTGCGAAGGAACCTGCCCCGAGTGTAGCAAGAAGGACGAAATCGAGCCGCAACAAGGAACGGTCCGGACGAAGCACATCGGCCCATCTGGTCCGGTGTCAACCGAAGCGCCATCGTCTGTTCAGGAGGCGCTGCGCTCACCGGGTCGTCCGCTGGACCCCGCAACGCGCGCTTACATGGAGCCGCGCTTCGGTCACGACTTCTCCCGTGTACGAATCCACACCGACCCGGCAGCTAGGCAATCAGCTCGGGACGTCAACGCTCACGCCTACACAGCAGGACACAGCATCGTTTTCGGCTCAGGCCAGTACAGGCCAGGAAGCGCCCCCGGCAATCGCCTTATCGCGCATGAGCTTACGCATGTCATGCAGCAGGAGGGTAAGCCGTTGATCGTTCAGCGCGGTCCCACGGGGAAGGAGGATCTGGGTACTCCCACCATCGGAAACATACCTGATGATAAACCGAACCCTCTCGTCAACCCTGTGGTTCTGCAGAGGAGAAACGGAAAATGGTACGAATTCCCTCCAGGGAAGAACCGAAGAAGAGCCACCGGTCTCTATGACTTCGTCGTACGAGGCGGCCAGATGTGGGCGGTCAAGGGAAGCAAGGGCGGACACACGGAAGCGGCACGAGGCAAACGCGTCGTCTTCGCAGGCTCAATTCGATTCAACAACCGCAGCGCATTGATCGAGTGGAACGATGGCTCCGGGCACTTTCGCCCCTCACCGTCCTTCATTCACAACATTAACGCGAACTTGCCTCCGGAGGCACAATTGCCTGTTCCGAGTCCTGAAAACTTACGAAACGTTCTTCAACCGCCTGAAGGTTCTTCATCTCCTCCTCAAGGCGAATTTCGTCGCCATCCTGATTGGAACGAGACCTCTGGGCCTAGGTCACAGATGCCTGTGTTTCAGCCTCCCAAGGATCAAGTACTACTCCCTCGTGGTAGGGGAGGCGATGCCAAACGCCTTGGTTCAGCGCAGGTGGAACCTGTGCCGCAGAAGACAACGGTCCAAGGTGAGTTCCACGCTAAGGATACGAGTGCGGGCGGGCTGCCACCCGGTGGAGCAGGGCCCTCTACGATTGTCGAGACACCGCACGAGGCGAGTCCTTCGGAAGGGTCAGACACCCACGCTGCACAGACCAATATGGCAGCAAGTCCGCAGCGCCCGACCAACGAGAAGAACGTGGAGACGCCTTCAGCAGAGGGAGGTCGGGAGGCCGGGACGCCCTCGACGGCTCCTCTAACTGAGGCGGCGGTCAAGAAGGAGCTTGAGGAGCTGGTGGGAGGCCGGGGGCGGGCAATCGCGGGCACCATCGTACGAGTGGGAAGCCGTGGTTTCGCGGTCTTGAAGATCGCGGGCGAATTGTACATGATCTACAGCCTGACGCAGATCCGCAGCTTGGCCGACCTTGGCGCCTTTGCCGGGACCTGGGCGGAAGGCTACGTAACTGCGAAGATCGCCGGAAGAGTTCTGGGCGGTTCGTCGCCGGTGGCGTGGCTACTAGTCATCGTTGCTGGAATGCCAAGCGACCAAGGCAAAGCGTACCAGGAACGAGACCGCAGGCACACCGCGATCATGAAGTTTTTAAACCAACACTTTACAAAGCAGGAGATCAACGCAAACCTCTCAACCATGTACCCGGAAGCGGAGAAGCTGCTTTTCGAAACGAAGCCTTTCGAGCTTGAACGGGCTAGCCCGATCATTGAGCCGCTTCCATCTGGGCGCTTGGACATCAAGGTCCCGCCACCGAACTACGACTACATTCTGATGCCGCTACTTGAGCGACGCTTCGATCCCAACGACGTCTCCGGTTATGGTGCTAGGGTGGCAAAGGTGAGAGATTTCTTTAGCAAGCTTCAACTCCAAGACGCGAAACGGCTAGAAGCCAGACTCAGGGCGCGGAACACCAAAGATAAGTTGGCAGAGTATTTTCATAACAACCTATCGACCACCACGCGGAACAACCTACTTCGCGTTCTCGGAGATGCGCGCCCTTAGCCGGGCCCCATGTTTTCAGTGCGTTGCTGATCGAGGGGGCGGGAAAGAGACGACTCAAATCCTTTCCGCTTTGAGATCCTTCAGCAGCTATTGAAACGCCTTTTGATACGAATCGTGGTTATTCCAGTCACCGCATGCCCCGCCCTCATCCCTGCCAGGTGCCCCATCCTTAATTGCTTCCCAGACCCGCTCCCTGAACGGATTTCCGCCGCCTGAGTGGCGTAAACTGCCGCAGATCCAAGGGGGTGCTTATGAAAGACTCAGTGTGGCTGGGCATAGGTGTAGCCTGCACTGCTGTCGCGATCGGGTACGTGGTTGGCGCATCGAACTCTCCGGTGGTGGGGACTGTGGTTCCGGCCGGCTTCGGTCTGCTAACCATCGCGTTTGCGGTTCCGCGTAAGGCTGTGGCTTCAGAGAAATTCGACAATGACTCCTCCGATACCATCGAGGCGGGCCCGTTATTCGCCGCGCAACGCGCGCATGGGATCGATGGTGGCTGCTCTGAGCGCAGGCAGCCCGGAAGCTGCAAGGGCCAGCAGCAGCACGCCCAGCGCAGCCACAATCAAGGTCGCCGGATCGAACGGGCTTACCCCGAAGAGAAGCGAGCGCAGCAGCCTCGAAGCCGCCACCGCGCCGACCAGCCCGATCACGCAGCCGATCCCTGCCAGCTT
>JASHTS010000025.1 GCA_030040425.1 Acidobacteriaceae bacterium | reverse complement strand
CTCTATTGGCCCGACTGAAGTCGTGCCCCTGTTACAAAACCCCCTCGACAGGCTTTTTCAGCAAGCTCTGAAGCCATGCCGTCGTTACAAACCATCTGCGATTGAGTTGCTGGTCAACGTCACAGCGCGGATTTAATGAAGTCTGCTGCGTGAGGACTGTAACCTGCAACCTGTAACCTGTCCCCTGCTCAGTGGCCTGGGATCATGCCCCACAGCATGGCGAAGGTCATGCCGATGACGATGATGCTGGTGCTCCAGGCGATCACATTCCAGAGGCGCGAGTTCTTGTGCTCGCCCATCAGATCTGTCCGGTTGATGAGCAGCAGCATGAGAATGATGACGACGGGCAGCAGAACTCCGTTGAGCACCTGCGAGAAGATGGCCACGTTGATGAGCTGCGCGTCGGGCAGGACGAGGACGGTGATGCCGCCACCGGCGATGAGCAGCGTGTAGAGCCAATAGAAGAATGGCGCTTCTCTGAAACTCTTGTCGACGCCCGACTCGACGCCCAGGCCTTCGCAGACGGTGTAGGCCGTGGAGAGCGGGAGAATGGAAGCCGCAAAGAGTGAGGCGTTAAAGAGCCCGAAGGCGAACAGAATGAAGGCGTAGTCACCGGCGAGCGGGCGCATGGCTTCTGCCGCATCCGCGGCTACCTGGATGGCGCCCATCCCGTGCACAAAGAGCGTGGCCGCGCAGGCCACCACAATGAACCAGGCGATGAGGTCGGTGAAGAAGCAGCCCACCACCACATCGAGGCGCGAAGCCGGATAATCCTTTACGGGGATCCCTTTCTCAACCACCGAAGACTGCAGGTAGAACTGCATCCATGGGGCAATGGTGGTGCCCACCACGCCGATGGCCATATAGAGATAAGCCTTGTCGCGCCACACCGACCGGGGAGGCAGCACAATGGTCGCTCGCAGGGACTCGTGCCAATCCGGCTGCGCCAGAACGCCGGCAAAGATGTAAGCGATATAGACGAGCGAGGCGATGAGAAAGATTTTTTCCGTGCTCTTGTAATCGCCGCGCAGGACCAGGAGCCAGACCAGCACGGCGCAGATCGGCGCGGAGATGAACTTGGAGACGTGGAACAGATGCATGGAGCCGGCGATGCCGATGAACTCGGTCACGACGTTGGTGTAATTGACCACCACCAGCAGCACCATGAGGATGAAGGTGAGGCGCAGGCCGAACTCTTCGCGGATCAGGTCGCTCAGACCCTTGCCGGTAACCACGCCCATGCGCGCGCACATCTCCTGCACCACCATGAGGGCGATGGTGATGGGAATCATGGTCCAGAGCAGCGAGTAGCCGTACTGCGCGCCGGCCTGCGAATAAGTGAAGATGCCGCCGGAGTCGTTATCGACGTTGGCGGTGATGAATCCGGGACCGAGAACGGCCAGAAAAAGAAGGATCCGGATTCGCCAGCGCTTCCACATGCGGTCGATTTCCTGATGCTGCGTTCATTTCAGGGGTGGGTCGCACGACGTGCGTCCTCACTGACCATATCAGGCAAGGGGCGCGAGAGGAAATCGCGAGGTGTGCGCCTGCGTCATGCGGATGCACCGGCACCCGGCCATGGCCAAATTACAATACGCTCGCAGCGTTTCCAGGCTGGAGGAGATTGGTATGCATTGGCTCAAAGACTCGCAAAACCTGCGCACACGGCGCAAGATTCTCGGCGCGCTTGCCGGGGGCATTCCTGCGGCCGCGCTTCTGGGTGCGCCCGCAACGGATGTCGGGGCCGAACCTGGACCCGAGTCCGGCGAAGTGCCTTCCGGCATGCTGGATCTCGCGCGGCTGCGCAGTTACAGGAGCCGGCGCTCCTCGAGCTGGGACCGGACCGGCGGCAACGCCGACTGGGTGCGCGTGGAGCCGGGCCAGGCGGCCACGCTGCTCGACCTCCAAGGCGCGGGCGCGATCCAGCATCTCTGGTTCACCATCAATTCGCCCGACCCCATGCACCTCAAGAACCTGGTGCTGCGCGCGTGGTGGGACGGCGAGGCTGCTCCGTCAATCGAGACGCCCATCGGCGATTTTTTCGGGCTCGGCCTGGGCGAGTACTTTGTCTACCAGTCGGCGCTCCTGGCCGTGGCGCCCGTCAAGGCGCTGAACGCGTATTTCCCCATGCCGTTTGCCACGGCGGCGCGGATGACGCTTGAGAACCAGGGCTCCGCGGCGGTGCGCAGCCTCTACTTCGCGGTCGATTACGTTCTCTTCGCCGGCCTGCCTGAAGACGTGGGCCGTTTTCATGCGCAATATCGCCAGGCCGCGCCCTGCCACGGCTGGACCAACGACTGGACGGACAACGGCAGCCCGGGCATTAACGAGCGCAAGAACCTGAACGGCGCGGACAATTATGTTTTTCTCGAGGCCGCGGGTAAGGGGCATTTCCTGGGCGTGACGCAGGCCGTGGAGCAGAACCAGAACGGATGGTTCGGCGAAGGCGACGACATGATCTTCCTCGACGGCGACACGCTGCCCACCATCAACGGCACCGGGACGGAGGATTATTACAACGGCGCGTGGGACTTCGGCGGCCAGGCCTTCGGCTACCAGCATAACGGCGCCCCCTACGTCGTGGATCCCGAGCGGGTCGGCGGGCGCTATTGCCTCTACCGCTGGCACGTGGAGAGCCCCATTGCCTTTGAAAAATCGATCCGCGTGACCATCGAGCACGGCCACGCCAACCACCGCTCCGACAATTTCTACTCGACCGCCTACTGGTACCAGACGGAGCCGCACGCACCCTTCCCTGCTCTGCCCGCGGCGGCGGAGCGCATTCCGCGCGTCTTCAGCGTCGGCGGTGGCGCGGGGGCTGCCCCGTTACCGGCAGCCCAGCCCTGATTGGGGCGCTCCCCAAAGAATTTTTCAAAACACTGAAGTTTTCACTTGACTATTGTTCGAGCCTGCCGGATACTGAAGTTGTTGCTTAAGTAATCTCTCCGCAGGAGGAATTTATGACCGCCACTGAATCGAAGATTCTGCACAACACCTTCGTCATCGAACACAACTTTCCCTGGCGCCCGGCGCGCGTCTTCTCCGCCTTTGCCCAGCCGGCATTGAAGCGCCGCTGGTACGCCGAGGGCGGCGAGCACGAGATCCAGGAATTTCACATGGATTTTCGTGAGGGCGGAAGCGAACAGTTCCGCTATCGCTTCAAGGAGGGTCATCCCATTGCCGGCTCGGTGATCGCCAACGAAAGCGTGTATCAGGACATCGAGACCGAGCAGCGGATTGTGATGACGTCGAAGATGTCGTTGAACGGGAAGCCCATCGTGGTGATGCTGGCGACCTTCGAGTTTGTGCCCACGGAAAATGGCACGGATGTGGTCCTCACGCATCAGGGAACTTATATCGACTGGCCGGACGGGGTGAAGATGATCGAGATGGGCTGGCGCGGGCTCATTGCACGGCTGGCAAAGGATCTGGCGCGGTAGGGGTGTCCCGATGCGCGACCGTCCCATCGACCGCGACCGTTCCATCGATATCGACCAGCTGTTTCACGCGCTCGGCGATCGAACCCGCCGCGCCATTCTCGATCAACTCGTGGACAGGCCCATGACTGTTTCCGGGTTAGCGGAGCCGCTGGGCATCACCGTGACGGCCGTGATGCAGCACCTGCAGATTCTCGAAGAGGCGCGGCTGGTGCACACGGAAAAGCTTGGACGCGTGCGCAGCTGCCGCATAGAGACGGCGGGCTTTCGCGCCCTCGAACAGTGGATTCGCGATCACCGCACCGCGTGGGAGAAGAAGCTCGATCGCCTCGGCCGGCTGCTCGCTGAAGAGGATGCCGGCCGAAACTGAAGCGGGAGCAGGCCCTAGCGTCGCTGTTCGAAAGCCTGCGCCACGCCGGGATAGAAGGCCAGATAGCACAGCACGAAGAGATTCACGGCGCAGGCCAGCGAAAGAGCCTGCTTCTGGTCGGGAGTGAGCTGGGTGGTGAGCCCGGCAGCCTTGTCGCTGAGGAAGTAAAGCACGGTGCGGAAAAGGGAGACGCCCGCGTAGAACATGGTGATCCAGCGGATGCGCCACCAGCGCACGAACCACATGACGCTGACGACGATGGAAAGAATAGCGGTGACGACCATCGCCTCGGCGAGCAGATCGGCGGGCACGTGGCCGCCGGTCTCGCGCACTTGGAAAGGAATGAGCGAACGCGAGTGGCCAATGAGCAGCGCCGCAAGACTCGAATCCGGGTGCGAGCCGAGAATGGAGGCGAAGACCAGAAACACAACGGCGCGCAAGGCGTAGAACCCTCCCACGATGGCGATGGGGATGGGCAGCTTGCGCTCCTGAAATACCTTTGCTGTCTGCGCCGGCGGTTGGCCTGCCACCGGCACGGGAGGAGGTGCGGGCACGTCCGGCGCGGCGGTGTCCTGGTATAAATCGGTTACCGGCTTCCAGGTGTTGACGAGCTCAGGAGCGGCGCTCTCCCCGGCAGGGTTCTCGTTCGGCATGGCACACCTCGGCCCATACTGCTTTCACTGCGTGCATGGGAACTGCGAAAGATTGCCCACCACTATAGCACCGGCCATGGAAATTCAGCTTCTGAGTTTCGGCCCGCTCCGCGCTGCGCGGAGATGCAGGGCGAGGTAGCCAAAGATCAGCGCTTCCGCCAGCGAGTCGAGAAGCAGCCAGGTGCGCGCGCCGGGAGCAAGCGGGGGCATGCTCAGCCCGAAGCGGCCGGCAACCAGGTAAAATGCGTTGCGCACCAGCCACGCCGCGGCGTAGCAGAGCGTGATCCCGAAAGCCGCCCGCGAGTGGGCGATCCACAGCACGGCCACTGCGGCCGAAACCACAGCCATGATGAAGAGCGACTCGGCGAGCACATTGACGAAGGGAACGTTTTCGAGTTGGCGAACTGGAAACGGGATCAGCGCGTGGCTGTGGCGCATGACCTTGTAGGCAAAATCGGAGAGCGGGAACGAAAGCAGCACCGAGCCCGAGAGGAAATAGGCGGCGGCGCTGAGCAGATAGAACCAGGTGATGCCCAGGATGCCGGCCGGCATTCCACCCTCTGCCGGAGCGGGGTCGGCTTTGCCGGCGCCGCGTTTTTTCCGCAGGCGGTCGCGCAGGGAACGGCGCTTGGGCGGAGCCAGCTCTTCCTGGTACTCCGTCGTCACCGGGCGCCACCGATTCGCGGGGTCGAGCATTCATCCTCCCGTTGACCTGCCGCCGGGCCTTGCGCTCGAATCGGGCTGCGTCCCGGACTCCGATGGATGCAGGAGCGCAACAAGCGGCTCAAACGCAAAAGGCCGAGCCTGCCGTGTGGACGATGGGTCAAGTCTAGCATCGGGCTAGACTGCGCCAATTAACCGATTAGATGCCGCCGGACGGCTTGGAAGGAAGGACCCGAAGGCAGACGCGGAACTCAGAGCCGCTCGCGCAAAAAGCTGATTACCTGGTCGGCCTGAACCACGCCTACCATGCGCTCCTGTGCATCGACCACGGGCAGCGAATGCAGGTTGTACTTGTCGAAGAGCTCGGCCAGCTCATTCTGGTTAAGATCGGCGGGGCAGGAGAGGACGCGGGGCTCGCTGAGCACGCTCAGACGCGTCTCCGGCTGCGACATGACCATGCGGGCCAGCGAAACGGAGCCGCGCAGCACGCGTTTTTCGTCGAGCAGGAAGATGTCGGTCACGCTTTCCGGGTCGCCGTCGAAGCTGCGCAGCGCCTGCACGCCCTGGCCCACGCTGGCATCCGTGCCCACGTAGACAAAATCGGTGGTCATGTAGCCCGCGGCGGAATGCTCGTCGAACTCGAGCAGCTCTTCCACCTCCTGCCGCTCCTCCGGCTGCATCTCCTCGAGAATGGCCTCGGACTGCTCTTCCGGCAACTCGGCAAGCAGGTCGGCGGCGGCGCCAGGATCCATCTCTTCCACGATGTCGGCGATACGCTCCTCGTCGAGCTTCTCGAGCAGCGCCTTCTGCAGCTTGGGCTCGACCTCCTCGAGCGCCTCGGCGGCCACTTCTTCGTCGAGCGAGGTAAAGACGGCCTCGCGCTCGGCCGGAGCCAGGTCTTCGAGAATCTCCGCCAGATCCGAAGGGTGCATCTCCGCCAGGCGCTCGTTCTCGATACGCAGCTTGACGCGCCGCGCGGGATCGACCTCGATCACATCGACGAACTGCCAGGGAATGCCGCGGGGGGCGAATTTGCGCGAAACGGCCTCCAGTCTGACCCGGGGCAAGACGCCTTTGAAGATTTGGCGAATAAAGCCGCGCAGGCCCACCTCGACTTCGGCCACGCGCAGCAGGCTGGAGCCGTCCCGGTCGTGCCATTCGAGATCGACGTCGTTGACGCGGACCACTTTACGGCCGTGAACATCGATGATCTGGCGATCGATGAGATCCCGCTGAAGAAAGAGAAAATTCCCCTCGTCCTTGAGCGGCGCCAGAGAATCCGGCGAGCGCAGCTCGAGCGTGCCCGCGGGGGTTTCTCTGGCCTCCTGCGAGGGCACCAGAGCGAGGCCGGTTTTGGTCTTGAGCACCAGGCCGGCCACTTTGCCGGCATCGGGGCCCGTGGCCACGGCAATGTCCTTGAGCCTGCCGCGGAGCTGGCCCTGCGCGTCCGTGACCGGCGTGCCCAGCAGGGCGGTGAGGCTGACGCGGATTGAAGTGCGTGGCTCCATCGCTGCGTGCGATCTCCCCGGTTGAGTGTAGCGCCTTTCCGGCGGGCTTGCGGGCGGTTTTCTGATGTGCTGAGTTCGATGGGGTGCGCCGGCGGCCGCCGCCGATCCTCTTGACACAATCGCATGGAGACCTGAAACTGCGAGCAAGCTGCAGACGGGCTTGAGCGAAGGCGGAACGCACCCGGTGAGCGCACCGAACAGAGACAGGTGGAGTTTTCGGCTGGACTCCACGATGGACAGCGTGGGCGTGGTGGAGTCGGCAGCGGAGAAGATGGCCGCCGGCGCCGGCCTCGACGAGGATGAGGTTTTCCATGTGACCATGGCGGTGCGCGAAGCCACGGTGAACGCCGTTCTGCACGGAAACGAGTACGATCCCAAGCGCAAGATCGAGGGGTCGCTTGAGAACACGGGAAACGATCTGGTTTTTATTGTGGCCGACGAGGGACATGGATTCGATCCCGATCACCTGCCCAATCCGCTGGCGCCGGAAAACGTGCTCAAGAGCAGCGGGCGCGGCATCTTCCTCATCCGCTCCCTGATGGATGAGGTACACTTTCGTCAATTGCATCCGGGGACCGAATTGACGCTGGTCAAGCACCTGGCGCCGGCGGGAGAAAAAACCTGAGCATTTGCCGGGGAAGGGATGGGCCGGGCGCGATTTTCGCCGGGCAGCCGGCCCGGCTCGCGGAGTTTTCCGCCCTGGATCCGGCGGCGAGTGCTATAACCGAAATAAACCGAAGAAGGAGGATCATCCGTGGCATTGACTATTGCTTCGCGTGAAGTTGACGGCGTCACCGTTTTGGACCTGAGCGGGCGGATCACGCTGGGGGAAGGCAGCGTGCAGTTGCGCGACGCCATTCGCGACCTGATCGGCAAGGGGCAAAAGAATATTCTGCTCAACATGGGCGACGTGAGCTACATCGACAGCTCGGGCCTGGGCGAGCTGGTGAGCGCCTACACCACATCGAAGAACCAGAGCGCCAGCCTGAAACTGCTCAAGTTGACCAAGAGGGTCCACGACGTGCTGCAGCTGACCAAGCTCTACACCGTCTTCGATATCTACGACGACGAAGCCAGCGCCATCGGCTCCTACAAATAAGCCCCGCCGCGGAAAGCGGATCCATCAGGGCCATCCCGGGGATGCGGGATGGCCTCTTCGTCTGCGTGAGCTCGCCGGCTAGAACTTGACCTGCGGCACCTGCTGCGCCGCGGGGCTGGCGCTGAAATAGGTGCTGTTCTGGTGGAAGCCGGCCATACCGGCCCAGATGCTGTTGGGGAACTGCAGCACGAAGGTGTTGTAGTCCTGCAGGGCTTCGTTATAGCGCTTCCGGGCCACGGCGATGCGGTTTTCCGTGCCCGCCAATTCGTCCTGCAAACGCATGAACTGGTCGCTCGAGCGCAGCTGCGGATAATTCTCCGTAAGCACCAGGACCTTGGCCAGGGCGTTGTCGAGCTGGCCGTTGGCAGCGATCTTGTCCTGCGGCGTCTGCGCGTTCATCAGGCCGTCGCGGGCCTGGGCCACTTCAGTAAACACGCTGCTCTCTTCCTTGGTGAATCCCTTCACCGTCTCCACCAGGTTGGGAATCAGGTCAGCCCGGCGCTCGAGCTGCACATCCACCTCAGACCATGCCGTCTTCACGATCTGGTCCTTGGCCACCATCTGGTTCTTCGCGCTCACGTAGCTGCCGCCCACCAGCAGGGCCACCAGAACCAGCACACCCACCACAGCCAGCGTAATTCCAAGTCCCTTGCTCATCGCTTTCGATTCTCCTTCGCAAACTTAAGACCCTCAGCTCTCAACCGTCGGCTCCCGGCTCCAGCACAAGAGGCTGAAAGCTGTCCTTCACCAGCTTCCCCCTGCGCCGCCGCCGCCAAATCCTCCGCCCGCGCCGCCAAATCCGCCGAATCCGCCACCCCCGCCCCCGCCAAATCCACCGCCGCCCCAGCCGCCCAGGCCGCCGCCGCGCCAGCCACCTCCGCCCCAGCCGCCGAAAAAGAGGCCGAAGCCAAAAAGCATACGCAACAGCGAAAAGCCGCCGAAAAAGACCAGGACGACGATAAGCAGGATCAACTTGCCCAGCACGGAGCCGTGGTCCTCGACCGGCTGGCTCGCTTCGGGCGCAGCCGGCAGGTTCTGGTTGAGCGTGACGTTGGCGTCGGCAGCGATGTCTTGCGCCACCTGGCCCACGGCCAGCAGGATGGCGCCGTTATAGTCACCGGCGCGCAGGTCGGGAATCATGGTCCGGCCGATGTCGCCGACCTTGGCGTCGTTCAAAATGCCTTCGAGCCCGTAGCCAACCTCGATGCGGTACTTGCGGTCGGCTACCGCAAGCAGAACCATCGCATAGCGGTTCTCGCCCTTGTTGCCCATCTTCCAGTGGTCTTCCAGCTGGTTGGCATAATCGGCCGCGTCGTCGCCGTCAAGATCGTGAACGGTCACCACGGCCAGCTCGGCGTTGGCCGCGGAGTGATCGAGCTGCGCGCAGATGGAGTCGATGCGCGCGACCGCATCGGGCGAGAGCACGTGGGCAAAGTCGCTCACGTAGTCGGTGGGTTGGGGCAGGCTGGCGATCGGCTCGGCGCGCGGCGCACGAGGAAAGCAGGCGAGAACAGCCGCCAGGAACAGCAGAAGCGACAGAACGCGTGCCCCATGTGCGCGCCGACAAGGGTTCATTGCAATTTATTGTACGTGTTCGCGCCGCGCTCGGTTCCGCCATCATCGCTCCGCCGCCGGTCCTGCGCTGCATCCCGCCGACTACACTGATGAAGATGACCGAGCTTTCCACCCCGCCCCTCGCCCGCAAACAACCCACGGAAACCCGCATCCACGGCGTGGTGCTGCGCGACGACTACGCCTGGCTGCGCGATCGCGAAAACCCGCAGGTGACCGAGTATCTCGAGGCCGAAAACGCCTACGCCGACGCGCAATTGGCGCCGCTCGCCTCATTGCGCGAAGAGCTTTACCAGGAGATGCTCAGCCACATCAAGCAGACCGATGTTTCGGTTCCCTTCCGCGATGGCGCCTGGTGGTATTACTCGCGCACCGAGGAGGGGCTGCAGTACGCGATTCATTGCCGCAAGCGCGGCGCGCATGCGGCGCCGGACGCCGATGCGCCCGAGGAGGTGCTCCTGGATGGAAACATGCTCGCCGAGCGCTTTCCCTTCTTTGCCATCGGCGGCACAGATATCTCCGACAACGGGCGCTGGCTGGCGTATTCCACCGATACGCGCGGCTTTCGCCAGTACACGCTGCATATCAAAGATCTCGAAAGCGGCGAGACGCTGCCTGGAGAAGTGGAGCGCGTGGGCACGCTGGCGTGGGCGGCCGATAACCGCACGTTGTTCTATACCGTCGAAGACGAGCAGCAGAAGCGCCAATATCAGCTTTGGCGTCACACCCTGGGAACACCGCACGCCGGCGACGTGCTCATATACCAGGAAGACGACGAGCGCTTCAATGTGGGCGCGGGACGCACGCGGGACGGCAAATTTCTGGTGCTCGAAGCGGCCAGCCACACCACCACTGAATGCCGCGTGCTCAGCGCCGATGCGCCCGAGGGCGGGTTTCGCCTGATCGCGCCGCGCGAGGACGAGCATGAGTATTCGATCGACCACCGCAACGGCCTGTGGTTCATCCGCACCAACGACCGGGGGCGCAACTTCCGGCTGGTGACCGCGCGGGAGAATGAGCCCGGCCGCGAGCATTGGACCGAGAGGATCGCGCACCGCGACCAGGTGATGCTCGAGGAGATCGATCTCTTCCGCGATTTTTTTGTGGCCTGCGAGCGCGAAGACGGCCTGCCGCGCCTGCGGCTGTGGCAATTCGCGGGCGAGGGCCCGCAAGCCATGCCGGCCGGCGAGATCGCATTTCCCGAGCCGGCCTACAGCGCGCATCCGCACATCAACCGCATCTTCGACACCGCGACCTTCCGCTATGGCTACCAGTCGCTGGTCACGCCGAGCTCGGTTTATGAATATGACGTAGCCGCGCAAGCATCCACGCTGCTCAAGCAGCTTGAGATCCCCGGCGGATTCGACCGCGCGCTCTATGCGAGCGAGCGTGTGCGCGCGCGAGCCGCGGACGGCGTCGAGGTTCCGGTCTCGCTCGTCTACCGAAAGGACACTCGCGAGCCGGGCCGCAATCCGCTCTACGTCTATGGTTACGGATCGTACGGCTACGCCTTGCCGCTCGGTTTCAACTCGAATCGTCTGAGCCTGCTTGACCGCGGCGTCGTCATGGCCTACGCGCACATCCGCGGCGGGGGCGACCTGGGCAAGCCCTGGCACGATGCCGGCAAGATGCTGGTGAAGCAAAACACGTTCACTGATTTTATTGCCTGCGTGGAGCTCCTGACGGCCAGCGGCTATGGCGACCCGCACCGCGTGGCCATCGAGGGCGGATCGGCGGGAGGACTGTTGATGGGCGCGGTCGTGAACATGCGCCCGGAGCTTTTCAGCGCGGTGCTCTCGCATGTGCCCTTTGTCGACGTCATGAATACCATGCTCGATGCTTCCCTGCCCCTCACCGTCCCCGAATACGAAGAGTGGGGCGACCCGAACCAGGAAGATTTCTTCAAGTACATGCTGAGTTATTCTCCGTATGACAATCTCCGCCCGCAGGAGTATCCGGCCATGCTGGTCAAGACCAGCCTGCACGACAGCCAGGTGATGTACTGGGAGCCAGCGAAGTACGTGGCCAAATTGCGCACGCTCAAGACCGACGCGAACCCCCTGCTGCTGGTCACGAACCTGCAGGCCGGCCATGGCGGCGCCAGCGGGCGCTATGATTACCTCAAGGAAATTGCGGTCGATTATGCATTCCTGCTGCGCGAACTTGTCGTTGTAAGTCCTGGTACGTAGGAAGCCGACTTATGCGAGAGCCGTCAGCTCCGCCAGCGTCTTCTCCAAACTCGCCGCATCCTCCACGTTCATCGATTTCAGCTCCGGATCGATCTGCTTGAGCAGGCCGCAGAGCACTTTGCCGGGACCGGCTTCAATGAACGCTTGCGCGCCCGCAGCTTTCAGCGCGCGCATGCAATCCACCCAGCGCACCGCGCCCGTGACCTGGCGCGTCAGCGCGTCGCGCGTGGCGTCCGCGGTTGTCACCAGTGTGCCGCTCACATTCGCAGCAACGGGAATGCGCGGATGATTCAGCGCGACGCCGGCGAGCACGCGCGCCACTGCCTCCTGCGCTGGAGCCATCAGGGCGCAATGAAAAGGCGCGCTCACCGGAAGCATCACCGCGCGGCGCGCGCCCCTCGCTTTGCACAGAGCAGCAGCCTTCTCCACCGCGGCCGTGGCGCCGGAAATGACGGTCTGGTTAGGCGAGTTGAGATTGGCCGCAGTCACCGTGAGTCCGGTTTCCCTCTCCACTGCCGCGCACGCCTCCGTCACCTGCGCTGCGTCGAGCGCGAGCACGGCCGCCATGGCGCCTTCGCCTGCCGGAACCGCCTGCTGCATGGCGCGCCCGCGCGCTTTCACCGCCCGCACTGCATCCGCAAAGCTGAAAGTGCCGGCGATCACGTGCGCGGACCACTCGCCCAAAGAGTGGCCGGCCGCGAGCGTCGGCGTCACGCCGTGCCCAGCGAGCACGCGCGCCGCGGCCACGCTCACGGTGAGAATGGCCGGCTGCGTGTTCTCGGTCAGGCGCAGCTCTTCTTCCGGCCCGTCGAAACAGAGACGGGACAGCGGAAACTCGAGCGCTGCATCGGCTTCGTTGAAGGTCTCCGCGGCAAGGGGAAACTTTTCCGCCAGATCGCGGCCCATGCCCACAGCCTGCGATCCCTGTCCAGGAAAAAGAAAGGCGATCTTTGCGCTCATGCCAGAAAGGATTGTAGCGGATTGGACGCGCCGGCTCTCGCGTCACCCGGGCTCGCTCCGTGTTCAGATGATCCCTGTTCCCTTGCTCCCTCGCTCCCTGCTCTTCAGTTCCAGCGCTTCTTGTCGTCCTGGTCTTCGTCGATCAGCCGGCCCTGGCCGTCGAATTTGACGGTGCGCCCCTGGCGGCGCATATAGACTTCGAACTTGCGCGCGGCGCGGCGGCGCTTCCAGCGGTAGTAGCGGTTGCGCATCCCGTACCATCGCTCGCTGAACGCAAAGCCGGGCTTGAAGGAGATTCTCTGCCGCGGCGCCAGCCGCGCCCAGAAAAGGCCGCCGAGCGCGCCCCCGAGCTGGGCAAAGGCAAGCATCCGCTCCTGGCCATACAGCAGGGCCAGGGCCACGAGCAGATAGATTACGGCGATATAGCGGGCCTTGATGCTTATCGGCAACGGGAAAAGCGTGAATTGCATATCGCCGTAGAGCGCGGCAATGGCCACGAGCAGCCCGAAGATTCCTCCGAAGCATCCGTAAAGCGGCAGGGGCAGCAGCGAGTAGCCCAGCGTGCCCCTGCCCGCATAGATGGCCAGCCCCGCCGCGGCCGTGCCCAGCACGGAGACCGCGTATAAGCTCATCACCCAGTTCGCGCCGTGAAAGCTTTCCAGAAATCCAACCAGGAACCAGAGTGAAAGCAGCTCGAGCACCGTGCCCAGCAGCACGTCGGGAGGATGGATGAAGCTGTACGTGACCGGCTGCCACAGCTCTCCGTGCAGAAAGGAATCGGGAATGAACATCAACTTGCTCATGAGCAGCGCGGCCAGCCCGGAAGAGGCCAGGCTCAGGAGCATGAACAGAAAATAGGAAGCAAGATTGACGAGGATGAGCCAGCGCGTGGCGCCGCGGAAATCGGGGAAGACAATCGACCTGGAACCGGTTCGAGCCATTGCAATCCTCAGGGTAACCGCAAATGCGGCTCGCTGTCATGGAGGCGGCGGAGCGCGAGCGCCTCGTCCGCGCTTCAAAATGC
The DNA here is from genome assembly GCA_030040425.1 of Acidobacteriaceae bacterium. Lineage (GTDB taxonomy): Bacteria > Acidobacteriota > Terriglobia > Terriglobales > Acidobacteriaceae > Telmatobacter. The sequence goes on along the minus strand of JASHTS010000025.1, from coordinate 41,436 downwards.
GCCGTGGAATCCCGTGCCGGAGGTTACGTCGGCTGTGGCGTCGGGCCTTGACCTGAGGCCGGGTCCTCCCTAAAACTATAGCGGGATCGCAAGTCCCTGCGCCGCGGAATTGAGAGGGATCGTTCCGGTTTTTCGCTTTTTCGCTCTGAACTCCGGAAGCCGATTTTCTTCACCGGGATGCGTAGGACTGCGATCGGAACCCGTGCGGTTTTGGGCGCGGATACGCGCAGCGGCCATTCCGCAACAGGGCTACTTCAGGGAATCTGCGGAGACTTGAGTTTTTCGCTTTTGCGGCACATGCCGCAACCCTCGAACTAGAATGCAAGTGGAGAGAGGAATCTGCCATGCCCAGCTGCCCCGAATGCGAGAGCGACCTGGATATTGAGATCGACGAAGTGGAAGAAGGCGACGTGGTCGCCTGCGAGGAGTGTGGAACGGAGTTCGAGGTGGTGGGGGTCGAGCCGCTGGAGCTGGCACGCATAGAGGAAGAATTCGAGGAGGAAGAAGATCTTTACAAAAACGAAGACGAGGAGGAGGAGTGAAGCATCTCGAGGCAAGCCGGCCGGCTGCCTGGCTTCTTGCGTTGCTGGCTGCGGGAACGATTCTTTTCGGGGTGGGCGTGGTGCTTGCGCCGCCTGCGGTTCAGGCACAAAACATCGGCGAGCGCACAGTCTCGGGCACCGTGCAGGACGCGTCCTCGAACCAGGTGTCCGGAGCCACGGTCTTCCTGAGAAACGAGAAGACCAAGACCATCCGCAGCTACACTTCCGACAACGACGGCCACTTCCATTTCGCACAGGTAGACATGGCCCAGGATTTCGACCTGTGGGCGGAAAAAGGCGGCCACAAGAGCGCAATGAAGACGGTAAGTTCGTGGGACGCGCGCAAAGACTTCGTGGCCGATCTCAAGCTGAAATAACCTGCGCTGCGCCGCAGCGCGCCGGCTTCAGCCTTCCAGCTTTTTGGTCACCAGCTCATTGAGCAGCGCCGGATTGGCCTGTCCTTTTGTGGCGCGCATCACCTGGCCCACAAAGAAACCGGCCATGGTTTTCTTCCCGCTGCGGTACTGCTCCACCTGCTTGGGGTTGGCGGCGATCGCCTCGTCAATGAGTTTTTCAAGGGCCGCGGCATCGGTAATCTGTTCCGGCTTTTCGCGCTCGTAGACGGTGGCGAAATCCTCGCTCTTTTCAAAGGCCGCATCGAAGAGCTGTTTCATCTGCTTTGAGCTGATCTTGCCTTCGTCGAGCAAATCGGCAGCGAGCACGATGCCGGCCATCGAAACCGGCGACTGCTCCAGCTCCAGGCCGAGCGCCTTCAGCCGTCCTACCACTTCATTGAGCAGCAAGTTGGCCACGCGGCGCGGAGTGCGTGCCCTCCCGGCCGCGGCCTCAAAGCGGTCGGCGAACGCGCGCGAAGCGGTGAGCGTCTGCGCGTCCTGAGCCGCAAGATCGTACTCGGCGATCATGCGCGCGCGGCGGGCCTCGGGAAGCTCGGGCAGTTTTTTCCTGGTCTCGGACAAGAATTGAGGACTAACGATCAGCGGCTGCAGATCGGGCTCGGGGAAATAGCGATAGTCGTGGGCCTGCTCCTTGGAGCGCATGGAATAGGTGCGGCCCTCATCGGCGTTCCACAGGCGCGTCTCCTGCAGCACGCGGCCGCCGGACTCGAGAATCTCCGCCTGGCGCTCGATCTCGTACTCGAGCGCCGCGCGGATGAAGCGGAAGCTGTTGACGTTTTTCACTTCCGCCTTGGTGCCGAATTTTTCCTGGCCGCGCGGGCGCACGCTCACATTGGCGTCGCAGCGCAGCGAGCCTTCCTCCATGTTGCAGTCGGAGACGCCGCAGTAAAGAAGAATCTCCCTCAGCCGCGTGAGGTATTCGAAAGCCTCGCCCGGCGTGCGCATGTCCGGCTCGCTGACAATTTCAATCAGCGGCGTGCCGCAGCGGTTGAGGTCAAGGTAGGTACGCGTGGCCGAGTCGGAGAACCCCTCGTGCAGGCTCTTGCCTGCGTCCTCTTCCATGTGCAGGCGAGTGATGCCGATCCTTTTCCCCGAGCCTTCCGCGGCGGGAACCTCGATCCAGCCATGCTCCGCCAGCGGCCGGTCGTACTGCGAGATCTGGTAGCCCTTGGGCAGGTCGGGATAGAAATAATTCTTGCGCGCAAAGATGGAGCGCTCGTTCACCGTGCAGTGGAGAGCCAGCGACGCCAGCGTAGCGAACTCGACGGCTTTGGCGTTGAGCACCGGCAACGCGCCGGGCAGGCCGAGGCACACCGCGCAGATGTTGGTATTGGGTTCGGAGCCGAACTTGTTCGCGCAACCGCAAAAAATCTTCGTCGCGGTGAGCAGTTGCGCGTGCACTTCGAGGCCGATGACGGGCTCGTATTTGGCCAGAACCCCGGCTGCGAGCGATGCGGCTGCGGACATGGGTTAATTCTAGCGCCGCACGCTTGGTTCGAATTTCATGCTACTCGAACCGGTATAGCGTGACCTTCTCCGTGTGCACCTGCCTGGAATCGAAGCGCCAGGCCACGCCCTGCTCGTCCTCGTCGCCGTTCAGCCGCCGGCCGGGAATCCACTGGCCGGCCTGAAATGCGCCTTCGTCCACCGCGCCTATGCCGGCTCTGAGCGGGCTCCCGTCGCGCGGCGTGAACTGCACCCGAAAGCCTTTACCCACGCCGAGAAATGCGTCCTTGCCGTCAGCCATGATGAGTCCGAAGCCGTTCTCGATCGATCGATCCCAGACGTTGTCAATGGTCACGTGCAGCGTGTAGCCGTTCAAGGTTAGGTCCGCAACGGGGTGGTCGTGGTTGAGCACAAAGCCGCGCACGTCGCCCGCGCTCTGGTGCGCGAGCAGCAGCGGTGCAATGGCCGCGATGGCCTTGTAGCTCTCGCCCAGCGGGTCGCTGTCGCTGGCTTCTGACTCGATGCCGAAGGGCGAGAATCCCAGGCCCGCCTCCTCGCCCAGAGCATAAAACACGTTCGCGGCGCCGGCCGCGCCGCCGCGCGCCTCCGGCATGAAGAGCGGGTTGCCGTCGCGATGATAGCGCCGGCACCACTCCTCGAAGTTCGGCGAATAAAGATCGGGCGAATAGAAATCGAGCGCGCTCCCGGCCGCCCTCCATATATCGACCACTCGTGGTTCGGGCCCTCCGCTCGGGTACTCGCCCGGCGGCGTGTCCTCGCCGGCAAGCCAGGTATTCACGTACATGGGAATGTCGTACTCCTGTTTGCCGCGCGCGGCCACGGCCTGAATAAAGCGCGCGTAGTGCCAGGCCATGAAGATCTCGTCGGCGCGTTGCGTGTCGCCGAAGATTTCGGCCCACGTGCCGGATGTCCTGGCGCCGTTTGCAATCCAAAGATCGTGCAGATCGGGATACAGCGTGTCGCGGTGGGCAACCAGATACGCCGTCAGCTGCGCCGGAGCCGGCGATGCAAAGGCCTTGTCCGCCGCCTCGGAGCGGTCCCGCGAGTCGCCCAGCACGCCCACCTCGTTTTCCACCTGCATCATCAGGACCGTGTGCCCGCTGCCATCCTTTTCCTTGATGTGGCGCATCAGCGCCGCAAAGGCGCGGCTGTCGGCTTCGAGCGTGGCCGCGCACATCGGACTCAATATCTCCGCTTCCTGCCCGTGAAGCACCTCGCGTGTGAAGCGGCGCGAATCCTCTTTGACCCAGACCGGCGCGTAGCTCGAAAGCCCGTTCTTCCAGGTTGCGAGCCACAGGAAGACGACGTGTTCGTGCGCCGCGCGCGCCTGATCGATCAGCCCGTCGACCAGCGTGAAGTCGTAGGTCCCTTCCCTGGGCTCGATCAGTTCCCAGCTCAGCGGCGTGACCACCGTGTTCAGGCCCAGGTCTTCCAGTTTGGGCCAAATGGGCTTCATGTATTCGAGGCTCGACGAAGAGGAATTGTGCAGCTCGCCGGCCAGCATGAGAAAAGGCTGGCCATCGACAACCATGTGCGTGGCCGCGCCGTGTTTCTCAAGATGCGGCGCGCCCGCATCCTGCGCGGCCAGCGCGGCCGTTTCCACGCAGAGACACAAGAGCGCAATGGATGCGAGAAAGAAGCGGGTGCGCATGACGGATGGGAGTGTAACACACGCTCGCCGGAGAGCCGGCCCGCCGCGAAGTCCGGCAGCAGCGCCGGCGTTTCTCTGTGCTGCATCGAGCCCTGCTCCACTGCGCTCGCGAAAACACTTCTCGCGCTACTGCCTGCTCTCCGCAGCATGGGTCGGGCCGAAGTTTTTTTCGATGAACTCGACCAGCCTCTGGCGCGCATCGTAGCCGTGCCACGGCTCGGGCGACGGTCTTCCCAGCAGGCCGCCAGCCAGTGGTCCGTGGTTCTCGCGCGGATAGGCGACCAGCTCCACCGGAACGCCTTCCTGGCGCAGGGCGCGATACATCTCTTCGGACTGGCCTAACGGGTCAACGGTGTCGCTCTCGCCCTGCAGCAGCAGAAACGGCGTCTTTGCCCGGCCGGCGCCGGAGAGCGGACTCTGCTTCCACGCGTCCGCGAAGTGCTCCCAGGGTTTGCCGAAGTACCAGCGGTCGTACCATGAGTCGCCTTCCGTGCCGTACTCGCTGAACTGGTCGATGACCGGCGCCCCGCTCACGATGGCCTTGAAGCGATCGGTCTTGCCTTCGACGAAGGCGGCCATTTCCCCGCCGTAGCTGTACCCGAAGAGAGCCATCCTGCCGGCATCGATGGGATATTGGGCCAGCACCGCATCTACGCCCGCCATGATGTCCTGGTAATCGCCGTCGCCCAGGTCGTCTTTGTTGGCCGCGGCGAAAGCGACGCCATAGTTGGACGATCCGCGCGGGTTGGGAAGCAACACGGCCCAGCCATGGCCAACGAGGAAGGCCACGAAGGAATCGTTGCGGTCGGCAAAAGCGCCAAACGGCCCTCCGTGCACATCCACGATCAGGGGCGCCTTTGCGCCCGCCGGGATGTCGGGCAAGGCGAGCAGTCCCTCGATCTCGAAGTCGCCGCTCTTCCAGCGAACCAGCTCCGGCTTCACTCCTCTCAGGTGCTCGGGTGCGAGAGCCGGCGTGGGCAGCAAGGTACACGCATCGCCGAGATGCTCCGCGTAGCACATTTTTTCAGGATCGCCTCCGCTCTCCGCCAGCCACACCCAGCCCGTCTGACGGCGATTGGTGTTCAGTCCGCTGACCACCGCGGCGCCCAGGCGCAAAGGAACCGGCGGCTTGCTGCCATCGAGCTCCAGCCGCACCGGCGCGATGCTGAAGCCGATGCCCGCCTCGGCCACGAGGCCATCGCTCGTCGAAAACATGGGCTGGCCGTACAACTGCCCTTTGAATCCGGCGGAGAGGCGGCGCGGGCTTCCGCCAGAGTTTGGGTCGGCGCCGGTCGGCAGCGCGAACAGCTCGTCGTAACCCGGAGGCGCGTCCTCAGGCGTTTGTGCCGCAAAGAAAATCTCGCTGCCGTCGGCCTTCCACGCCGCACCCCCGCTCACCGTGGCGGGAACGCTCGCGAGGCGGACGGGTTTGCCGGGCGCGGAAACCTCGACCATCCACTCCGCCCCGCCCGGGCCGAGATCGGACTCGCCGTTCGGCTTTTCGGTGAATACCAGCAGGCGTCCGCCGTCCGGCGACCAATACACACCGTGCACGTCGGGATCGACGGCAACGGGTTTCAACGCACCGTCAAAAGACCCATCCTGCGCGAGCGCGGCCAGGTAGAGGCGGGTGAAGTGCTGCGACTGGTTCACAGCCTCGGCATCGGCCTTGGCGTCCCTCTGCTTCTTCTCGCCGGGAGTCTCCGGGTCGCGCGCCCACACGGCGAGCCACTTGCCGTCGGGCGAGGGCGCGAATCCGCTCACGTCGATCGCCAGCGGCTCCGCGGCAGCGTCCGGTTTTCCCGCCGAGTCGCTGCTGTCTTTGCTCCCTCCAGCCGCGGTTCCCTTTTTCTCAGCGCCGACCGGCGGAATGGCGTTGCTGGCTTTCGACTCGTCAACCGCCGGCGGCACCTTCAGGTCATAGGGAGCTGCATCGCCGCCGCGCATATCGAGCCGGAAAAGCTGCGTGTGCTCGCCGCGTCTGGCAGCGAAGTAAATGGCCATTCCATCCGGAGACCACTGCGCGGCGTGTTCGCCGGACTTGTCCGTCGACGGCGAATAGGTGAGCTGCCGCGGCTTCTCGCCGCCGGCAACGGGAACCATCCACAGGTGGCTTCCCGCGCCGTCGGCCGTCGACTCCGTGACCGTGAAAAGAACCTGCTTGCCGTCCGGCGAGAGCTGCGGCTGGCTCAGCGCCTTGATGTGGCGCAGATCTTCATTCATGGGGTAGTGTGGCTCCGTCGATCCCGGCGGCGTGGAGCTGCTTTGAGGAGCCTGGCCGCCTGCGACCGGCGCGGCGATAAGGAATCCGGCTCCGAGGACAAGCCACGGAAGGAAATCCAAGGGTGGTTTCCGCATGCCGCAAGCATACAAGGCTTTCCTGCCCGATTCGACAGGAAATCCCGGGCGACCTGCCCACCGGTTGTCCATCGGGACCCGGCCCGGGCAGCCTGCGTTGCAAATGGATCTGCGCGCGGTTACGCCGAAGGGCGCGGCGCCGGCGGCTGCGGCGGAGGGGGCGGAGACTTCGGCTTCGATGCGTCTTTGCGGGCGGGCGCGAGGATCGCGTGCAGGATCGTACCTTCCATGCGCGGCATGAACTCCACCACGCCGGCGTCGCCCACGTCCTGAATCAATCGGTTGATGATGTTGTAACCGAGCTCGCGATGGGCCATCTGCCGGCCGCGGAAGCGCAGGCTGGCCTTCACCTTGTCGCCGTCGTTCAGGAAGCGCACCGCCTGATTCTTCTTGGTCTGGTAGTCGTGCTCGTCCACGGTCACGGAGAACTTGACCTCCTTGACCACGATCACCTTTTGCCGCTTGCGCGCGGCGCGCTCGCTCTTTTCTTTTTCGTAGAGATAACGGCCGTAGTCCTGGATGCGGCAGACGGGCGGAACGGCGGTGGGCGAAACCTCAACCAGATCCAGGCCGCGCTCGCGCGCAACTCGCAGGGCTTCAAAGGGCGGCATGATGCCCAACTGTTCGCCGTTTTCGTCGATTACGCGGACCTCGCGGGCGCGAATCCGGTCATTGATGCGGATAAAGGACTTGGCCGAACGCTTATCGAGTGCGATGATCTTCCTCCAGGATCTGTGGCTGCAGCCGCTTCTCTTTGTCAGAGGGGTGCGGCGGTGCAGCGAGTCCCACGAACGCACCCTGAGTATAGCATTCGCTTGGCTGCGATCAAGAAGCTCGCGGCGCGGCCGGGTTACCCCTGGAAGCAGGGTTGGAATGAGCCCTTGAATCCGTCCCGGGACGAGTCTTGACACCAGCCTTGGAGCGCGCCCCGCGGGGTGAATCCCGAGATGAGAATGCGCTGGAGCCGGTTCGAAGGCACCACGCTCTCGATCTCGACCGGAAGAAAGTTTTCCGTGAGCGCCGAGGTGCGGCCGTCCTCCGTCAACTCCGCAGACGTGTGCAGCGTGATGGCATCGAGCGCGCGGCCCAGGAAGCGGGCGCGATGGGCGCGGCTTTTTTCCGCGGCGAGCGCACGGAGCGCCGCCATGCGCTCCCGCACCGCCACGGCATCCACAGGGTCCGCTGCATGCAAGGCCGTGCCCGGGCGCGGCGAAAACGGAAACAGGTGCAGATAGCCGAAAGGCAGCGCCCGCACCAGGGCCAGCGTCTCTTCGAATTCGGCATCGGTTTCGCCGGGAAAACCCACCATCACATCGGCGCCAAGGGTCAGGTCTTCGCCGGCCGCGCGCAGAAGCGCATTCACCTTCTCCGCGTAGTGCCACGGTCGGTATCGGCGATGCATGCGCCGCAGCACCGCATCCGAGCCCGACTGCAGCGGCAGATGCGCGTGCCGCGCCAGGCGCGACCCTCCGAACTCAGCCATCCGTGCGATCAAATCGTCGTCCCAATCCATCGGCTCAATGGAGCTGAGGCGCAGGCGCGGAAGTCGCGCCTCTTCGAAAATGGCCCGCACCAGCGAGGCGAGCGTCGACCGCGGCTGCCCGCTTGCATTGTCCAGCTCGCGACCCCAGCGGCCGAGATTGATGCCGGAAAGAACCAGTTCGTTTCCGCCCGCGGCCACAAAGCTCTCCACCTGCCGCAGAATAGCCGCGCGCGGCAGGCTGCGCGAAGGGCCGCGCGTGAGGGGGATGACGCAGAACGTGCACCGGTTGCCGCATCCCTCCTGGATCTTGAGGTTGGGCCGCGTCTGTGCGCCGGGCGCTATCTGCGCTTCCTCGATAAACGAGTGTGCGAAGCGGTCGTCGGCCCAGATCGGTGCGGACCGGTTCGGCGCCGAATCAACCGCCGCGCCGCCCCGCAGCAGCACCTGGACGGGGAGAAGTTCCGGCGATGCGGAGGCGCGGATTGCGGCGCCGCGCGCGGCTCCCTCCCCGAGAAGCTGGCTCGCGATGATCCGGGGCGCAAGCGCCTTGTGGCTGTTGCCGATCACCGCGGAAACTCCGTCGAGCGCGGCAACTTCGCCGGGCGCTCGCTGCGCGTAGCAGCCCGTGACCACGATCTTCGCCTCAGGATTGCTGCGATGTGCGTGGCGAATGAAGGCGCGCGCCTCGCGGTCCGCTTCGGCGGTCACGCTGCACGTGTTTACCACAACCACATCGGCTTCAGGGAGCTGCCCCACGCAGTGGCCGGCGGCAAGCAGAGCGCTGCTCAGCGCTTCGCCGTCGGCGCGCGCCGCCCGGCAGCCGAAGTTTTCCATGTGAAAGCCGGCCATCTCTTTCAGTGTAGCGGTTGCAAAGTATGATGGCGCCATGCACAGCCAACAGGAGCCGCAGCTCGAGACCGCGCCGGAGCTCGCCGAGATCCTCCGCGAGTTGATGGATCGAGAGCCCATCTTTCACCGGCCGGAGCACGCCGCTACGCGAGCGGATTTCGAGCGTATGACGGCTCCCGACTTCTGGGAGACGGGCGCCTCCGGGCGCCGGTACGGCCGGGCGTTTGTCCTGGACGAACTCGAACGGCGTTCTAGCGGGACGGGTTGGCAGGACGACCTGTGGGAAGCGCGCGATTTCTGGTGCCGCCGTCTCGGCGCGGAGTTCTTTCTGCTCACCTATACCCTGGTGCAGAAGCCCCAAAACGGTCGCCCGCGCACCACCCGCCGGATGACGATCTGGGAGCGGATGGCGGAAGGATGGCGAATCGTATATCACCAGGGAACCCAAGTGGAATGATCGATCTGCACACAACCCGCCCCACTTGGATTCAAGGAAGAAATTTGTCCTTCCGATATACTGGATTAAGACCCGCTCTACAATCGGGTTAAAGTCCCAGGCATGTCTACAGCTTCCGCCAGCATGGTTACGGCCACGCGTGTAGCTCCCAAGAGCGGCGTGCGGCAGATTCTCGGCTACGTCTATTTCACGTTCATCTGCTATCTTTCCATCGGTTTACCCCTGGCCGTGCTGCCGCCCTACGTGAACCTGCGCATGGGCTACAGCGCCATCCTCGCCGGCCTGGTCATCAGCATCCAGTACATCGCCACACTGGCCAGCCGTCCCTGGGCGGGACGCATCAGCGACCGGCAGGGAGCAAAGATCTCCGTAATCTGGGGAATGGGCGCCTGCACGGCGAGCGGCGTGCTTCTTCTCGCCGCGGCGCTGCTTTTTTCGCTCCACATTCACTGGCTCAGTTTCTGGGCTTTGATTCTGAGCCGGCTGGTGCTGGGCGTGGGGGAAAGCCTGGGCTCAACCGGGGCCACGCTGTGGGGCATCACCAGTACGGGACAGGCAGCGATGGCCAAAGTTATCTCCTACAACGGCGTCTGCACTTACGGCGCCATGGCCGTGGCCGCGCCGCTGGGCGTGGTGATGGACCAGCAATGGGGCCTGAGCTCGCTGGGCATCTTCACCATCCTGCTCGGTGTCTTCAGCATAGTCATGGCGTGCCGCAAGCAGCCGGTTCCGGTCATCGAAGGCGAGCACCTGCCTTTCCGCCACGTGCTGGGCCGAGTCGCCCCGCACGGCATGGGACTTGCGCTCGGCGGCGTCTGTTATAGCGTGCTGGCCACCTTCATCACTCTTTACTACTTCAGCCGGCACTGGAACGGCGCGGCGCTGTGCCTCACGGCGTTCGGGGTCGCGTTCATCCTGGCGCGGCTGTTCTTCATCCAGACCGTCAACCGTTTCGGTGGATTCCCGGTGGCCATGGCTTGCCTGCTGGTCGAGTCCGTCGGGCTGGTTCTGTTGTGGAGCGGGAACTCGCCCTGGATTGCCCTGGCCGGCGCCTCGCTGGGCGGCTTCGGCTTTTCGCTGGTCTTTCCCGCCATCGGCGTCGAGGCGGTCAAGCGCGTGCCGGAGATCAGCCGCGGCACCGCCCTGGGCGTCTATACTGCCTTCGCCGATGTCTCCTTTTTCCTGGTCGGGCCCATCGCCGGCGCCGTCATCGGCTGGTTCAGCTACCGTAGCGTGTTTCTCTTCGCGCTGGCCAGCGTGCTCTGCGCGCTGGGCATCGTGGTGGTCCTCCGGCAGATGCAGACAGATTGAGCCCGCAGCCTGCTATCCTCCCTTTGAGATCTGCGACCGCGAGGGTCTGCCGCCATGGCTCAAGCCACATCGTATCCCTACGAAACCCGCCTCAACATCCTGCACGGGTCGCTCGAGCTCATCGACGTGCATGCCGTTCCCGGCGCCAATGACTTCAAATGGTTCAACCAGACGCTGTGCCGGGTGAACGACTCCGTGGTGCGCATGGCGGCCATCGAAGGCGAATACCACTGGCACAAGCACGACGAAGACGATGAGTTCTTCTACGTGGTCGACGGCGAGCTGCTGATCGATCTCGAAGGTCAATCCGGAGCGGGAATGGCCGGAGCGGGAATGGCCGGAGCGGGGATCGCCGGAGTTGGAATCGAAGGCCGTACAATCGCGCTCAGGCCCGGCCAGGGATTCGTGGTGCCGAAGACGGTGGTGCATCGCACGCGCGCGCTGCAGCGCACCACCATCCTGATGGTTGAAAACGCCGGCATCATTCCCACGGGCAACTGAGGGGCGCACACCGCGCTCTTGCCCGGGCAAAGCCCGAGTCGTCTCTCGTGCCTGTGCTAGGCTTGCGCACAGTGGCCAACTTCGAAAAAGCCCCCGCTGAAGTCCAGGAGATCCTTTCCAAGCCCATCCAGCAACTCGGGCTTAAACTCGAGGGCTCTCCCCTCGAACGCTTCGTCCACCAGCTTTACAAGGAGCTCGACGCCAAGGGGCTGCGCAGGTTTCGTCCCAAGTGCTACCTCACCGACGAGTGGGGCTGCCCGAACATGGAGCCCGTCATTGGCATCCCGTTCTACCTGGCCGATCCGCAATTACAGCGCCTTGAGTCGGAGATGAACGACATCGAAGACGCGCGGCAGATCATGATGTACATGCGCCACGAGGCCGGCCACGCCTTCAACTACGCCTACGCTCTGTATAAGACCGCGGAATGGCGCAGCTGCTTCGGACCGTTCCGGCGAGCTTACCGGGACAACTACAAGCCGGTTCCGTTCTCGCGCCAGTTCGTGCGGCACATGGAGGGCTGGTACGCGCAAAAACATCCCGACGAAGACTTCGCGGAAACCTTCGCCGTGTGGCTCACGCCCCGCTCCAACTGGCGGAAGCGCTACAAGGGCTGGGACGCGATGAAGAAGCTCGTCTACATGGACCGCATGGGGCATAAGCTGCGCGATGCCGACCCCGTGGTCGCGCACGGCGACACCGATATCACCGTGGACGAGATGGACGTCACCGTGGGCGAGTTCTACCAGCGCGCCCTCGGCCAGCAGCTCACCCCGGGCGAGCTTCCGCTGGAGACCGATCTGCGCGACATCTTCAACGTGTCGAAGCGCCGGCGGAAGAATGTTCGCCCGGCGGCCGACCTTCTTCGCGACAATCGCAAGGTCCTCATCGACAAGGTGAATTACTGGACGGGCGTGCAACGGCCGCTGGTGAAGAAGCTGGTGGAGACCATCGAAGCAAAAGTAAGCGACCTCGGCTTGCGCGCCGACATACAATGTGACAGGGAATACTTGACCGAGGTCACGGTGTACGCGACCGCGCTGGCGATGAATTACATTGCTCGGGGCAAGTTCATTCTTCCCTGACGGGCGCCGGCCGCGACTCGCGTGCGCGATACGGCCGAGCCGGGAAGCATTGAGGCATCATGGCAAACCTCAAAGTAACGATCCTCCACGACGTCTGGGAAGAGGGACCGCCCGAGCCCGAGCCGGAGCCTCAGAAGGCGCCGCGCGGCAAGAGCGGCAAAGGATCGAAGAGGAAAAAGGACGCGCTGCACGACCGCGAAGAGATCTTCGAGGCGCTGACCAAGCTGGGCCACGAGCCCTCCTATCACGTCCTCGACGGCAAGCCGCAATCGCTGCTGGCGCTTGCCCGCTGCGGAGCGGACCTCATCTTCAACCTCACCGAGTCGTACGCCGGCGACGACACCATGGACAAGAACATCGCCGCCTACCTCGAGCTGCTGCACATTCCCTATACCGGCAGCGGCCCGCAGGCTCTTTATCTCGCCCAGGACAAATCCGTCGCCAAGAAGATCTTCGACTTTCACAAGATCAACACTCCCGACTTCGCAACCTCCTATAAGGGCCGCACCGACCACTCCCACGACATCGAGTTCCCGCTGATCGTGAAGCCAGTCTCCGAAGACGGTTCCATCGGCATCGACAACGGCTCCGTGGTCGACAGCGTGAAAGAGCTCATGGAGCGCATCGACTATATCCACGAGGAGTTCGACAGTCCGGCGCTCATCGAGGAGTACATTGAAGGACGCGAAATCTACGCATCCATCCTCGGCAACGACAACGCCGAAGTGCTCCCGCTGATCGAGCTCGATCTCTCCAAGCTGCCCAAGGGAACCCGTCGCATCGCGGGGCAGGACGTGAAGTTCGATTTCGAGACCGAGGCCTACAAGGTGACCAAGTCCGCGCCGGTGGAGGATCTCGACGAGGAGATTCAAAAGAAACTGCAGGACACGGCGCTGGCCGCCTGCCGGGCCCTCCGCCTGCGCGACTATAGCCGCATCGATATGCGCCTGAACAAGAAGGGCGAGGTGTATGTGATCGAGGCCAACCCCAACCCGTGGCTCGCCAGCGCCGCCGAATTCACCATGGCCGCCAAAAAGGCCGGCTACAACTACACCGACATGATCAACAAGATCGTGGAACTCGCCCGCGCGCGCAGCCTGTAGCTCAAAGCGAAGATGCCGCTTCAAGACGGTTAGCCGCAAGACGGCCAGCCGCAAAGAGGTCAATCACCAGTCGCAAAGAGGTCAGCCAATCGATCGGACGCGTCGGCTGCCGCGCGTATCAGCCTCCCACCGGCACACCAAAATTTCTCCCGCACGCAAAACGGCCGCCCGGAGGGCGGCCGCTCAAACTGTTCACCGACCACTGGCCACTGTCGTCACCGCTCGTTCTTCCAGTTCACCAGGTCGCCCAGAGTGGTGGTGGAACTGGAGACCGGATGCTTGCGGGTATCCGTCTTGTAGTTCTCCACCGTGGCGCGGCTGGCCTCGTGGCCGGTGACCGCGCGCAGGCTCAGACCGACCTTCTTCTCCTCGACATTGATCTTGATGATCTTGAAGTCGTGCTCCTGGCCCGCTTCGAGCTTGGCGTGTCCGCCGCCCGGCTCTTCGCCGGCCTCGGAGATATGGCAAAGGCCCTCGACGCCCTCGGCAATTTCAACGAAGGCGCCGAACTGCGCCGTGCGCAGCACCTTGCCGTGCACCACGTCGCCCACGCGATGGGTAGCAAAGAAGCTCTCCCACACGTCGGGCTGGAGCTGCTTGATGCCCAGGCTGAGGCGCCGGTTCTGCGGCTCCACGCCCAGAACCACGGCCTTCACCTTTTCCCCCTTCTTCACCACTTCGGAGGGATGCTTGACGCGCTTGGTCCAGGTGAGGTTCGAAACGTGCACCAGGCCGTCGATGCCGTCCTCGATCTCGATGAAGGCGCCGAAATCGGTGAGATTGCGCACCCGGCCCTCGACGATGGTGCCGATGGGATAACGCTCGGTGAGGTTCTCCCAGGGATTCTCCATGAGCTGCTTCATACCCAGCGAGATGCGGCGATCGGCGGGGTTCACGCTGAGGATGACGATATCCACCTCGTCGCCCGGCTTCACCAGCTTGGAGGGATGCTTGAGCCGCTTGGACCAGGTCATCTCCGAAAGATGGACGAGACCCTCGATGCCCTGCTCCAGCTCCACAAACGCGCCGTAGTCGGTGACGGAAAGCACGCGGCCGTGCACGCGTGCGCCGACGGGGTAGCGCTCCGAGGCATCGAGCCAGGGGTCGGGCGTCAACTGCTTGAAGCCCAGAGAGACGCGCTGCTTGTCCTTGTCGAACTTGAGCACCTTCACCTGGATCTCGTCGCCCACATTCACCAGGTCGCGGGGATGGGTGAGCCGGCCCCAGCTCATATCGGTGATGTGCAGCAGCCCGTCGATGCCGCCCAGGTCGACGAATGCGCCGTAGTCGGTGAGGTTCTTCACCGTGCCGGTGAGCACCGCGCCCTCGAAGAGGTGTTCCATGGTGGCGGAGCGCTTGGTGTTCAGCTCTTCCTCGAGCAGCTCCTTGCGGCTCACCACCACGTTGCCGCGCTTCTTGTTGAGCTTGATCACGCGGACGTCAATCTGCTGGCCCAGGTAGCCGTCGAGATTGCGCACCGGGCGAATTTCCAGTTGCGAGCCGGGTAGGAATGCCTTCAGGCCGATGTCCACCGTGAGCCCGCCCTTGACCCGGCTCACCACCGTGCCCTTGATCGGAGTCTTGTCGTTGGCGGCCTTCTCGATCGTGTCCCACACGCGCAGGCGCGCCGCCCGCTCGTAGCTCACCAGGTAGCCGCCTTCGGGCTCCTCGCGCTCGATCACCACGTCGATCACTTCGCCGGGATGAAACTTCGCCGCACCGGTGTGATCGACCACCTGCTCGAGAGGCACCAGCCCCTCGGACTTGAGGCCCACGTCGACCACCAGGTACTTCTCAGTCTGCTTGAGCACCGTGCCTTGGACGACCTTGTCGCCATAGGCTTCAACCGCCGCCGCTTCGGCGGCCTGCTCGCGCTCAAAGGCCTCGAGCGCCGCAGAAAAATCCTCGGCGGGCTCGGATGCGGAGACGCCATGCTCGCCTGCAGCGCCTCTGGGAGGCGCCATCGCAGCCGCGGGCCGCGGAACCGCCGGCGCATGCGCTGACTCCAGCTCGGCGGCGTGCTCGGTCGCGGGGGTCTCGGGGTCCGGCACACTCACTTCGACGGCGGCCCCGTTTTCAAGGTTGGCTTCGAGGTCGGTGGTGAGGTTCGATGTGGATTCGTACGGCGGCTGCTCCAGCTCCGCTGCAGGTTCAAGCGTTGGGGTTTCCAATTCAGTGTTCAGGGTTATGCTCTCGGTTTCGGGATTGAGGACGTTTGCCATTCCTACCAGCTCCGGGATTCCTTGCTCCTGCGGCCCGACGCGCCCGCATCTGCCGCTGGCCGGCTCCCTGGCCAGGCGTCCGCGGTCGATTGCGGTCAGGACGGCTTGGGGCGGCTCCGAGCTGTGTTCCCGCGGTCGCTTTTCTGAAGCACGCCGGTTCAGGCTTTCCGGAGCATCAGCCGTTCCCATGCGCGTACGCTGGGCGAGAACCGGCTGGTCTCCTTGGGGAAAAACCCGGCAGGCAACGGCTAGCTGGAGTGCGGCCGCAACTCACTGCTGGAATCCGCGCAGGAAGCTACGCTCACGAGTGTAGCAATCTCCGCAAGCCAAGGTCAAACCATCCCCTCTTCGCGGCTTGCCTTCCCCCTGCGGCCGGAGGCGCCCATCCAGCATGGCTATGGCACAGGGCCCCTTCTATACTGATTCCGGCGAACCTCAATCCCGCCGAATCCGGCGGCACACTGCATCGAATCACCGGCCGCAGCAATGGAACACTTCTGGACTCCCTGGCGCTATAACTACGTCACCATGGCGGAGTCGGCGGTGCGTCCCGGCGTTCCCGCGGCGCTCAATGCGTGGCCGGGCGACAAAGGCTGCGTCTTCTGCAATCTCATCGCCTCGGTCGATCACGCCATCGAGGCCGGGATGGATCGCGAGGCGGCCGAAAGCGCCGGAGGCATTGTTCTGCGCGCCGGGCGTTGCTTCATCTGCCTGAACGCCTTCCCGTACACCTCCGGCCACGTCATGGCCATGCCCTACGCGCACATCGACCGGCTCGCCCTCCTGCCCGCGGAGACGGCGCACGAGCTGATCGATCTGGCGCAGCGCACCGAGCGGGTCCTCGACCGCGTCTACTCGCCGCACGGTTTCAACTTCGGCATGAATGTGGGCCAGGCCGCGGGTGCGGGCGTGGCCGGCCACGTTCACCTGCATGCCATGCCGCGCTGGGTGGGCGATACCAGTTTTATGACCACCGTGGCCGAAGCGCGCGTGCTCCCCGAAGAACTGGACACCACCTGGAAGCGGCTGCGCGCGGCGTTTGCCGAAACGAAAGAAGATGGGTCAACGAGCTAGAACCGGCTGCATCCATCGCATGGTAAATAGGCCCGGCCCGTAGGTGAGAGCTTCAGCCCTGACTGCCGCAAAGGCTGCACAAACGCGCGGCTTTCGTGTGTGCGTGAGCGCCGGCAAGCCGCCTCAATACGGCGGCAATCGCATCCCGTAGGGATGCGTGGAAATTAGTCCAGGAGAGAGCAGGTCGTCCGCCTCTGCAGACGACCTACGAAATCCTGGGAAAAGCGCAAGAAACAACCCTTGAGCCCCGCAGGGGCGGCGGAACTCTTGCACAATTCCCGTTTCGTTTTCCGTGCATGGGAAGCGCACCACGGTGTATCCTGCCTGCGCTGTTCTCAACGGAGCGAGGGTTCGCCTTATGACTCAACCGATGAAGAAGCTGCTTTGCCTCATTGCCGTCCTGGCGCTTGCGCTCCCGGCGGCAGCCGCGATGGCCGCCGATGTAACCGGCACCTGGACGGCTGACTCCGTCGGTCCCGACGGCTCCAGTTACCCGCTTACCTTCACCTTCAAGCAGGATGGCGCCAAGCTGACGGGAAGCGTGCAGGGCCCGCAGGGCGATCCCATCGAAATCAGCAACGGCAAGGTCGACGGCAACAACATCTCCTTCGAAGTCTCGTTCAACGGCATGACCATCACCCACAGCGGCACCGTGAACGATGCCGGCGATGAGATCAAGCTGAGCTCCAAGGCCGACCAGCCCGACTTCCCGGTGCACGACCTCACGCTCAAAAAGTCCAAGCCGCCGGCGCCGCCCGCGCAGTAGAGGAGTCGGAGCAGGCCCGTCTCCGTTGCCGCTCGCGCGCGGACTCGTGCCCGGGCGCGCTCCTGCTCTCAGACGCCTGTCCTCGCCGGCAAACCGTCTCTTCCCACGCGCCTGCCCGCTCGCGGCGACTGTGGCCCGCATTGGGATTGCATTCCCACGCCCGCGGATGGAACCAAGCAAGTTACATTTCGCCCCTGTTTTTCACACCGATTCACAGGTACATTGATCATGAAAAATGTGTAAATCAGATGGAACGGGCTGGAGCGGGCTGGAACGGGTTGGAAGGGTTGAAAGCTTTGGAAAGGGGAAGGTAGCCGATGCCGTCATTCGCTGAAACCGTCTGCGCCAACCCGGCACGGCTGGAGCGCCGGCTGGAGCTGCCGCCCTCGTGGATTGCCGATCCCCTCGAGATCACCGGAACGCTGCAAATGCGGTTCCGCGCCATCGCCCTGAGCGCGCTGCTATCGGCACTGTTGTGGAGCAGCTTTTACCTCGCCGGCCGCGCGCTGTGGATGCGCTGGCGCTAGGTCTCCGCCCGCCGCCATTTCTTGCCAATACGCTCGCAATTTCCAGATCAGAAACTCGGAGCCTTGTCCGGCTTTAATGCGCTTCGCCGTTCTCCACGCCTTCCGCGGCCAGCGCCAGCCCGGGCGCCTCGAGGTCGCCAAACTCGAAATCGCCCGATTCCACCTCCGCTGCTTCCGCCTCTCGACCCTCCAGCAATTTGGCCGAGAGTTGCTTGCGCGGCTTCACGCCCAGCTTGCGCAGCATCTCTACCTGCTTCACCAGGTTTCCCGGTCCCGTGGCGAGCTGCCGGTGCGCAAGGTCGTACGCTTTGCGCGCATTCATGAGCGCCGCGCCCACCTGCCCCAGATTGGTGGCGAAGCCGACAAATTTGTCGTACAACTCGGCGCCGCGCTTCATCACCTTGTCGACGCTCTCGGCCTGCTTCTCCTGGCGCCAGAGATCTTCCACAATGCGGATGACGAAGAGCACCGTCGTTGGACCGGAGAGCAGCACGCCCTTCGCGTAGGCGTCGTGCCAGAGCGTCTCATCGTTCTGCAGGGCCATGAGAAACGCCGGCTCAATGGGCACGAACATCACCACGAAATCGGGTGAGTCGATTCCGGCCAGGGCGTGGTAGTTGCGGCCGGCCAGCTCCGTGAAATGATTGCGGACGCTGGCCAGGTGCCTCTTGGTGGCCTCGGCGCGGCTCTTCTCATCTTCGGCGTTGACGCAGTCATTGTAGGCGTTGAGCGAAACCTTGGAATCGATGATCAGGTGCCGGCCGCCCGGCAGCTTCACCACCACGTCGGTCTGGCGGCGCTGCGCTTCTTCGCCTTCGCTGTCCAGCTCCAGAAAACTCTGCTGGAAGCTGTAATGCACGCCTTCTTCCAGGCCCGACTTGTCGAGAATATTGCGCAGGATGGTCTCACCCCAGTTGCCCTGCGCCTTGGTATCGCGCCGCAGGGCCGTGGCCAGATTGTGAGCCTCCTCCGTGAGTGCCTGGTTGAGCGTGCCCAGCGTGCCGATCAGCGCTTTGAGCTCGGTGACGCCGGTCTTCGAATCCGATTGCGCCTCCTCCACTTTTTTGCGGAAATCGCCCAGTTGCTCCCGCAAAGGCGTCAGCAGGGCGCCCATCTCCTTCTCGTTCGCCTCGGAGAAGGTCTTGGTCTTTTGCTCGAGGATCTCGCCGGCCAGCGCCTGGAACTGGTCGGCAAGCGTCTTCTTTGCCTGCTCAAGAAGCGCGACCTTCTCGGCCATGCCGTCGCGCTCGTTTTTCAATTCGGTCTCAAGCTCGCGGATGCGCGCCTGGCCCGCGCTCTCGGCTTCCGTCTTTGCCCGCAGCTCGTCGCGGAGCTCCGATTTCTCCACGTTGAAACGTTCAATGGTCTTCTGCCGCTCCCCGGCCAACGCTTCAAAGCCGGCGCGTTCATCCAGCTGCGCCTGCGCTTTTTTCAGCGAATCGCCCGCCGCATTGAGCGCCGTGGAGAGCTGCTCTTTGCTGTGCTCAAGATTGGCTCTCTCTCTTTTGGCCATCGAATGGGTTCCCAGCAAACCAAGCACAACTCCGACCAGGCACCCGACGAGGAGTGCGACAACGGTGACATCGAAGCTAAGCATGCAATCTTCCTCTTCGCCTAATGTACGCCCGCGAGGGCTGAAATTCACGCGGATTCCCCGCGGCGGGAAAAACCGTGGTACCTAGGGGGCGTTAGTTCTTTCGCCACCTCGGCAAGGCGCGCGCCCGGGGACGCGGCGCTTGGGATGCGCGGCTTTACACCCTCCGCGCGCCCCCTTTAGACTTGGAGTTTCGGGGCCATGCGCATCTTTTTCGGCGCAATGGTTGTCTTTCCCTGCCGGGGAACGATATGGTAGGCAGCGGAGCGGGAGCGCATCTTCTGGAGCTCCGGAACAATCCCCCAGGTTTCCATCAACAATTGAGGAGAAGCGTGCATGGCCGTTGAAGAAAAGGTGAAGACGATCATTGTCGAGCAACTGCAGGTGGACGAAGCCGAGGTGACTCCCGGCGCCAGTTTTCAGGAGGACCTGGGCGCCGATTCGCTCGACGTGGTCGAGCTGGTGATGCAGTTCGAGGAGGCATTCGATCTGGAGATTCCCGACGAAGATGCCGAAAAAATCAAGACGGTGAAGGACGCGATCGATTACATCGAGAAGAACGCGAAAGGCGGCAAGTAGGCATTGGCTCAGGGAATGACGCGTCGAGTCGTTGTCACCGGCGTGGGACTGCTATGCGGCGGCGGCAACACCGCTCCGGAAGTGTGGCGGCAGCTACTGGCCGGAGCCAGTGGCATGGCTCCCATTCAAGGCTTCGATGCCTCCAGCTTCCCGGTCACCTTTGCCGCCGAAGTCAAGCACTTCGACCCTCTCAACTTCGTAGACAAGAAAGAAGCGCGCAAGATGGGGCGCTTCATCCATTTTGCCTTCGCCGCCGCCGCGGAGGCGATGGCCCAGTCGGGTCTTGTCATCGCTCCTGAAAACGCCGACCGTATCGGCGTCTTTATCGGCTCCGGCATCGGCGGATTCGAAATCATCGAGCGCGAGCACTCCAATCTGATGAATGGCGGTCCCCGCAAGCTCTCGCCGTTTTTCATTCCCGCCACCATCATCAACATGGCCGCCGGGCAGTTGAGCATCCGCTACGGCGCCAAAGGTCCCATCTCGGCCACGGCCACGGCCTGCGCCACCAGCGCCAACTCCATCGGCGACTCCGTGCGCATGATCCTGCACGGCGACGCGGACGCCATGATCGCCGGCGGATCGGAGGCCGCGGTCACCCCGCTCTCCGTGGGCGGTTTCGCCTCCATGCGCGCGCTCTCCACGCGCAACAGCGAGCCTACGCGCGCCAGCCGCCCCTTCGACAAGGACCGCGACGGGTTTGTGATCGGCGAAGGCGCCGGCATTCTGATTCTCGAGGAGCTCGGATTTGCCCGCGCGCGCGGCGCGAAGATTCTCGCCGAGGTGATCGGCTACGGCATGAGCGCCGACGCCTACCATATGACGGCCCTGGCGCCCGACGGCGCCGGCGCGCAACGGGCGATGAAAGCGGCCTTGCAGGACGCCGGCATCCGTCCCGAGGAAGTGGGCTATATCAACGCGCACGCTACTTCCACGCCCGCCGGCGACGGCAATGAGTCGCGCGCCATCGAGGTGGTCTTCGGCGAGCACGCGCTCAGCCACCGGTTGAAGATCTCGGGGACAAAATCCATGACCGGCCACCTGCTCGGCGGCGCCGGCGGCCTCGAAGCCGGCATCACCGTGCTCGCCCTCGAAAACCAGATACTGCCGCCCACCATCAATCTCGACGCACCCGATCCCGAGTGCCGGCTCGATTACGTGCCCGGCAAAGCCATGCCCCACAACTTCGAGATTGCCCTTTCGAACTCCTTCGGCTTCGGCGGTATCAATGCGTCGCTGATTATGCGCCGGTGGGCGGAGTAGCAGAGAGGCCACGGATCGGGAAATAGAACTCGCCGCATCGATGGCCTTGTAAAAGGGCACGGTTTAAGTCGGGCCGAAGAACAGTCCGAGATTTTTCCGGGCTTTAGCCGCGGAGGGACCTTGCCGGTGGCCTCAGGCCATGATGCAGCCAACTCCTGGAACGAGTGCTCAAAGACAAGAAAAGCGGCGCGAGTCCGAAGGGATTCACACCGCTTTTCATGGCAGCACGCGAGATCAACCGAAGGCTGCGGCCCAGCCCACGCCAACCAGCACGATAAGCACCCACCAGCCAAAGACAGCGATGTAACCGGAGCTGCGTTTCACGCCGGCTACGATGGACAACCCAATGCCGAACAGGATTGCCATCCAGATCTGAACAAAATCCAAATGGGTGGCCAGGGCATAGAGGGCTTTGTGAGGGGTTGCCGGATCCATGAAAAGTGCAGCTGCGTTGGTGGGTGCAAAGTTCTGGATATTGAATTGTTCGGGGGGCTGGAACCACATCACCGCTGTCCCCAGCAGCAGCTTTACGATGCTCGGCAGCCACGCATAATAGGACACGGCAAACACGTCGCCGAACTTTGCCCTGCCGCCGAACCCGAAATTGATGGTCCCGAGCAGGACGCCGGAGACCACCGCCGCGCCCAGCAGACCGATGACGGGACCGCCAATGGAAAATACCTCGGTGAAGATGACCCAAAAATTCATTCCCCTTTCGCGCTGCTCCGGTGTCGCCTGCGCCATCTGCTCCTGCGCTCTTGGATTCATGTTGATGACATTCGCCATCGATTGGCGCACTCCAACCTTGTAGGCAAATGCGGCGAAGAAGATGTAGCCGACCAGCGCGAGAACGATGAACGGCACCCACCAGCTCCGGTTGCCGCGCTTGATGTCTTGAAAAGTTTTGGAGGGTGCAGCAAAGGCGTTGGTGATGCGCTGCATCTGCGTGAGCGGAACGGCTTCCGTTGCCGGTTGCGCTTCAAGCGGGCTCATAGAATTCCTTTCTCTCTTAAAAGACCACAGGGCGTCGCTCTCCAGGGCGAACGGCAGCGCGGTTCGAACGGAGAGCGCGCGATGAATTGGGTTCGCCCGCGATTGTACATTTGAATCCTGCAAGGGCACCAATCAATTTTTGCGGAGGACTTGGGTGAGGGCAACAGGCGGCGCGCCGCTTTCCGGATCATGAGGACGGCCTGGCGCGATCCTCGAAAGACTCCAGTTCGCCGCTAAAGCCCTGAAGTGGAGGAGCCGGCATCGGCTGCAGGCGCGGTCTGCGGCTCTTTGGCCTCGGAGGGCCGGCGTAAAGTCCGCGGCGGATCGTAGGTCTTGTATACGGTGATGTGGAAGCAGGCCTGGCGGAACTCTTCCTCCACGTCGATCTTCCCCTCGGATTCAAGCTCCAGCAGCCGCCGGCGCATCCAGCCGATCTCTTCGCGGTCCAGGCCTCTCTTGGCAATATCGATGGTGGCGCCGGTAAGGTGCGGGCTCACGATGTCGCCTTCGGCCGGGGCGGCGTTGCCGTTCACGCGCATGAGGTGCTGCTGATACTCGACCGTGCGCACGGCCGAGCTGACCTCGAGCGGGCGATGGAATAAAGCTTCGTGCGCGCGCGCCAGGTCGGCGAGGAAGCGCGCCGTCCAGGGACGGCAGTAGCGATGGTTCGGCGGAAGCTCGGCATTGACGGTGAGGGCGCTCGAAACCGGAACCGGGACCAGCAGGCCATCGGCAATGCGCGCGGCCAGGTCGCTTTCGTCCTCGATGCGCTCCAGGCCCTCCGCATCCAGCCTCGCATTCTGGCGCTCCAACGACGCAAGAGAGCCGCGCAGCGGCGCGGGCATGGCGCCGCGGGGAATGGCGAGCGAGGCTTCGTCGGTATCTTCGTCCGGATGCGTGGTATCCGGCGCCAGATCTTCGGTGGTTTCCTCTTCGCCGGAGGCAGCCGGAAGAGTGGAGGGAGCGGCGGCGCCGTCAGCAGGCTGACGCGCCGGCCCTTGAACGTCGCTGGCTTCGCTTGTGCCGGAATCGGCAGATGGCTGCTCCGGTCTGGCCTCGTCCGGTCTTGAGTGCTCCGGCATCGGCTGGTCGGGCACAACATCGGCTCGTTCCGCCGGAATATCGGCACCCCGGTCCGCCCACCGGCCGGGCTCCTCATAGCTTTCCGGCCGCGCCGGCTCAAGCCGTTCCGTGGGCAGAGGTTCGCGCTCTGCGACGCGCACGGCCCGGGCGCGGCGATAGCGGTAGGCCTCGCGGTAGCGGACACGCTGGTAAGTCCTTGGGCGTTCTGTGGATCGAGCTTCCGTGGAGCGATACCCGTTCCGGCGGGCAAGATCGCGCCGGATCTTCAGGCCGGCGGCGCGGCCAACTTCCTCGGGGCTCGGCCGGCGGCTTTCCGAAGTCACCCGGCGGCTGCGTTGACTTGCACTGCGCTCGCCTGCCCGGCGCTCGGCGGCCCGGCCGCGGGAGCTTGGAGCGGCGGAAGAGGTGTGCGTGGAGCGGGCACGCGCAGAAGACGACCGGTGGGGCAGACGCTCGCCCGCAGCTCTCCTGTGCGTTGTAGCCGGGGAAGCCGTTGAACCATAAGCCGTTGCTGCCGCAAAGGCAGCCAGCGCGAAGACGAGCATTACGGTCCGGCACATGGGGGAAGGTGCGGACAATCCAGAGCCTCTCCAGTGTAATCCATCCGCCTCGGTCCCCGAGTGCCTATCCGGATGCGGACCTGTCTGATAATTAGACGCCATCTTGCGGGGAAAAGTCGTGGTCGAAGCGTCGGCCCGCTGACCCGCCGACCGCCGACTCGCAGGTTGCAGCATCCTTTCGTTCGCTGCGGCGAACAAAAGGGCGGGAGACCCATTCCAAAACTAGCCGCTGACTCGCTCTCTACCCGGCCTTCGCCTTGTCCAGCATATAGTTCACCGCGGCTTCGAGCTCGCTCGGCGTCACGTCTTCCACCACGCCGGCGTTGCCAATGCCGAGGGGCAGCACGAAACGGCGCACGCCGCCCGTATTCTTCTTGTCGCTGGCGGTGGCGGCCACGATCGCGCGCGCGCGCAGCTTCAGCGCCGGCAGCGGTCCGTAGAGATAGATCAGGGTTTCCAGGCGATCGAGCTGCCCCGCGGTAAGTGTTCCCCGCGCGCGGCCGAGAGAGAGCGCGGCCACCATGCCCCAGGCGATGGCCTCGCCATGAAGCATGGCTTTATAGCGCGTAACCTGCTCCAGGGCGTGGCCCACAGTGTGGCCGAAGTTGAGGATCATGCGCAGGCCGCTCTCGCGCTCGTCGCGGCTGACTACGTCGGCCTTCATGCGGATCGAGGCGGCGATGACGCGCTCGAGCGCCTTGGGGTCGCGGTCGAGAATGGCTTCTGCCTGCTCTTCCATGAAACGCAGCAGTCCGCGGTCGCGGATGATCCCGGCCTTGATGCTCTCCATCAGCCCTGCGCGCAGTTCGCGGTCGCTCAGCGTCCCCAGCACGCCGATGTCGGCAAATACGGCGCGGGGCTGGTGAAAGCTGCCCACGAGGTTCTTGCCTTCGGGCAGGTTCACGCCCACCTTGCCGCCGACGCTCGAATCCACCTGGGCCAGGAACGTAGTCGGCACCTGCACGTAGGGAATGCCGCGCATGAAGACGGAGGCCGCAAATCCGCCCACATCGCCCACAATGCCTCCGCCGAAGGCGATGAGCAGGGAACTGCGGTCGCCGCCCGCGCGGATCATCTCGCGCGTGAGCCGCTCCGCACTGGCCATGGTCTTGTGCGGCTCGCCGGGGGGAAGGAAAAGCGCCACAGGCGGGTCGATTTTCAGTTCGAGAAACGAATGTAGGAAGGTCTCAGCCCACAGGGACCAGATCTCCGGCGATGTAAGCACGAAGATGCGGCGGGGCAGCCGGCCGGCGGCCTTTTCAATGCGCGGCGCGAGCGATTCCAGAAGTCCGCTGCCGGTAAGGACGTCGTAGCGGGCCGAGGGTGTGGCAACGCGGATGGTCTGCACAGTACGTCAATCGTAAACGGTGACTCTCCAGCGAAGAAGGACCGAGGTCCTCGCCCACCCTGCGCACGTCCTCGCGCACAATCCGCCGCGACGTCAACCATCGGGCTAGGCGCCCGTTCCCGTTCCCCCTGGATCACGCGGCAAATGTTGCACGAATTATTGTGCGGGAATCGCGCCAGCGTCAAATGAATTCTTCGTTGCGGGGATGACTCTTCCGGTACCGAACCGGGCAGTGCGCGAATGGTAGCCTCGAAAGTGGATGGAGACGGGAGCAGCGGCGGATTCGCCGGCGGTGGATTTTCTGGTGGTGGGTGCGGGCGTGGCCGGTCTGCGGGCCGCGGTGGAGCTCGCCGGCCACGGCGACGTGCTGGTGGTCACCAAGGAATCGCTGGGCGAGTCGAACACCCATTATGCCCAGGGCGGCATCGCCGTAGCCGCGGAGGATGGCGCGGATGTCGGGCTGCACCTTGAGGATACGGTGCGCGCTGGGGATGGCCTGGTGTACCCGCCTGCGGCTCAGGTGCTGGTGAGCCAAGGGTCGCTCCGCGTGGCCGAGCTGATCGAGTGGGGTACGAATTTCGACGAGGCCACCGACAGCGAAGGTCGCCGCCTGAACGGACGGTTCCTGCGCACCCGCGAGGGCGCGCACTCCCTGGAGCGGATTCTGCACGCCAATGGCGACGCCACCGGCGCGGAGATCAGCCGCGCCTTGGTTGCCCATGCGCGCAGGCAGCCGCGTATCCGCTTCGCCGAATGGACGCAGGTGACGCGGCTCGTGACCGCCGAGCGGCGAGTCATGGGAGCGGAACTGGCCGGCGCAGGTCCGGCAGGCGCCGGCTCCGGCCAGCCAGTCGCTGCGCCGTTGCGCATGCGCGCCCGCGCGGTCCTGGTGGCCTCCGGCGGCGCGGGGCAGGTTTACGCGGAGACTACAAATCCTGCCGTCGCAACCGGGGACGGCATCGCTTTGGCCGCGGAAGCCGGCGCCGAGCTCGCAGACATGGAGTTCTACCAGTTCCATCCCACGGCGCTGGCGCTCGAGGGCGCGCCGCGCTTTCTGCTCTCCGAGGCGCTGCGCGGAGAAGGCGCTTACCTGCGCAACGGGCGCGGCGAGCGCTTCATGGAGCGCTACCATCCCCAGCTCGAGCTCGCGCCCCGGGACGTGGTGGCGCGGGCGATTGCGCGTGAAGGTGCGGTGGAGGGTGAAGCGCGGCCCGTTTACCTGGACATGCGCCACGTGAAAAATGTCGATCTGCATCGCCGCTTTCCCGGGATCAGCGCCTTTCTCGCCCGCCACGGTCTCGATCTGGCGTGCGATCTCATTCCCGTACGGCCCGCGGCGCATTACCTCATGGGCGGCATTCGCACTGATCTTTCCGGGCGCACCAGCATCGCCGGTCTGTACGCTGCGGGCGAAGCCGCCTGCACGGGCGTTCATGGCGCCAACCGGCTGGCCTCCAACTCCTTATTGGAGGGGCTGGTCTTCGGCGCGCGCGCGGCGCAGGCGATGCTGGCCGACGCATTGCCGCTCATCCACACGGAAAGCGAAATGCCGCAGGAGGCAAAGCCGCTGAGCGCGGCCGAAGAGCAGCACCTGGAAGCCACGATCGTGCGGCTCCGGTCGGCGATGTGGACCCACGCGGGGCTCCTGCGCGAGGAAAGCAGCCTGCGCGAGGGGCTCGCCCGCCAGGCTGAGTGCGATGCTGCGCTGGCCGGGCTTGCCATGGGCGCAAAGCGCGGACGGCGCTTGAGCGAGGCGCAGGCGCTGAGCCGCGTGGCCGAGGCCATTCTCAAATCGGCAGTTGCGCGCACGGAAAGCCGCGGCGCGCACTTCCGCAGCGATTATCCGCGGCGCGATGACCAGAACTTCGGCAGGCACTCGGTGCTGGGCGCCAACCGCGAGGTCATCTTCGAAAGATGGTAACGAAAGAGAAACGAAAGTGAGTTGACCGGAAGAAAAGGAGAACATTCACACTGCCGGGAGGCGCCCGATTCGAGCATCGAACGTCAAAGGGCTTGACGAAATCTCGAAACGGGCTCCCACTCCCATGGAGTAACCGCTTGCGCGCCGCACACATTCTGCATTCCTGGAGCAAGGTCCTCAAGGGCCACACGCCCTTGCTTTCCATTGAGATCACGCGAGAGTGCCCGCTGCGCTGCCCGGGCTGCTACGCGTACGGCGACAACCACCTCGGCGGCGAAGTCACCCTGCGCGAGCTCAGTGACAAGCGCGGCGACGATCTGGTGCGCGGCGTGCTCGCCCTGGCTGACCGGCACAAACCGCTGCAGATGACGCTGGTGGGCGGCGAGCCCATGGTGCGCCACCACGAGCTCAGCCGCATCCTTCCCGAGCTCGCAACGCGCGGCATCTTCACCATGGTGGTCACCAGCGGCATCATTCCCATTCCCCTGGAATGGATGCAGCTCCGAAACTTTGTCGCGGCCGTGTCAATCGACGGGCTTCCCGAACACCACGATGTGCGCCGGCATCCGGCCACCTATGACCGCATCCTCAAGAACCTCGAGGGCCGGCGGGTGAACATTCACTGGACCATCACCGCGCCCATGCTCATCGCGCCCACGCTCGGACCCAAGGGGTATATGGAAGAATACGTGCGCTTCTGGAATGCACGGCCGGAGGTGGGCCACATCTGGGTGAGCCTCTACTCGCCCCAGCGCGGCGAGCAGAGCCCGGAGCGGCTAGGCGCGGAGCAGCGGGCATTCGTGGCCGGCGAGCTGCCGCGTCTGAGCCGGCTTTATCCCAAGTTGCTGGCCCCCGAAGGCTACGCAGAGGCGCTGCTGCATCCTCCCGCCTCGCCCCGCGCGTGCACCTTCTCGCGGCTTTCGAAAAACTACTCCGCCGATCTCGAGACGCATGTCGAGCCCTGCGTCTTCGGCGGCGATCCGGACTGCGCGCAGTGTGGCTGTTCGGTCAGCGCCGCAGCGCACTGGGTCAGCGGGTTGCGCGTCGCCGGGCCGCTCAAAGCGAAACACCTTCTGCGCGGGTCGATGGTGATCGGCAGCGCCGTGGCGCGGATGAAAAAGCTTGCCCTGCCGGCGTGGCGCGAGCGCGGGCAAGCCACGCCGCCGGAAAAACCGCTGGTGCAAATCACGATGGGATGAAAAGGACAGCGATCGGGAATCAGGGGTCAATCCCTTCGCCGCTCGCTCCCTTAATCCCTCCCTGTCCCCTGATCCCTGTTCCCTGATTCCTGATCCCTGATCCCTGTTCCCTGTTCCCTATTCCCTTCCCTTTGCCTCCATGTGATCAGGGCGAAGACTGCCAGAATCGCGCCGATGACCGCCAGCGAAGGCTCAATGGGAATCTCGATCCAGCGCGCGGCGAGCATTTTGAAGGCCGCAAAGATGAGGAGCGCGGCAAGTCCGTAGGGAAGCGAGCGGAAGCGATCGAGCATGGCAGCCAACATGAAGTAAAGCGAGCGCAGGCCGAGAATGGCGGCAATGTTGGAGGTATAGGCGACAAACGGGTTGTGGGTGACGGAGAGAACGGCGGGGATGGAGTCGGTGGCGAAGACAAGATCGGTAACCTCGACAGCAAGGATGACGGGCAAAAGCGAGCCGCGCGCGGGCTGCAGGCGGCGGATCCATTGCGGAATGACAGCGCGGGTCGAGCCGCCGCGCAGCAGGCGCCAGGCTGCGTAGAGCAGGATCAGGCCGAAGAGCCAGGTGATCCAGGCGAAGCGCGCGAGCAGCGTGACACCGAGGGAGATAAACAGGGCGCGCAGCACCACGGCGCACCAGACTCCCCACAGCAACGCCGTGTGCTGGCGTTCTCGGCTGATCTGAAAACCCTGGAAAAGCACCAGGAAAACAAAGAGGTTATCGATGCTGAGCGAAGCCTCGAGGGTGTAGCCGGCCACGAACTCGAGCGCCGGCTGGCGTCCCTGGGTAAAGCCTATCCAGACGGCGAACCCGGCGGCGGCCAGGGCAAAACCGCCTGTCCCCGCCAATTCCCAGGCAGCCTGACGGCGTGGGGTCCATTTCTCAGGCCGGCGACTCTGGCTGCGATGTCCGGGCAGCAGCGAGTCGGCCACCAGCAGCGCCGCCACGGTTGCGTGAAAGCCCAGCCACCAGAGCCAGGAAGCGCCTGCAATCATAGCTGGATGCTACAGCAAGGCTGCGAGTTAACGAGTCAGCGCGTTGACAAGTCGGCGGCTGGGGCAGACGAGCCGGTCAGAGACTCGGCAACAGCGAGAGTGAGACGGATGCCGGGCTTGCCGCATCTTCTACATAGGAGCGGGAGGTGCGCATGGCCGACGAGCGTGTGGCGCAGGAAGCCGTTGCGGCCCGTCACGGAAACACGCGTCGCCGCCCTCGCGTGGTGATTGTGGGCGGAGGGTTCGCCGGCATTCACGCGGCCCGCAGCCTTGCACATCTTGACGTGGACGTCACCCTCGTCGACCGGCGCAACCACCACCTGTTTCAGCCGCTGCTTTACCAGGTGGCGCTGGCGGTTCTCTCGCCCGCCGACATCGCTCAGCCCATCCGCACCATCCTGCGCCAGCAAAAGAATGCCGAAGTGCTGATGGACGAGGTGGTGGGCATCGACACGGGCGCGCGCGTGGTCTCGCTTGCCAGCGGAGCGCGAATCGCCTACGACTACCTGGCGCTGGCGACCGGCGCCACGCACTCCTACTTCGGTCATGAAGACTGGGCTCCGCTGGCGCCGGGGCTCAAGACGGTCGAAGATGCAATCGAGATTCGCCGCCGCGTGCTTTTGGCCTTCGAGCTGGCGGAGCGGCAGAAGGTGGAGTTCGGCTGGCATCCGCCGCTGAACTTTGTGGTCATTGGCGGAGGGCCCACGGGTGTGGAGCTGGCGGGCGCCATCACCGACATCGCGCAGCTTTACATGCGCCACGACTTCCGCCACATCCAGCCGGACAAGTCGCGCGTGCTGCTGCTCGATGGCGGGCATCGCATCCTCACCGCGTATCCTGAGGATCTTTCGGCCAAGGCCGAGGCCACGCTCAAGCGTCTGGGCGTGGAGGTGCACACCGGGACGCAGGTCACCGGCGTGGGGCCGGGCTGGGTGGAAGCCAACGGCCAGCGGATCGATGCAGCGGTCACGCTCTGGGCCGCGGGCGTGCAGGCGTCGCCCTTGGGAAAAATGCTGGGCGTGCCGCCCAAGGTGAATTTCGACCGTCGCGGCTGCGTGCGCGTAGACGGCCGGCTGAATCCGCCGGGCTTGCCGGATGTCTTTGTGCTGGGTGACCTGGCTCATTTCGAGCAGGATGGTCACCAGGTTCCCGGCGTGGCCCAGCCGGCCATGCAGATGGGCGACTATGTGGGCAAAGCCGTCGCCGCCGATCTCGCCCAAAAACCGCGCCCGGTCTTCCGCTACTTCGATAAGGGCGACATGGCCACCATTGGCCGCATGTCCGCCGTGGCCGATGTGAAGTGGCCGTTCCGCGCCCACATGAGCGGCCTGTCGGCGTGGTTCACCTGGCTCACGGTGCACATCTTCTTCCTCATCGGCTTCCGCAACCGGCTCTCCGTGCTGGCCAACTGGATGTGGACCTACTTCACCTTCACGCGCGGCGCGCGCCTGATCACCGGCGACCAGCGGCTGCCGGGCTGGCAGGAGCAGACCGCCAACCGCAAGGAGAGCGGAAAAGCCGCGGACTAAGACAACCAACTTGCCTCCTTAAATGGCCTCCTCGGGAGGCTCTAAATGGCCCCTTCAGGAGGCTAAGAAGCGCGCCCGAGGCGCAACGTTCGTCAGCCCGGCGCTTCAGCGTGGGGCTGACGGATTGTAGGAATTGCCTCCGAAGTCCCGGAGGGACGGCGCAACTTCTCCGGGCAGCCGCTCCACATCCAGCTCCGCGCAGCCGTTGCACCCCCTCCATGCGGAATTCTCCTTGACAATTGGAAACCATTTGGTTACGGTTATTGGTAACCCGATGGTTTCCGATTCACAGCAGCGGCGCGATCTTGTTTTCAAGGCCATCGCCGATCCCACGCGGCGCGAGATCTTGAGGCTGCTCCGCGGCCGGCGATTTACGGTGGGCGAAATTGCAGACAATTTCTCCGTCAGCCGCCCCGCCATCTCCAAGCACCTGCGCGTGCTCCGCTCGGCGGGACTGGTGGAATCGCGCCGCAAAGGCACTGCCAGCCGGTGCACGCTGAATGCGCGGCCGCTGCGCGCCGTGAACGAGTGGCTGCGCGATTACGAGACCTTCTGGGCGCAAACCTTGCGCGGACTCAAATCCTATGCGGAGAATCTCGAATGAATGCGGCGGCAGTCAGCGACACCATTACGCAGGAAATTCAAATCAAGGCTCCGGCGGAGCGCGTCTTTACGGCCCTAACCGATCCCGAAGAGCGGCTCAAGTGGTGGGGTGGTCCCGGCGCTCGTTTCAAGCTCACCTCGTTCGAATCGGACCTGCGCCCCGGCGGCAAATGGACAATGCGCGCCGAGTCGAGCGGAAAGCCGGTCACCATCCGGGGCGAGTATCGCATCATCGAGCCGCCGCGCCTGCTGGTCTTCACCTGGCTTCCCGACTGGTACGATCATGCAACCGAATCCCTGGTGCAGTGGGACCTGGAGGAGCATGCGGGCTTGACGACGGTGCGCCTGACGCACTCCGGCCTGGCGACGGAGGAAGCGCGGAACAGCCATCGCGGCTGGCCGCAGATCCTGGGCTGGCTCGAGGCGTACATCGAGCAGGAGCAGTCGATTTGAGCCGGGGAACGGCCGGCGGCCTCTTGTGAGCTGCGATTGGGCCCGGATCACGCCGCCAGGGGCGAATTCCGCCGCCGCGCAAAAAGAAAATACGCCAGCAGCACGCACCCGCCCACGGCGCTCAGCACCGCGTCCGTGCCGGGCATGCCGCGCGGTCCCCAGAGCACATGGCCGCGGCCATCGGCCCAGGCCATGTAAGCGGGAGAAAGATTGCCGAGCGAATTGATGATGGCGTAGCGTGAGCTGCCGCTCTTGCCGGAGCTGCCGAGAAACTCGAGCGCCACCGCGGTGAAGAGCGCATAGCACGCGCCGATGGTGAAGAGAAAAAGCACCGTGGCGGCGAAGTAGACAGCCGGCCGCTGCGCCCCAAGCGCGAGAATGGCCAGCGACCCGGCATTGGCCAGCCCCGCGACCAGAAACGCGATGGGCGCGCGCACCCGGACGGGAATGAGCAAAGCGGCCAGCGCGCCCAGCGAGGTGAGCAGCGCGCCCGCGACGCCGTTGATCCACGCCACCTCGGCGCCGCTCACGCCGTAGTCGCGGGCAAGCTGTGGTAAAAGTCCGAGCATGCCGCCGCTGCACATGGGAAAGGTGACCAGCAGCGTATAGGGGATGGCTTCTTTGCGCAGAAACGTGGCTTTGAACTCGCGCCAGATGCGTTGCGCTGTCTGGCGCGCGCTTTGCTCGCTCAAGACGGATTGCGCAGGCGCGGCCAGCGCGGCGAGTGCAGGCAAGGCAACCAGTGCGGCAACAAGGGCTCCGAGCGCAAACAGGCTGAGCCGTTTCGAATAGGAAACAAGAAGAAATGTGGCCAGGGCGCTGACAGCCAGCGAGCCGGTCTGGTAAAATGCGCCGGCCCGCCGCCGGTTCACCTCGCTGCGCAGAGCGCCCATCATGCCGCCGCACGCCGCCGGAACCAGCATCCCGATGCACGCGGCGAGGAACAGAAGTGCAATGGCCCAGGAAGACGCGAGGCGCGGCTGGCGAAACGCGAGCAGTACGGTAAGCGCGGAGACGACGGCCGCAAGCAGGAGCCAGGTGCGCCGCCGCATCCAGAAATCGGTGACCGGGCCCCAGAGAAAATAGATGGCGTGAGACAGCGAGAGCATGCCCACGATGCTGCCGATGCGCGCCGGATCGACGCCTTCGTCGCGCAGCAGGTAACCGAGACCGCCCAGGACGAGGCCCAGCGAGATCACCGCGTCCGGCGCGATGAGAAAGGCGAAGAGCCAGGGGCGCTCGTGCGAGCCGAGCGAGGGCGCCCGCTCAGACAACGCGCTCTCCGCTGGTCGCATGGGAATAAGCCTAGCAGAATGCGTGGCTTTCACCCGGGTTCAATTGCCGGGATGCCGCACCTCCGTCGAGTAAACTGGAAGAGCGATGCTCGACCTGGGATTTGTCCGGGGAAACCTGGAATTTGTGGAGGAAAAACTGCGCGCGCGCGGCGCCGATCCCGCAGCTCTGCTGGGCGATTTTCGCGCCCTCGATAAAAGCCGGCGCGAGGCGATTACACACGCGGAGAAGCTGAAGGCCCGCCGCAACGAGCTGAGCCAGCGGGTGGGTGCGCTCAAGAAGGCCGGCAGGAACGACGAAGCCGCCGCGGCCATGGAAGAGACGCGGGCTCTCAAGGAAAAGTTGGAAGAGCTGGACAAGAGCGCGATTGCGCTCGATGAAGAGCTGCGCCTGGCGCTGGCGAGGGTTCCCAATCTCACGCGCGACGAGGTGCCCGCCGGCGCTTCGGAAGCGGACAACAAGGTCGTCAAGAGCTGGGGAGAGAAAAGGCAATTCGACTTCGAGCCAAGGCCGCACTGGGAGATTGGCGAAGCGCTGGGAATTCTCGATCTCGAGCGCGCGGCCAAGCTGAGCGGGGCGCGCTTCGCCGTCTATATGGGCGCGGGTGCGCGCCTGGAGCGGGCGCTCATCTCGCTTATGCTCGACCTGCACACGCGGAAGCACGGGTACAAGGAAGTGCTGCCGCCCTTCATGGTGAATTCGAAGTCGCTGTTTGGAACCGGGCAGCTGCCCAAGTTTGCCGACGACCTGTTTCGCTGCTCTGACGCCGATGCCGAGGCCGCGGCGCGCGGCGAGTTCAAAGACAGCGACCATTGGCTGATTCCCACCGCCGAGGTTCCGGTCACGAATCTCTACCGCGATGAGATTCTGGACGAAGCCCGGCTGCCCATTTCGCTCACCGCCTACACTCCCTGTTTCCGCGCCGAAGCGGGTGCAGCAGGAAAAGATACACGCGGGATCATCCGGCAGCATCAATTCCAGAAGGTGGAGCTCGTCAAGTTCACCCGGCCCGAAGAATCCGATGCGGAGCACGAAAAACTGACGCGCGACGCCGAAGAGATTCTGGAAGCTTTGGACTTGCCGTACCGGCGTGTCCTGCTTTGCACCGGCGACACCGGATTTTCGTCTGCCAAAACGTACGATCTCGAGGTCTGGCTGCCCGGGCAGCAGCTTTACCGCGAGATTTCCTCGTGTTCGAACTTCGAGGCCTTTCAGGCGCGGCGGGCCAACATCCGTTATCGGCCATCGGCCGGCCTCGAGGGCGGTGCGCGGGCCAAGGTCGAGTTCGTGCACACCCTCAACGGCAGCGGGCTGGCCGTGGGCCGTACCTGGCTGGCGATTCTCGAGAACTATCAGCAGGCCGACGGCTCAGTGGAGATCCCGGAGGCCCTGCGGCCCTACATGGGCGGTATGGACCGGATCGTAAAGGAGTCGCGATGAAGTTTGAAAGCGCCGCATTGCCGGCGGATGAGCCGCAACGCCGCGAAGAAGGCCAGAGCGTCGGGCAAGTCCTGAAGAGTTACTTCTTCTGGACCTTCACGCGCGGCTCGTTTCAATACGACGTCATGGTCACGCTCATCCTGCTCTTCATCTTCGTGACGCCCCGGATATGGAAT
Source organism: Acidobacteriaceae bacterium (assembly GCA_030040425.1). Lineage (GTDB taxonomy): Bacteria > Acidobacteriota > Terriglobia > Terriglobales > Acidobacteriaceae > Telmatobacter. Next base: position 6,595 of record JASHTS010000025.1, on the reverse strand, counting down.
TACGGCGACCGTCCTTCGCAGAGGCTGGGGCCGCAGCACCCTCTCGAGGTGAGCTGGAACGGCGCTCGCGGGGTGGTCATCACGGTGCAGGCCGCCGATGTGAGCGTCCCTCCCGGCGCCACCGATGCGCAGGCAAGAAAGGCGCTGCGCGCGGCCATTGAGCCGGTCACCGGTGACGACGTCTTCGTGGAGCACTGGGAGACGGTGATGGACGCCAACGGGAAGCTCGCCTGGAAGGTGTGGGCCCATAAATAGGACCGGGGATTTCCCCAGGGCGATCAATTTTCCTGGACCGGCTCAAGCCTCGCGCGCATCCAAAAAACCAAGGAATCTATGCGCTGGAAAATACTGTTCGCCTGGGTCGCGCTCTCTGGTTTCACTCTCATTCCCTGCCGTGCCGCCTTTGCCGCCGAAGACCTCAACAGCGTGCTCGCCAGGCTGAACACCGCTGCGGCCGGCTTCCGCACCACCTCCGCCGACGTCGAATTCGACTCCACGCAGACCAATCCGGTTCCCGATACCGACGTGCAGAAGGGTGTCGTCTACTACGAGCGCAGCGGCTCCACTTTCCACATGGGTGTGCACATCGCCACAGACGACGACCAGCCCTCGCCCAAGGTGGTTGTGTGTTGCGCCAGGGGAACCATCCAGCTCTATGAGAAATTGACTGACCAGGTAACCACGTTGAGCAAGCTGAGCCAGTATGAGAGCTGGTTCATGCTCGGCTTTGGCGCCAGCGGCAACGAGCTCGAGGAGAAGTGGGACATCACCTACGACGGCGTCGAACCCGTGGACGGCGTCGAGACTGCCAAGCTCGAGCTGGTGCCCAAGGATCCCGCCGTGCGCCAGAAGCTGCCCAAGGTGATTCTGTGGATGGATTTGAGCCGCGCCGTCAGCCTGAAGCAATACTTCGATGAGGGCAACGGCCAGTCGCGCACCTGTCACTACACCAACATCAAGGTCAACGGATCGCTGCCCAAAGACGCATTTACCTTCAAGACCGACAGCAAGACGACCTACACGACGCACTGACTTCCGTCGAAAGGGCGCAACTCGAGCAGAGACCCGAAGACCAAGCGAGGGCCTCAGCCCGCTAACCCGCCGAACCCCACGCTGAAATTCTCGATCGAAAGAGTTTTGTAACAAGGGCACGGCTTCAGCCAGGCCATGAACAGCGCCAAATGAACTCGGGCTTAAGCCCCTGCTATGTCGCCTCCTCATCTGACCCTTGTCCAGCGAAACCAAGGTCCCGCCCGATCGCTTCAACTCATCGAATTGCGCGGCATAAGCATCCCCGCCGCCGCTGCCACGGCAACTCCGCCCAGCGCAAACAGCATGGGAAACCACTCCAGCGTGTAGCGCGTCTCCGGTGCGGCGACCGTAAACGCCAGCACCGCGGCGCGCAGCAGGATGTAGGCGGCGAGCGCCCAGGCGAAGCGGGGACGCAGGCACAATCCCGCGATACCCAGCGCGAGATAGAGCGCGCTGAGCGCCGCATAAGCCCAGCTGAATTCCGTTTCCGCGTGGTGATGCGCGTAGATCCACCAGTCGAGATCGATGGGCAGATTGTCGACGCGCGGGCGCAACGCCATGTCCGCCAGTCGCCCCAGCGGCAGCCAGAGATGGTAGCGAAGCGGATGCGCGCTGATCCGCTGGCCGGCGAGGGCGGCGAAACGCGCGTCGAGGCCGGGGGAAAGGTCCTCCCCGTTATCCTCGTACTCGTTTGCGAGTGCCGCGACCTCCGCCTGTTGCGCGGGCGAGTCGAAGGCGCGCCGGGGTAGATCGCCCACAGCAAACGCGCTGCCGGGCACGTTCCAGTAAATCTGGTAGGTGGAGATGTAGTCCAGGCACCACGTCTTCACCCACTTTTCCCACCCCGGGTGCGCCGCCTCGCCGGGATCGTTCGCCAGGCGCGGCACGAGCGGCTCGAAGACGTGAAACGTCTTCCAGTTGCGAACCGTCCACGCGGCAAAGGGAGCAAGCGCAAGCAGCGCACACGCGCAGGCCATGCGCAGCAGCTTGGCGTGTGCAATTTTTTCCGGGGGCAGCGCCATGACCAGCGCGGGCGCGAAAGCAACCGCGGCCAGCGCGCCGTCCGGACGCAGCAGCGCACACCCGCACACGGCAAAGGTGAAGCAGAGCGCGTACGTCCATCCCGGATCATCGCGGAAACGCGCCATGGCCCAGAGCCCAAGGGCAAGGGTGAAGAGCGTGGGCGTTTCCGTGAGCGGAAGCGCCGCGTAGGAGGCGGTGAAAGGGCAAAGCGCCGCCAGCCAGAGCGCGGCCAGAGCCGCCTTTCCCTGAATCGGCGGCGGCGCGATGCGGCGCGCGAAATCCGCCAGCAGCAGGCAGCCGGCGAGATCGAGCGCGATCTGCACGCAGCACGCGGCATAGTAGTTCTCCATGCCGAAGAGGCGGAAGCAGAGCGCGAGAAAGAGAGGATAGCCGGGAAGGCGGATCAGCGTGGGGATGAGCGCGCCGCCCGTACCCGTGAAGGCATAACGGCCGTGCCGAAGCAGGTTTTTGGCCAGGGCGCCATAGAGCAGCCCGTCGCCCGCGACCTCAAAAACAATTTTGAGCATCCAAAGGCGCAGCGCCAGGCCCGCGGCCAGCGGCAAGGCCGCCAGGGCGCAGCGCGTCAGCGCTGGACGGCCCAAACCCGATTGACGCAAGAAGCGGACTCCCATACCCTTCGTAATGTACAGCGTACGGCATTTTCAGGATGGCTTAACGCTCTTCCCGTGCGATCGAACAGGCTGCCCGGTGGCTGCCGCGCGCGTGCGGGAGGCGAGAGCGGCGGGCATTCGTTATCCTGAACTATGCAGACCATCTTCGCGGCGCTCGCCGGCGCGGAGATGAAACCGCCGATGCCTGATCGACAGATTTTTTTCGACCCCGAACGCAAACGCTGGAGGCGCCTGCGCCGCATTCTCGACGCCTGCGCCGTTCTCTCCACGCTGGTAGTGGTCGCCTTCGTCCTGAACATGGTGCGCAACCAGGAGCTGCCCGAGCTCCTGCTGCCCACGCCGCGGCATAACTACCGCGCCCTGCCCGATCGCACGCTGCTGGTGCGCAACAGCAAGCTTCCGCGCCCGGCGCGGCGCAAAACCACACGCCGCCCATCGGAGATCCCCTTCAACACCGGCGAAGGTCTGCGGGCCGCCTACTACGTTCCCTACGACGAGGCCAGCTACTCCTCGTTCAAGCAGCACGTTCATCAGATCGACATGCTGTTTCCCGAGTGGCTCCACGTCTTCTCGTCCGGACCGGAGCTGCTGGCCATCAACAATGACACCCATCTCGCCTATCCGGTCATTGACGGCGACACCGTGCACGATCCCGACGATCTCGATCGCATCAAGCGTGTCATCCAGGAGGCGCGCGAAGATACGGAAATCTTTCCCCACCTGAACAACTTCAACTCCGCCACGCAGGTGTGGGACGCGAAGGTGGGCACACTGCTCGCCGATCCCGGCAATCGCGCCACCCTCTGCGGGCAGATCGTCCATTTTCTCGCCGCCGACCCCGCCTATCGCGGCATCTCCCTCGACTTCGAGAATCTTCCCGACAACGCGACGCCGGCATACCTGAGCTTCATCCGCGAGCTTTATGTCCAGATGCATCCGCGCAACCTGCGCCTTTACGTCAACGTCGCCGTGGGCACGCCGGACGATGAGCTCCGGCAGATTGCCGCCAACTCCGACGGCGTGATTCTGATGGATTACGACCAGCACCAGGTCACCAGCGATCCGGGGCCGATTGCCGCGCAGCAGTGGTTTGTCGGCAACCTGGTGCACGCGCTCAAGCTGGTGCCCAAGAACAAGCTCATCTGCGCGCTGGGCAACTACGGCTATGACTGGACGCTCTCCATTCCGCCCAAACGCAAGCACGGAAAGGCCGCCAAGCCGCAGGTGCTCGATACCGAGGACATGTCCGTCTCCGACACCTGGCAGGAGGCCTCCGACGCCGACGCCGATCTCGATCTCGATTACGACACCCTCAATCCGCACTTCGAATACATCGACGAAGACGCCGATCAAAGGCACGTGGTCTGGTTTCTTGACGGCGTGACGCTGCTCGACGAGATGCGCGCCGCGCACCAGCTCGGCCTGCAGACCTTCGCGCTCTGGCGCCTGGGCACCGAAGACAGCTCCCTGTGGAACGTGTGGGACAGGCCCAGCAGCCCCGACTCGCTCAGCGATCTCGCTTCCGTGCAGCCGGGCCACGACGTGGACATCGAGGGCAGCGGCGACATCATGCGCGTAACCGGGCTGAAGCAGCCGGGCAAGCGCACCGTGGAGGTGGATACCGACGAGCCCGATCCGCGCAAGAAGCTCATCGTCGACGAGCACATGGACGTCTACCCGCGCAACTACAGCGTGGAGTACTACGGATATCATCCCAACGAGGTTTCGCTTTCCTTCGACGACGGTCCCGATCCCAACTGGACGCCGAAGATTCTCGACATTCTGAAGCGCAAGAACGTGAAGGGCACGTTCATGATCATCGGTTCTGAGGCGGCGCAGAACGTGGGCCTGCTCAAGCGCATTGTGCACGACGGAAACGAGATCGGCAACCACACCTGGAGCCATCCCGACATCAGCGAAATCTCCCTGCGCCAGCTCGAGCTGCAGATGAAGCTCACCGAGAGCCTGTTTGCGGCAAAACTCGGCGTGCAGCCGCTTTACTTCCGCCCCCCGTACGACATCGATGAAGAGCCGGAGACCGACGACCAGGCCGCGCCCGTGGTGCCCGCGCAGAACGAGGGCTACATCGTCATCGGCAACAAGATCGATACCCACGACTGGGAAATCGATGAGCACGACCGCAGCGAGCCGCGGGCCAAGACTACGGCGGAAATTGTGCAGTCGGTCCTCGACCAGCTTGCCACCATGAAAACCAAGCCCCAGTTCCGCGGCTCCGTCATCCTGATGCACGACGGCGGCGGCAACCGCCAGGCCACGGTGGACGCGCTGCCGGTGCTCATCGACACGCTGCGCGCGCATGGGTACACCTTTGTTCCCGTCTCCGCGCTGCTGGGCAAGACCACCGCGCAGGTGATGCCGCCGCTCACTTTCTGGCAGCGCGTGCGCGCCATCCCCGATTCGATTGCGTTTTCCGTGGTCGACATCATCGGCAACTTCATCGTGATGGTGTTCTTCATCGGCGATGTTCTGATGAGCGCGCGCCTGGTGATGGTGGGCGTCTTCGCCGTGATCGACAGGTTGAGCCGCCCGCGCCCGCAGGCCTCGCCCGGCTTCAATCCGCGCATCGCCGTGCTCATTCCCGCATACAACGAAGAGGCGGTGATCGTGCGCACGGTGCGCTCCGTGCTCAACTCCGATTACAAGAACCTGCACGTCATCGTCGTCGACGACGGCTCCGAAGACCGCACCGCCGAAGTGGCCGCCGCGGCCTTTCAGGAAGAGATCCGCGCCGGGCGCGTGCAGGTGTTCAGCAAGCCCAATGCGGGCAAGGCCGCCGCGCTCAATTCTGCGCTTGAGCGCACGCCGGAAGAGCTCTACGTCGGCATCGACGCTGACACCGTGATCGCGCCCGATGCCATCGCCAAGCTCGTCCGCCATTTTGAAGATCCGCGCATCGGGGCCATGGCCGGCAACACCAAGGTAGGCAATCGCGTGAACCTGTGGACGCGATGGCAGGCCCTCGAATACATCACCAGCCAGAACTTCGAGCGCCGCGCTCTCGATTTGTTTCACGTGGTCACCGTGGTTCCGGGCGCCATCGGCGCGTGGCGCACGGCGCCGGTCAAGGCCGTCGGCGGCTATCCGCTCAACACCGTGGCCGAAGACGCCGACCTCACCATGAGCCTGCTCGAGCGGGGATGGCGCGTGGACTATGAAGACCGCTCGCTCGGTTTCACCGAGGCGCCCATTGACGCGAAGGGCCTCATGCGGCAACGATTCCGCTGGTCCTTTGGCACCCTGCAGGCCATCTTCAAGCATCGCGCCGCCTTTGCGCGCAACCGCGCGATGGGGCTCTTCGCGTTGCCCAACATCCTCATCTTCCAGATGTTCCTGCCGCTGGTTTCTCCGTTCATCGATCTCCTGTTCGCCTGGGGCATTGTGAACTTCTTCATCGACCTCCATTACCACCCGGAGTCGGCTTCGCCGGCCAGCTTTGAAAAACTGGTCGCCTACTTCCTCGGCTTTCTCGTCATCGACTTCCTCACCTCTTCGGTGGCTTTCTGCCTGGAGCGGCGCCATCCGGCCAACAAGGGCGATGGCTGGCTGCTCTTCCATATCTGGCTGCAGCGCTTCGCTTACCGGCAGGTCTTTTCGGTGGTGCTGTTCAAAACGCTGGTGCGCGCCATCGACGGCAAGCCCTTCAATTGGGACAAGCTGGAGCGCACGGCGCGCATGAGCCGAAGGACCGAGGTGCTGACGGCCATCAATCAATGAGCGGCCGTAGCCCCAGGCGCTAGCCCGGCTTCGCGACGATTGAGCCCGGCTCGCAAGCCCGCGGGCTGCCGAAGAACTCCGCTGAAGGAGGGCTCTGTAACAAAGGCACCGCCTCACAGGCTGCGGAGAAGCCCAACAAGCAAGAGGTTTTGTATCAGGGCACGAGTTCACTC
>JASHTS010000024.1 GCA_030040425.1 Acidobacteriaceae bacterium | reverse complement strand
AAGCTGGCAGGGATCGGCTGCGTGATCGGGCTGGTCGGCGCGGTGGCGGCTTCGAGGCTGCTGCGCTCGCTTCTCTTCGGGGTAAGCCCGTTCGATCCGGCGACCTTGATTGTGGCTGCGCTGGGCGTGCTGCTGCTGGCCCTTGCAGCTTCCGGGCTGCCTGCGCTCAGAGCAGCCACCATCGATCCCATGCGCGCTTTGCGCGGCGAATAACGGGCAGTATGTGCCCGCATGGCTGTTCCCGGCTGCGGCTGGGTGGGAGGAAGCAGCATGCCCCCGGGCTCTTCAAGGATTGGTGCCGAAGAAGGGACTCGAACCCCCACACCCTTGCGAGTACATGGACCTGAACCATGCGCGTCTGCCAATTCCGCCACTTCGGCACGCGTAGAAAGCTCGGCCGGAACGGGCCAAGCAGGCAGCAACTTTGAGTCTCGCAAATGCTGAATCCGGTGTCAAATGCGCGCGCACCGCGGAGCGCAGCCCTCAACTTCGACGTTCCCCGGGGTTGTTGGTCCTTCCACTCCACCACGTCGATCGTGTCGCCCGTCCCCTTGCCAATCTGCTCGCGAATGCTCTTGAGCACGCCCAGCGTGTGGCTATTCATGCCGCAATGCATCAGCGGGCCGCGATAGGCCACGCTGTCGAGCGTCGCCTGCACCGGCACTTTTCTCCCGGTCCCGAACTCCTTCTGTGCGTCGCAGGGAAACATCACACCCGCGCCGCCGCCCATGCCCGGGATAGCCTGCGCCTTGAATTTGTATTGCTTCCTGGCAGCCTTCAAACAACAATCCCTCCCGCGATGCAAGCCAATGGGCAGCGAACCGGGGAGGGACGTTTGTTTCCGGTTGGGAAGGATGCGCTCAGACGAGCTTGGCGTCCAGCGTGATCTCAGTGTTGTTGGCGAAGAGCTTGGAGATCGGGCAGCCGCTCTTGGCGTCGGCCGCCGCTTTGTCAAAGGCTTCCTTGCTGGCGCCGGGAACTTTGGCCGCGGTGGCCAATGCAATCTTGGTCACGGCGAAGCCGCTGTCGGTTTTAGCCAATGTGACGGCCGCATGGGTTTCGATACTTTCCGGGGTGAGCCCGGCGCCACCCAGCTGCGCACCCAGCGCCATGGAGTAACAACTGGCGTGCGCCGCCGCAATCAACTCCTCGGGCGTGGTGCCGCTCATCGCGCCTTCAAAACGCGTAGCGAACGAATAGTTGGCGTTCTTCAACACGCCCGTTGCCGTCGAAATCGTACCTTTTCCTTCCTTCAGCGATCCAGTCCAGACCGCGCTCGCCTTGCTTGCCATGTTCCCTCCTTGGGGGATGCGAAGATCTTGGGTTTTCCATTCCTGGTTGCCGGGGCGATCTGCTCGGGTGAGCCGTAGAGGTTTTCCGCCGAGTGGGATGCATCCGTTGTCTCGCCGGATGCCGAACCGCCGGGGCCCTTATTCCATGCTAATCTGTCGGACATGCCAGCAGAGCCGGCCCCTCCCCGCAACGCCGATTTTCACGCGGATTTCTCACATGGTGATTCGGCCCGGTTTGCTCCCGAACAGTCCGGCGAGCCGGTCTTGAGCCCGGTCGAGCACCATTGCCAGCTTTGCCCCACCTGCAGCCATCGCCTGACCGGCCATCGCTGCAAGCTGATCTGCGCGCACTGCGGTTACTACATGAGCTGCGCGGATTATTACTGAATCGAGCGCCTAAATCGCCACGCAGGCAGGTTTCCTCAGCCGGCGTCTGCTTCGGTTTTCTGCGCGCTCGTTCCCACGTCCTCCGGTGGGTCAAGAGATTCCGCCGGCAGCAGCCGCGCCCGCGTGAGCACTTTGCGCGCCAGCCCGGTCAGCGCCATGGCGCCGGCGTCCCGCAGCGGAACCCAGCGCCGCGCGCCTCCGGCCTGGGTCAGCACGTCCACTTTGTCTTCGGCCACGGTTCGGATGCGCACGTAGTAATTTACCTGCATGATGGCGTGCCGCACGGCCATGAGCAGCTGCTTGTCGGGAACCGCCGTCTCGCGCAACTGGGGCAGCTCCCACATCGAGGGCATCACCGTCGCAGAGGCCGGCCGTTGCTCCAGCAAGACTTCGCGCACGCCCCGCGCGCGCCCTTTACCCGCTCCGCGCCCCTTGGCGGTGGTGTAATTTGTCCGCACCGCGAGCGCGTGCGCAACCTCGCGGCTCAGCATCGGCGGACGAGGGGGGCGCCTGTGTTCGCCGCGCGTATGGCAATCGGGTGAAAATGGGCACACCAGGCACAGCGGATTGCGGGGCAGGCACACGGTTGCGCCCAGCTCCATCAGCGCCTGGTTGAAATCTCCGGGACGCTCCCTGTCCATCAGCCCGCCGGCCAGCTCGGTCACCTTGCGCTTCAACGCGGCGCTTCCGGCACGGACGCCCGTCTCCCACCCGGCCACGCGATAGAGCACGCGCTCCACGTTGCCGTCCACCACGGCGACGCACTCACCGAACGCGATACTGGCGATGGCGGCCGCGGTGTATGCGCCGATGCCCGGCAGCAGGCGTAATTCCGTGGAGCTTTGCGGAAGTACGCCGGCGCAGTTGGCCACGACAAACTGCGCCGCCCTGTGCAGCATACGCGCGCGCCGGTAGTAGCCCAGCCCGCTCCAGACGGCGAGCACCTCCTGCTCGGGCGCGGCGGCCAAGGAACTCAGGGTGGGAAACCGCTCCAGAAATGCCTTGAACCGCTCCTCCACCACGGCCACGCGCGTCTGCTGCAGCATCACTTCAGAAACCCAGATTGCGTAGGGATCGCTGCTCTTGCGCCAGGGCAGATCGCGATGGCTGCGCTCATACCATGCCATCAGCATGCGGCGCAGCCGCACGATTTTCTCGGCTTCCCACTCCACCCTGCCCATGGGGTTAGAGTACGTCATTCTCACTTCGATTCCGTTTCCATCTTGATTCCCAAAAGTGGATTCGCGGAATTGATTGTTCTTGTAGCCGATTGTCCGGCGAATCGTACGCTGGTACGCTTTGGCAGCGCACTTTCCTCTTTTGCTGCAGATCGCTGCCGAGCCGGCCTGGTTTCAGTCGCCGTCCGAGCCCTTCAGTGCGCGTGGCTCCTCTGCGATCTCCGGAGAGCCGATGCGAGTGCCTGGACCGGCAATGGGTCGGTGCGGGAATCGATTGTTCCGCTTTGGAGGTAACTTGAGACGACTTGCTCTTTACCTGACGCTTTTTCTGTTGGGCACAGCTGCAACCCTGCCTGCTCAAACAGCGCCGGCTCTGACGGAAGCGCCGTCCTCATCTGCGCTGGCAGCGGACCCGGCTGCCGGGACCGCATCTGCGCAAAGAAAAAAGACGCCATACGCACCTCCGGCGCCGTTCTCGCGCCTCGCCCTGGGAGGCGGAATCTCCGCCATGGGCATCAATATGCAGGCCGCTGTCAATGCCGGCGCTCACGCCAACCTGCGCGCCGTCGGCAACTACTTCAACTACTCGGTCAACAATGTCAAAATCGATGGCGGCAGCGGGTCGAACGGCGTCAGCGTCAGCGGCAAGCTCAACTTCGCGTCAATGGGCGCTGCCCTGGACTACTATCCGTTTCCCGCGCATGGCTGGCGGCTAAGCCCGGGCGTGATGCTCCTGAACCAGAATGCGATTTCCGCAAGCGGTGCATCGAGCGCAGGCACCAGCATTACTCTCGGCTCGCAGAAGTATTACTCCGACGCCACGGATCCTTTCGCAATCAGCGCCAACCTGGGGCTCAATGCGCACCAACAGGCCTTCTCCATGACCACCGGCTGGGGCAATATGATCTCGCGCCGCGGCGGTCACTGGTCTTTCCCGTTCGAAGTGGGAGCCGTCTTCACCGGCGCACCCACAGTCAAAATCAATCTCACCGGCAGTGCCTGCACGAATGAGTCCGATGCAGCCGACAACGGCCCTTCGTGCGTGAATATGGCCACAAACGCAACGGCGCAAGCCAACCTGAACACACAGATCTCGAAATACCAAAGCGACCTCAATCCGCTTGGGGTTTATCCCATCGTTTCCTTTGGCGTGGCCTACAATTTCCGCATGCGCGGCGGAGAATCTACCCCAGCAGCTCTGCTACCAGCGCCGGCGCAGCCCTGAGCGCTGCGTCAATTTGCGCGTGGTCCTTGCCGCCGGCCTCGGCAATCTCGGGCTTCCCGCCCCCCGATCCGCCCACGAGCCTGGCCACCGCGCCTACGAGCTTGCCGGCCTGAATGCGCTTCACCAGTTGCGGCGTGACGCCCGCAATCAGCGCCACTTTGCCCTCGGGCTGCGCCGACGCGAGCACCACCACGCCCTCGCCAAGCTTCTGTTTGAGATTGTCGACCAGCGTGCGCAGTTGGCCGCGCTCCAAATTGTCGGCGCGATGCGTGAGCACTTTCACGCCTTTCACTTCGGTCGCGCGCGATACGGCTTCGTCCAGCGCGCCCGCAGCCGACTTCATGCGCATCTCCTCGAGCTCGCGGCTCAACTTTTTGATTTCACCCTCCTGCGAGTCGAGCTTGGCGCGAAGGGAATCGGCAAGATTGCCGTCGCCGGCGTGCGCCACAGAGGCGGCGTACTGCGCCACGGCAAAATCGCGCCGGAACGTATCGAGCGAGCCCATCCCACTGATGGCCTCGACGCGCCGCACGCCCGAGGAAACCGAAGTCTCGCCGGTCAGCTTCAGCAGCCCGATCTCGCCCGTAGCGGCCGTATGCGTGCCGCCGCAGAGCTCGGTGGAGAAACCGTCCACAAGCCGCACTACGCGCACGCGGTCACCATATTTTTCGCCGAACAGCGCCATGGCGTGCAGGTCGTTAACGGCGACGTCGATGGGCACGTCCTCGAGTGTCTCCACGCGCGCGTTCTTGAGCACTTCGCGGTTGACTAGTGTCTCAATCTCCTGGAGCTCTTCGTCGGCCACGCGCGCAAAGTGAGAAAAATCGAAGCGCAGGTGCGCAGGATCGACCAGCGAGCCGGCCTGCTTGACGTGCGTGCCCAGCACCTGGCGCAGCGCTGCGTGCAGCAGATGCGTGCCCGTGTGGTTGCGGCGGATGGCGTCGCGCCTTGCTCCGTCGACTCGAGTGTTGATACGGTCGCCGACCGCGAGGTCCTGCTTGAGGATGGCTTTGTGCGCGCGCACGCCCTGCACGGGCAGCACGCAGCCGGTGATCTCGGCAACGGCGGAATTCCCATCCAAAGCCAGAAAGACACCGGTATCGCCGATCTGCCCGCCGGAGTCGCCGTAGAAGCTGGTGTGATCGAGAACGACTTCGACTTGCTCGCCGGCTGCCGCTGCGGGAACGCCCACGCCGTTCTTGACGATGGCCAGCACTTCGCAGTTGGTCGAGTTGAGCTGCTTGTACCCTTCAAAGACCGTCTTCGGCAGATCGCGAAAGGCGGGGCTGGCGGTTTTTTGCGCCCCGCCCTTCCACGACGCGCGCGCGCGGGCCTGCTCCTCGGCGCGGGCGCGCTCGAAGCCTTCATGATCGAACTGGACGCCGGCATCCCGCGCGGCATCGACCATGAAGTCCAGAGGCAGGCCGAAGGTTTCGTAGAGATGGAAGGCGTTCTCGCCCGTAAAGGAGCCCGTGAGCTCTTCGTTCAACCGCGCGAGTCCCATCTTGAGCACGCGATCAAACTGCTTCTCTTCGGCCGCGACCACTTTCGCTACGCGCTCGGCCGATTCCATCAGCTCCGGATATGCGCCCTTCATCAAATCGCGCACCGCGCAGACCATCTCGAAGAGAAACGGCTCTTCTTGCCCCAGCAGCCGCCCATGGCGGATGGCGCGGCGCATGATCTTGCGCAGCACGTACCCGCGCCCCTCGTTCGAAGGCAGCACGCCGTCGCTGATCAAGAACGTGGCCGCGCGCGCGTGATCGGCGATGATGCGCAGGCTGGCTGCATCATCATCGGCTGTGCGCGTCTCCTTCTCGAGCGCCGAAACACTCACGCGTTTGCCGGTCAACTCCTCGGCGCGCGCAATCAGGGGCGTAAACAGATCCGTCTCGAAGTTCGACACTTTGCCCTGCAATACCGCGGCCACGCGCTCCAGGCCCATTCCCGTATCGATCGAGGGCCTCGGCAGCGGCGTCAGTTTGTAGCCGGTGGTCTTGCCGGAAACATCGACCACGGCGGAGCGATCGAATTGCATGAAGACAAGGTTCCAGATCTCCACGTAGCGCGTCTCGTCCTCGCCGAAGGGCTTATCGACACCGGCCGTCTCTGCGGCCTCGATGCCCATGTCGTAGAAGATCTCCGAACAGGGACCGCACGGGCCCGTTTCGCCCATCTGCCAGAAGTTGTCTTTCACGCCGTACTCGCCGATGCGCTCTTTGGTTACGCCCACTTCCAGCCAGTACTGCTCGGCCTCGTCGTCGCGCGGCACGTCACTCGTGCCCTCGAAGATGGTGACGTAGAGCCGGTCCGTGGGGATGCCGAACCACTCCTCGCTTGTGACCAGCTCCCACGCAAAGCGGATAGCATCGCGCTTGAAATAGTCGCCAAAACTGAAGTTGCCGAGCATCTCGAAGAAGGTATGGTGGCGGCGCGTGAAGCCCACGTTTTCAAGATCGTTGTGCTTGCCGCCGGCGCGCACGCACTTTTGCGACGTGGTCGCGCGCGCGTAGTCGCGCTTCTCGGCGCCCAGGAAAAGATCCTTGAACTGATTCATACCCGCGTTGGTGAACAGCAACGTTGGATCATTGGCAGGCACCAACGAAGAGGAGTGCACCCTCCGGTGCCCCTTCGACTCAAAAAAGCGCAGAAACAGCTCGCGAATCGCGTTCCCCGTGCGGTATTGCATGGCCATTTCAGTGTAACGGCACGCGGGCGCCCGGCTCCACGGTAAAACCCGAACAGAGCCGCCCGGTTTGCTCGGGATTACGTGCGGTCCCAAGCTTCGACACCGAGCTGCGTGGCAAAGCCACGATCCAGCCGTTGTTCCGGTGCATAAAAGGTTTGAGCCGAGAGGGGAGCGTTCCGCGGGAACTGAAGTGAGTACGTGATAACCGGAAAAATTGGAGAGAGCGGCTCGGTGACGAGGCTCGATTCGGGGGCCCCACGGGGACTTTCTTTCCTTCTTCGGCACGCGTTTCCCAGGATTTCGTTCGCTGCGGCGAACTCCATCCTGGGCTATTCTCCGGCATCCCTCCGGGATGTCGATTGGGATGCCGGAAACTCGCGCGCATTCAAAACCGGGCCTGCGCAGCCAGTTCTAATAGAAGAGATACTTCCGCCAGCGGTCGTCGCTGCGGCCCAGCATACGCATGATCTGGCGGCTGGTGTGCAAACTGAACGGCCGCGGCTCGCGCAGCAGGATCATGTCTTCGATCTCGCTCAACATGCGATTTCCCTTGTGCCGGTTGCAGGCGTGGCAGCAGGCCACCAGGTTTTCCCAGGTGGAGCTGCCGCCCCGCGAGCGCGGCACCACGTGATCGAGCGTGAGCTCGCTGGGGGGCAGCGCCTCGCCGCAATACTGGCAGGTGTTGCGGTCGCGCAACAGGATGTTTTTCCGCGAAAGCGCCCGCGTCTGGTGGGGAATCCTGCGGTACTCGAGAAGCCGGATTACCGAGGGCATGGGGATGCGGCTGCGCTGCGCGTGCAGCATCAGGCCGTGCTCTTCTTCCGTGCGCGCAATGCCCTTGAGCACCAGCACCAGCGCGCGCCGCGCTCCGCATATATTGATAGGTTCATAGGACGCGTTCAGCACCAGCACGGGCATCTGCAAGATGTGGTTCGACTGGAACGCATGCAGGGCCGTGCCGTGCTCCGCGGCCAGCGCAGCGGCCTTGCTGATCGCCTTTTGCTTACGGACATGAATCATGGCTTTTCCAAGCGACATTCTCGTGCCTCAGCGAATTCAAACTCCTCTTGCTCTAGAATACCGACCCGATGAAAACGGTTGCGCAGGCAGATGCGCGACTTGCCGGGTTGCTGCTCCATCCTCGAAATCTGCGCTGCACACCGACTGGCGCTGCACACGTTCGTATGCCGCGTAGCCTTCGCGCCGCGCCCGCGCCAGAGTGGCCACCCATACGTGGGCCGCGCCCGCGCGCTTCAATGCCAGCGCCGCCGCGCGCGCCGTGGCTCCCGTGGTCATGATGTCGTCGATCAGCAGCACATTTTTCTCTGCAACCTCGGCTCCATCGGCAACGCGAAACGCCGCGCGCACATTCAGCCGCCGCTGCCGCGGCGTCAGCCCGGCCTGGCTCTCCGTGGCGCGCACGCGCACCAGCGCCGAGGCGGCCAAAATCAAATGCCATTCGGGATTTCTTTTGCGCAGGCACGCAAGCGCCTGTATGGCCAGCGCGCGCGCCTGATTGAATCCGCGCTGCGCCTGCTTTGTCTTGTGCAGCGGTACCGGGATTACGAGCAATCCCCCGGGCGCGTCGGCCGCAAGTGGCGCAATGGCCTGCGCGAGCATTCGCCCCAGTCCGCCCGCTGCCGGATGCAGCCGGTCATATTTGAGTGCGTGGATCGCGTCCTTCAAACGGCCGCGATACAACCCGTAGGCAACCGCCCGCGCAAACGCCGGCGGCGCCAGGCGGCACGGCCGGCATAGCCCCTCATCGGCGGATGCGTCGACCGCATCGCCGCAGCGCGCGCAGGCAGCACCGCTCAAGGGCGGCATCAGCTCCCAGCAAAGATCGCAGATTGGAACGGAGGAAAGCCGCGGCAGAGGCGAGCCGCAAAGAGAACAGGAGGCGGGAAGAAGAGCGCAACCGAATGCGTCTGCAAGCGAGCCCACGGGACTTCGCAACACGCGAACCACGGCCCGCCAGCGCGTGATCTCCGATGGCGGAAGCTCGACCGCGAGTGAGCCGGAATCCCTGCGGAAGACGCACCTCTATCCGGACGGCTGAGGAGACGCTGCCCTTTCGCCCAGTATACTCCTTTTTGAAATCGGCCCGCCAGATGCGCTGCGCGCACGCGTCCCGGCTCGACTCGGCGAGCTATGCGGCCCGTGCTTTTGCTTTTGCGCCCTCAAAGATGTCTACAAACGCGCGGTAGCGGGCGGCCACTCGCGCCACTGCCTCCTCCCGCGTGGACTTACCGGTGCGCCAGGCCATCAAGGGATCCCAGAAGTCCGTTCGTCCTACCGCGAATCCGATAAATCCCGGCACCACCGCCGCCGTCGTCAGCCATGTGCGCACCTTGTCTTCGTTTTCTCCCCGGCCGAGGACGATGCAACCCACCTTGTCGCGCCCGTCGCGCCGTGCCGCCTCCACGATCTTTTCGCAGTCGAGCTGCACATCCAGCCCTTCCACCTTCCACACATCGGGCTCCACGCCCGCATCCTGCAGCTCGTGGATGGCTTCCACCATCAACTTGGGCCGGGTTTCCAGGTCGTAGGCCTTCTTGTCGCCCTTCACGTCGTCGAGCTGGTCCTTTTCCGCGGGTACAAGCAACTCAAACATGAACAGGCTGCGATTGGCTCGGTGAAGATAATCCGACAGCTTCTTGAGTCGCGAAGCCTGATGGCGATTCAGGCCTTCGTCCCCTTCAGGGTTGTAGCGCACCAGCACTTTCGAAAACGTGGGATGAAAAGCCTCGATGTGGGCGGCAAAATCCTCGCCATACTCGAAGTCGAACTCCTCTTGCCCGCTCTTCTCCGCCGGGCACGCGGTTTGAAATCCCTGCGCCGCAGCATCGCGCAGAATGGCCGCGCCGAACTGCTCGTCGACGAGCAATCCGGCTTTTTCCTTGGGCACGCCGCCCGCAACCGCAGCCTTGAACCCGTCGTAGATCACCTGCTTGGCTTCAGCGATCTGCTCCGTCTGTAGCTGGTTCAGCTCGCCATGCCAGCCGAACATGCCCGTCTCAAACGAGCCGCGATGGTCAAAGGGAAGTATGTAGAGAGGCCGATCGAATCCGCGCGGCGCCATGGTTACTCCTTCTGCTTGCGGTAGCGGCGAATCAGGTTGTTGGTTGAGCTGTCGTGCGCGAGCTCTGGCTCCGTTTCGCTCTCGAGTTCAGGAATGATCTTCTGCGCCAGCGCCTTGCCCAATTCCACGCCCCACTGGTCGAAGGAATTCACCTGCCAGATGGTTCCCTGTGTAAATACGCAGTGCTCGTAGAGCGCCACCAGCTTGCCCAGAGCCGCCGGCGTCAGCTCGTCGGCGAGGATCGTATTCGAAGGCCGGTTGCCCTCGAAGACGCGATGAGGAACGAGCCAGTCCGGCGTGCCCTCGGCCTTCACCTGCTCAGGCGTCTTGCCGAAGGCCAGCGCTTCAGTCTGGGCAAATACGTTGGCCAGCAGCATGTCGTGGTGCCGGCCGAGAGGATTGAGTGCCTTTGCGAAGGCGAGAAAATCGCAGGGAATCAGCCGTGTCCCCTGGTGGATCAACTGGTAAAACGAGTGCTGCCCATTGGTGCCCGGCTCGCCCCAGTAGATGGGGCCGGTCTCGTAATCCACCGTGTTGCCGCTCAGCGTCACATGCTTGCCGTTGCTCTCCATGGTCAGTTGTTGCAGATACGCCGGAAAACGCTTGAGGTATTGCTCGTAGGGCAGAATCGCAACCGTCTGCGCATCGAAGAAGTCCGTGTACCAGATGCTCAACAGACCCAGCAGCACGGGCAGGTTGCGCTCGAACGGCGCGGTGCGGAAGTGCTCGTCGATGGCGTGAAAGCCTTCGAGCATGGCGCGGAAATTGTCCGGGCCGATGGCGAGCATGGTCGAAAGGCCGATCGCCGAGTCCATCGAGTAGCGCCCGCCCACCCAGTCCCAGAAGCCGAACATGTTGGCCGTGTCGATGCCGAACTTCGTCACCTCTTCCGCGTTGGTTGAAACCGCCACGAAGTGTTTCGCCACCGACGACTGGTGCCCGCCAATTCCCTTCAGCAGCCAGGTGCGGGCCGTGTGGGCATTGGTCATTGTCTCCAGCGTGGTGAACGTCTTGGAAGAGACGATGAAGAGCGTCTCATCGGGCTCGAAGTCGTGCACAGCTTCGGCGAAGTCCGTGCCATCGACATTGGAGACAAACCGGAAGTTCAGATCGCGCCGGCTGTAGTGGCGCAGCGCTTCGTACGCCATTACCGGCCCCAGGTCAGAGCCGCCGATGCCGATATTGACCACGTTGCGGATGGGTTTGCCCGTGTGCCCGGTCCACTCGCCGCTGCGCACGCGGTTCGAGAAAGCCGTCATCTTGTCCAGCACTTCATGCACTTGCGGCACCACGTTCTCGCCGTCCACCAGAATCGATTCGCTCCTGGGCGCGCGCAGCGCCACATGCAGCACCGCGCGCTTCTCGGTGATGTTGATCTTCTCACCGCTGAACATGGCCTCGATCCGCTGCTTCAGACCCGATTCCTGCGCCAGCTCGAGCAGCAGCCGCAACGTCTCGTCGGTAATGCGGTTTTTGGAGTAATCGAGAAACAGCCCCGCCGCCTCGGCGGTCATGCGCTCGCCGCGCTTGGGATCGTCGGCAAACAAACGGCGCAGGTGCAGTCCGCGGACCTGCTGCGCGTGCGCTTCGAGGGCCTTCCACGCATGCAAGCTGGTGAGCGGCGCGATTTTGGAAGTTTGAGTCTGTTCTGCAACGGGAGTTGACATAATGTCTCCTTTGGCGCTCGCGGAGATGCGGGCCGGTGCGCAGAGAGAGAGGCGGCGCAAAATCCGCTCGCCTGTGCTGCCATGGTAGTCGATGGGGCTCGCGGAGATGAAGAACCGCGCTTGCCCGTCCAGTGGCTTCGTACTTCGTGTTAGAGGTTCCGCAGGCGAAGGAGGTTGCGCTGAATTTTTTCGCTCAGCCGTGCTCATCGTCGGTTACCAGTTTCATCAACCGGTCCAGAAACGGCTGCTGCGCAGCAATAATCCGCGTTTTCGCCTCATCCAGCGAAAACCATCCACCGCGATCGACTTCGGGGATGGTCATCGACCGGCCCGAGTGCGGCGGCCACTCGATCGCACATGAATTGCTGGTTAAATTCTCCGGATTGAAATCGCCCGCGCACGCCCATGCGGAAACCACCTTGCCGCTGGTCTGCGTAATCGTTCCCAATCCTATGAATTTTCCGCCGATGGCAAAGCCCGTCTCTTCCTTGAATTCGCGAATCGCCGCATCGAGGGGCTGCTCGTCTTCAGCGTACTCTCCTTTGGGCACCGTCCACGCACCCAGATCCTTCTTTGCCCAGAACGGCCCGCCGGGATGCACGAGAAACACCTGGAGCGCGCCGGCACGCCGCCGGTAAACCAGTATGCCTGCGCTGCGCTTCTGCGCCGGAGTCATCGTCCTCATTTTAGGGCTCAGCGGGCATTCTTGTAGATCATGGCCAGGAGCTCGTCGTACATGGCCTGCTTCTGCTCCTCCGATCCGGTGCGGATGGCGTGGCTGGCGCAATGCGCGAGGTGATTGCGCATCAGGGCGCGCGCCACCGCGCGCAGCGCCTCCTGCGCAGAAGAGACCTGCATGAGAACGTCCGCGCAGTAACGGTCCTCCTCCACCATGCGCTGGATTCCGCGCAGCTGGCCCTCAATGCGGCTCAGCCGGCGCAGATTCGCCGCTTTGATCTCGGGATCGACCGCGAGCGCTTTGCGGCCCGCAATCGGCATCTCGCACGCGCAGTGCGCTTCAACTTTCTTCGTCGTCATACTTCCCCTCATGCGGGCCTCCATCGGCTGAGCCGCAGGCTGTTCATCACCACGCTCGCGGAGCTGAAGGCCATGGCCGCGCTCGCCAGCACCGGGCTCAACAGCAGCCCGCACACCGGAAACAGCACTCCGGCCGCGACCGGAATACTGACTACGTTGTAGGCAAATGCCCAGAAAAGATTCTGCCGCATCACGCGCATCGCGCCGCGCGAGAGCGCGATAGCGGTGGCTACCCCGTTCAGGTCGCTGCGCATCAGCGTGATGTCGCCGGCTTCCAGGGTCACGTCGGCTCCCGCGCCCATGGCAACGCCCACCTCTGCTGCGGCGAGCGCGGGCGCGTCATTGACGCCGTCGCCCGCCATTGCCACAACACGCCCGTCCGCCTGCAGTTTGCGGATCGCATCCACCTTTCCCTGCGGCAAAAGCTCGGCCGTCACCTCGTCTACACCGACCTGCCGCGCAATGGCCCGCGCAGTGCGCTCGTTGTCGCCCGTAAGCATCACCACGCGCATTCCTTCGTCATGCAACCGGCGAATCGCTTCCACCGACGTCGTCTTCACCGTGTCTGCAACCACCACCATGCCGGCGAGCGCGCCGTCGATAGCGATCCACAGCGGCGTGCCGCCCTGTGCGCTGGCTTCCTCGGCTTCCGGCTGCAAGCTCTCCGTGTGCACGGTGTGCGCGCCCAGGAACTGCGCGTTGCCGATCAGGGTTGCGTGTTCCTCGACGACTCCCACGACACCGCGTCCTGGAAACGACTCGAACTGCTTCGCCCGCGGAATCGCAACTCCGGCCGCCTCGGCGCTGCGCACCACTGCTTCACCCAGCGGATGCTCGCTCACGCGTTCGAGCCCCGCCGCGATCCGCAGCATCTCGCTTTGCGACCAGCGGCTCTCCCGCGCAACCACGATCTTCGTCACTTCAGGCCGTCCGCTGGTGACGGTGCCCGTTTTGTCCAGCACCACGGTGTCGATTCTCTCCAGGCGCTGCAGCGCTTCACCGCCTTTGATCAGCAATCCCAGCGCGGCCCCGCGCCCGGTTGCCGCCATCACCGCTGTCGGCACAGCCAGCCCCATGGCGCACGGGCACGCGATGACCAGCACAGCCACAGCGGCGGCAAAGGCCTGGAGCACATCGGTGCCCGGCGCAAAGATGCGCCATGCTGCCAGCGCGATCACCGCGCAAGCCAGTACCGCCGGCACAAAGATGGCGCTGATGCGGTCGGCGAGACGCTCCACCGGCGCGCGCGAGTTCTGTGCCGCGCGCAACAGTCGGACGATCTGCTCCAGCGTTCCCCCGGCTCCGCGCGCCGTCGCGCGCACCTCGAGCGATCCGCGCTGGTTCAGCGTGCCGCCGATCACGCGATCGCGCGCATTTTTTTCCACCGGCAACGATTCGCCGGTGAGCATCGACTCGTCCACGCTGCTCGACCCTTCGAGCACAATTCCATCCACGGGAATCCGCTCGCCCGGGCGCACCACCACGATGGCGCCGCTTTCGATCGCTTCCACCGGAATCTCAGTCTCCACCCCTCCGCGCAGCACGCGCGCCGTCTTCGGTTGCAGCTCCATGAGCTTACGCAGCGCCTGCGTAGTACGCCGCTTCGCCCGGATCTCGAGAGTATTGCCGGCGAGAATCAGCGCGATGATCAGGATTCCGGCCTCGTAGTACACGTCGGGCGCCATGCCGCGCCGTAGAAAAAATCCCGGCGCCATCGTGATGGCCGCGGAATAAAGAAATGCCGCCCCGGTACCTAGCGCAATCAGCGTGTTCATGTCCGTAGTTCTATTTTTCAGTGCAGACCACGCCTTCACATAGAACTGCCGGCCCACCCATCCTGCAATGAAAACCGAAAGCGCGAGCAAGAACCAGCGCAGCCAGTTCGCATCGATATGAAACAGCCAGGGCAGCGTTGCCCGAAGCACCGGATCGAGCGCTCTCGCGGCCCAGCGCATGAACGGGTCCTTCATGCCCTCAGTGCCGATCAGAGGCATGGAGACAACCATGGCTACCACGCCAGCGACCGCACTCACCCACGCCTTTCGCCGCAAGTCGCGGTAGGCGCGCATTTGCTCGGCGTCGTTCCGCTCCTGGGCCGCGAACGCCGACTCGGCTGCAGCCGGCACCTCCGCGCCGTAACCGGTGCTGCGAATCTTCTCGACCAGCTGCGCTGCCGAGACCACGCGCGGGTCAAAAGTGACGGTCGCGCTGTGCATCATGAGGCTCACCGTCGCTGCGCGTACGCCCGCTTCGCCGGCGAGCGTGCGCTCGACAAACGACTGGCACGCCGCGCACGTCATTCCCGACACGGGAATCTGCACCCGCTCGAGCGCCGCTGCCGGCGCGCCCGTGCCGGTCTCCATTGTCTTCACCGCGCCAGAATTCGCCATCCTTGCATCCCTGCTTCGCACCAATGCGTTCATCGATCCATGCGCGCCGCGAACCCGATGCTGTTCACCGCTGCGCAAACCTGCTGTGGAGAAACCCGCGCGGGATCGAGGCGCACAGAAGCGGAGCCAACTTCAACCGATTCGACGCGCACTCCGTTCATTGCGCTCAGCGCCTGCGTCACTCTGCGCACGCAGCCTTCACAGTGCATTCCGTCGATTTTCAGCTTGACAGTCGTCTCCATGACTTCGGCATTTCCCTTTTGCTCATTATACATGCCTGTGCCCCCCAAGGGTATATCTGGAATCGACAAGCAGAATCCTTCCCGGACTTTGGAGGTTTGCTATTCCTTTGTCCAGTGTTTGCCGTCGGTAGTGATCCAGCGCTCGCCGATGTCAGTGGTGATCTCAAACGCCGCGGGCGGTTGCAACTTGGCTTGGGATGTCTTCGCCCGGTTCCTGCCCGCAGATTCTCTGGTCTCGAGTTCGGGCGTCAAGGCATCGACCGTCACTGATTGGCTGACCGCGCCAGTTTGTAGCTTGAGGTTCGCAACTGTACGCCCCGATGCCCCGACGGCGATGCCTCCGAGATGCAGAGGCTCGAATCCTGGCGCGGTTGCCTCCACGTTGTAGTTCCCGGGAGCCAGTTCGCCAACGGCGTAGCGCCCGTATGCATCCGTCTTCGCGGTCCCTGCGTTTTTGGCCGCGGCGCCGGTCACGGTGATCGTCGCGCCGGGAATCACGGCGCCGGTCGAGTCCGTCACCGTTCCCGTCAGGCTCCCCTGCAGCTCATTGGCGGCCGGCCGGGAAAGACCCGCTGCGATCGCGAGATTTGCAGCAGGCATGTTCGTGGCAGGCTGCGCGTTCGCGGCAGCGGCCGGCATTAGATTTACCCGGACCGCCTGGCCCTGCCATTGCCCGGAGAGACGCTTCCAGTGCGCGCCGGAATCGGTGCTCAAAAAGACAAAGTGGCGCGTGTCGATTGACAGCATGCGGCTCCCGTAGCGCGCAGTCGAAAGCACGTTTTGCCCGCTCGGCAGCGGCCGCGGCAAAATCTCGCCAAGAGTTGCTCCAGACGCAACACTCGCATCGGTCACCGGAACGGATTCGGTCTCAATGGGAGGCGGAGGCACGTTGGCAGGCTCGACCGGTTGCGGCGCAGGAGCAGGAAGCGGCTGGACCGCGGCTGCGGCCGGCTTCGGAGCCGGCTCGTTCAGGGTCTCGCCGTTGACAAAGCTCTCTTCCGATTGCGTGGCCGTCTGCAAACCGCCGGTAGGAGACGCGGTCTGACTGCCGGCGGTTGTAACTCCGAGCGTGCCATGCATCGCCCCGCCCGCAGCCATGCGCTCGTCAAATCCTTTCGTAGGCGCAGACGGAGGCGGTGCAGTCGTCTCCGGTGGCCGGGCGGCGGACAGCGGCTCTCGCGATTTGCCCTCAATGGGACTGCGGTCGGGCCCGGCCGCGGGCGCAGTCTTCTTCTGCGCCAGCTCTTTCGATTCACGCGCAGGCGAACCCGCGGAAACCTGAGCCGCCTCTGGGGCCTTCGCCTGCTCCTGCACCGCCGATGGCAGCTGGGCATTCCGCGCCTGCTCGAGAACGAACAACTTCGGCGCGCGATGAAGGAAGACAAGAAACAGCGCGAGCGCGGCAACGGCGGCCGCAGCGGGCACCCCTATCGTCCAACTCATCCACCTGCGTCTGCGTTCCGGCGCGGCGGTGCGCGCAGCCGCAATCACGCTCACTTCCTGCGCGATGGATGCCGCCGCTAGGGCACTCTTTTCCATCTCTTCCGCCGGAGGAAGCGCCATGGCCACTGTCTCGCGGCAGTTCCGGCAAAGGGCCAGGTGCGCCAGCACGTCCTCGCGCTCGTGCGCGGGCAGGGCCTGCTCAAGGAAGGCGCTGAGCTTGTCGGCATCGGGATGCATCCCTTGCGCCGCGTGAAATTGCCCGGATTGGTTCACTTCACCCATCTTCAATCGGGTCCCGCGGTTGACGCCGGAGATCCGTCTTCGCAGATCCGCCCGGGCGTCCCTTGAGCAGAGAACGCCGCACCCTGGGAGCTTTGCAGCAGTGCGCGCAGATTAATTTCAATGTCGCGCGGATCGGCGCCCAGCGCCTCCGCCGCAGCCGCCGCGCTCAGACCTGCGGCGCAAAGATTCTCGAGCAGAAGGCTTCGCGCCTCGGCCAGCAGCCGCTTGAGTCTTCGGCTGACGGTTGCCTCATGCACGCCGAGCGTGCGCGCGATCTGGAGAAGCGTCGCCCGGTCAAGATAATACGCAACCAGCAGAAACCGGTCTTCGGCCTTCAGGGCTGAGAGCGTCTGCCGCACCGCTGCCGCCAAAACTGGCGCTTCGGCATTTACCACTTCGGGTGGTGCGGCTGGTGCATCCACGTCTTCGAGCGGCTGCTCGCGATGTGTCTTACGGTGATGATCGTGAAAGCGCTGCGCCAGCGTGGTGCGCAGCCAGCCCATCAGCGAACCGCGGCCGGTGTACGAAGCCAGCGGCGAGCGCCTTTGCCCGTCCACCTGGCGCAGGCCGTAGAGCTCGGCATACAGCGAATCGGCCAGATCGTTGCCCAGGGTCGCCGAGCCGGTCATGGCGATCGCCGCCTGGGTGAGAGAACTTCGATAAAGCCGGAAGAATCGCTCCCAGGCCGGCTCGCGCCCCAGAGCGCATGCGTGCGCCAGCGCGAGTTCCTGCAGACGCAGCCCGCGGAAAAAAATCGCCTTCTGGTCGAGATCGGCGACCAGGCCTGCCGGCAATCCGTGGTTCACTTTCGCGCCCACGCTCGCCAGCACCTGGCTGAATTCGTCGCGCGTGAGCCCGCAGCTTTCTGCCTCGGACTGCTTCCAGAGCTCCTCCAGCAGCAGCGGCGGCGCGCCGGCAAAATGCAGCAGCGGCGCCATGGTCACGGCGGCAGCGGCATCGGCCGCCGCCGGCAGAACCATATCAACGGGCTTGGATGAGGCCCTTTCCACGCTCAGAGAATACTGCATCCTGCGGAAACCGGCTTCTCTGAAGGCGGCCGCCTCTCACTCGCCCGTCACCACCGGAAGACTGATGAAGCTCGCGTCGCCCGGCGCGTGCCATACCCGTTGTGTGGCTATCCGGTAGTCGCCCGGCTGGGCGTCGAAGATGTTGGTCACAAAGGTTTGCGGATTGCGATCGTAGAGCGGAAACAGCGTGGACTGTACCTGCACCATGATGCGATGCCCAGGCTCGAAGACGTGGTTCACCATGGGCAGGCCGAACTTGTAGAGCAGCGGCTCATTGGGCGCGATGGCCTCAGGATGCTCGAAACTGGTGCGATAGCGGCCGCGGAAGATGTCCGTGGCAATGGGCAGCTCGTAGCCGCCCATTGCCGGGTCATACGCGTCGGTTCCCGGAAACACGTCGATCAGCTTGACCACCCAGTCGCTGTCGGTTCCGCTGGTTGAGGCGTAAAGATTGACGTTCGGCCGACCGGCAAGATGCAGAGACTCCGTGAGCGGGCCGGTCTCGAAGGTGAGCACGTCCGGCCGCCCATCCACAAAGCGCTGATCGTGCACCAGCCAGGTGCGCCATGCGGTTCCATCGCCCTGATAGTACGGCCGCGGCGAGAAAGGCACCGGCTTGGCCGGATCGGAAACATACTCCGTGTACTTCGCGTCGGCGGAGCCCGGCGCGTCGAACGACAGTTTACCTCCAGCCTCAAGATAGATCGGCTTGGGCTTGAACGGGCACCCTTCCTCGCAGCTCTGCGGCCAGCTTGTAAAGCGGTCCCAGTGGTTTTCGCCGGTGTTGTAGACCAGCACCGGCGGCGTGTCTGCCTTGGGCGCGCCCTCCACGAGATATTGCCGGAAAAACGGCAGGAGAATATCCTCCCGGTACTGGAGGGTCGTATCGCCATTCCACTGGAGCGGTCCCAGCGTCCACCCCTTGCGGTTGATCTGCGAGTGGAACCACGGCCCCATTACCAGAAAATTCTTGTCGTTATTTGTGTCCTTGGGCTCAAGCGCCGCATACGAGTGGTTGGCGCCCCACATGTCTTCCTGATCCCACAATCCCTGCTCCCACAGCACCGGCACCTTGAGCGGGACCTTGGCGAGCAGTTTATCCAGCGCCTGGTCTTGCCAAAAGCTGTCGTAGGCGGGATGCTCTTCGATCTCGCGCCAGAACGGCAGCTGATCGAGCCCGCCGTAGCGCGCAAAGTCGCCGGCCGAACCCTGCTCCAGAAAATTGGTGTAGTCGTCGTAATTCATGCGGGGAATAATCGGCCCTTCGCCCCGCGCCGTGGTCTGCTCGGTAAAGTAATCGAGATTCACCTGCCGGAATGCGCCGTAGTGGAACCAGTCGTCACCCATCCAACCGTCGATCATGGGACTCTCCGGCGCGGCCACCTTCAGCGCGGGATGCGGATCGAGCATCGCCATCACCACCGTGAACCCCTCATACGACGAGCCGATCATGCCCACGCGACCATTCGACTCGGGCACATTCTTCACTAGCCAGTCAATCGTGTCCCACGCGTCGGTGGTGTCGTTGGGACCATGGGGATTGAGCGGCCCTGTCGGCGGCGGCGTCATCACGTAGTCGCCCTCGGAACCGTATTTGCCCCGCACATCCTGGAAGACGCGGATGAATCCCGCCTGCACCCACACGTCGTCGCCCACCATCATCTGCGCGGCCAGGTAAGGCGACTCCTCCGCGTGCATGCGCGCGGCTGCATTATAGGGCGTGCGCGTGAGGATGATGGGCGCATTCTTCGCGCCTTTCGGAATGGCGATCACCGTGTAAAGCTTCACCCCGTCGCGCATGGGAATCATCACCTCGCGCTTCACGAAGTCATAGCCGTTCCTGGGCGGCGTAAAGTGTGCGGGAATAGCCGGAGTCATGGGCGCAAGGGTAGGCTGATCCGGCGCCGGCGTCTGCGCGGCAAGCACGGCAGCAACGGCAAAGGCGAGGACGGCGGCGGAAAAACGGCATGGAGAAGCCATGGATTTCAGTCCTTCTTGAGGAAGAGTCGGGCCGGGCGGCGGGAGACACGCGACGAATCCCTTCATCGCCAAAGCCAGGCCCGCAGGGCAGTATATCGAAGTTTGCTCATTCCCCTCCCGCAATCGCCGGCCGCGGTTCCTGCGCGGCCGGGATTCAAACCGGCGCGAGGCGCATGCCGCCGAACGATGCTCCTGAACAAGCGCGGATTTCGTAGGTGAAATATCTGGCTCACACCTGTGCCGCTGCGCGCTTGTTTTCCGCTTTGGAACCGTGCCCCGCGCCGTTACTTCCTGGCCGTTGCAAAAAGCCGCCCTTCAGCGGTATCGTGCGTGTGAGGTCGGGTCCCCAAAATGCGCCCCTCGGAGCTCCCGGAGCAGGACGCCACGGCCGAAGAACTCCCCCTTGCGGCCGGTCCTGCCCAGTTCACAGTCGAGCATCTGTTCGAGTTTTGCCCAGATGCAGTCCTGATCACGGACAGCGAAGGCATCATGCGCCGGGCGAATCCGCGCGTCGAGGAGCTGTTCGGCTACTCGAGCGAAGAGCTCATCGGCCAGCCGGTGGAGATGCTGGTGCCCAGGCGCTTCCGTCCCGCCCATCCACGCCATCGCGAGAACTACAGCGCCCACCCCCGGGCCCGCCAGATGGGCGCCGCACTCAATCTTTTCGGGCTGCACAAAGACGGCAGCGAATTTCCGGTCGACATCATGCTCAAGCCGGTCATTACGGAGACCGGCCCCGCGGTGGTCAGTTTCATTCGCGACGCCACTGAGCAGCGCGCCGCACAGGAGGGCCTACGGCTCAACGATGCGCGGCTGCGCTCGATCGTCGAAAGCGTGGACGAATTTGCCATCTATCTTCTCGACCGCGAAGGGAACATCCTCACCTGGAATCCGGGAGCCGAGCGCATCAAGGGCTACAAGGCCGAAGAGGTCCTTGGCCTTCACTATTCCCGCTTCTTCGTTCAGGAGGACATCGACCGCGGCCGGCCCGCCGAGCTCCTGCGCCAGGCAGCGCGCCGCGATCGCGTGGAGGAAGAAGCCTGGCGCGTGCGCAAGGACGGAACGCGCTTCTGGGCCAACTGCGTGCTTACGGCCATCCGCGACTCCGCCGGCACTGTAACCGGCTACTCCAAGATCACGCGCGATGAAACCGACCGCCGCCAGGCGCAGGAATCGGTGATCGCGGAGCTCAGCAGCCTCTTGCTGGCCAACGTGGACGTGCGCAAGATGCTCGACGCCTTCTCGGCCAGCATGCGTCTGGTGGTGCCCCACGACTTTGCCACCATTGCTCTTTATGAGGAGGCGACGGGCAAGCTTCGCGTGCAGTTCCTTGCGTCGGGCAAGGAATCGAACGCCAGCCAGGGAGAGTTGCTCCTTGACCCCGATGCTTCGCCCGCCGGCCAGGCCTTCCGCACCCGCCGGCCGGTGATTCTCAACCGCATCGACCGCTGGCCTTTCGCGCCGGACTCCATCCGGCATCAGATTAATGCCGGCATGCGCTCGGGGGTCTGGGTTCCGCTCATCCATCGCGAGCGCACGCTGGGCGCCCTTGCCGTCTCCAGCCGGACGGAGAACGCCTTCAACGAACACGACGCCGAGAAGCTTGGCCAGGTGGCCGGCCATGTGGCTATGGCGGTCAACAATGCGCTCGCCTTTCGCCAGATTGCCGAGCTGCGTGACCGCCTCAACCAGGAAAAGAAATATCTCGAGGAGGAAATCAACCTCGAAAACCGCTTCGACGAGATCGTGGGCGAAAGCTCCGGTTTGCGCACCGTGCTGCGCGAGATTGAGACCGTCGCCCCTACCGATGCAACCGTTCTCATCCAGGGCGAAACCGGAACCGGAAAGGAGCTGCTGGCGCGCGCCATTCACCGCCTGAGCCCGCGCAGCGAGCGCACCTTTATCAAATTGAACTGCGCCGCCATCCCCTCCGGTCTGCTCGAAAGCGAGCTGTTCGGCCATGAGAAGGGTGCGTTCACCGGGGCCATCGCGCGCAAAATCGGCCGCCTGGAGCTGGCCCACGAGGGGACGCTCTTCCTCGATGAAGTGGGCGAACTGCCTTTGGACCTGCAGCCCAAGCTTCTGCGCGCGCTGCAGGAGCGCGAAATCGAGAGGCTCGGCAGCACGCGGCCCATCCCCGTCAATGTCCGCCTCATCGCGGCCACCAACCGCGATCTGGCCAAGATGGTGGCCGAAAAACAATTCCGCAGCGACCTCTTTTACCGGCTCAAGGTCTTTCCCATTTTCGCGCCGCCGCTGCGCGAGCGCGCCGCGGATATACCCATCCTCGTCCGCCATTTCGTCTCGTTGCACAGCCGCCGCATGGGCAAGACCATCGAGACCATCCCGGAAGACGCGATGGAAGCACTCACATGCTGGAAATGGCCGGGCAACATCCGCGAGCTCGAGAACTTTCTTGAGCGTGCCGTCATCCTTTCGCGCGGGCCGGTGCTGCATATCCCGCTGGCCGAGCTCGAAGAACTGGAAGAGGAAGAGGACGAGGCCTCGGCCAAGGCCGCAGTCAATCCCACGCTCGAGGCCGCCGAGCGCGATCACATTCTGCGCGCCCTCCGCGAAGCCAAAGGCATGGTCGGCGGACCCACCGGCGCGGCTGCCAAACTGGGCCTGAAGCGCACGACGCTCAACTCCAAAATCAAGAAGCTCGGCATCTCCCGAGGCGACTACATGTCGTCTTCGTGACGATATTTCGTCTTCGTCGCATCGTCTCGCCGTCCACCAAAGCGCTTCCTTTCACCCGGCTCGAAAAAATGTAAACGCCCTGTTTTCTTTGCGACACAGCATTCCCGCATGTGTGCCGCGGGTTTTGGCACGCGCCGTGCCATTATCCCGGCATGGCTTTGCGCATCACGCTCGAAGAAAACGCAGAATGCATGGTCGTAAAGCTGGAGGGACGGATCGTTGGACCGTGGGCGGCCGAACTTGACCGCCTATGGAACCAAACCTCGCCCGCCCTGGCTTCACGCAAAGTTTCCCTCGATCTTCGCGAAACAACCTACGCTGACGCGGGTGGGATTCGGGTCTTGAGAGCGATCTACTCTCAGACGGCAGCCGCAATCCTCACCAGTACACCCTGGACCCAGTATCTTGCCGACGAGGTCACGCGCAAGAGCGAAAATCACGTTTCCCCGGAGGCATCCGATGCAATCCGATCGTGAGCACAACAACGACGCGGGCAACAAGGTTTACCGGAAGAGCGAATTCTTCAGCAGCCTGTCGGCGCCGGCCGTGGCCGATCTGGAATCTCTGCTGGTCCCCGTTTCGCAGCCGGCCAACAAGGTTCTGTTCAGTGAGACTCAGCCCGCCGACGGCGTGCGCGTGGTCATTGAAGGCGAGGTCAAGCTCTCCATCAACTCCACGGACGGCCGCCGCCTGAGCCTGCGCATCGCCAAAGCAGGCGAAGTTCTCGGTCTTTCGTCGACGCTCTCCGGCAATCCTTACGAGATGACCGCCGACACGCTTTACCCGGCAAAGATCGCACACATCGCCCGCCAGGATTTTCTCCACTTCCTGGCCCGCCATCCTGAGGCGTACGCGTCCGTCACCCGCGAGGTGAGCCGCAGTTACAACCTGGCCTGCGAGCAGTTACGGCTCGTCGGCCTATCTACTTCAGTCCCGGAGCGGCTGGCCAGCCTGCTTCTGCGCTGGAGCGAAAGCGGCACGCGCTGCCGCGTGGCTCTCACCCATGAAGAGATCGGCGAGTTTATCGGCGCCTCGCGCGAAACCGTTACGCGCACGCTCTCGGTCTTCAAGAATCGCCACCTGGTGGCGCAACACGGCTGCACCATCGAGATCCCCTGCCGCGACGCGCTCGAAAACTACGCGCGCGGCTGACGAGAGATTTCTCCTCCATATTGGCTGCCCGCTCACCCGCACCATGGGAAGGCATTGCGCAGGGCGAGCAGTCGGCTTTTTTTTGAGCAGGGCTCGCGCGTCTACAGGCCGAACGGCCACACGCGCTCGACCGTCCCGCTCAGAATCTCCCGGTGTTCTTCCCGCGAGACGAAGTGGAAGTGATCGCGATAGAGCGCCACGATGCGCTCGTAAGGAAGCTGCGCGAGCGATACCGGCCAGTTCGTGGCCCACATCAGCCTCTGTGCCCCGAAATGCGCAAGCAGTTTCTTTACCTGCTCCTGCGCATCCGCATAGGGATACGGCTGCTTCGAAAGCACCCACATGCCGGAGATTTTCACGAAGACTTTGGGATACCGCGCCAGATCGAGCAGGAGCTTGAGCTCATCGGGCCGGTCCAGCGGGCAGTCGGCCATGTGGTCGATGACCACGCTGAGCTCGGGGTTGGCTTCAATCAGCGAAACAAGGTCGGGCATGCGCGTCACCGGCGCAAGCACTGTCATCGGCACTTTCAGCTCAGTGCAGCGCCGCCAGAGGGGCGGCATCAACGGTCCACGAATCCAATCGCCGGCCGCATCCGCCGCCGGGCTGATCCGCACCCCGCGAAAGCCCTCCTCGGTGAGTTCACTCAGGTGGTCCGGCGCCGCAGGATCTTCGGGATTCACCCGGCACACGCCCTGAAACATTCCCGGATAGCGCTTGAGCACGCTCAGAAGGTACCGGTTGTCCCAGCGGTAATGAATCACCTGGATGATTACCGTGCGCGCCACGCCGTTCGCGCGCATCAGCTCGAGCAGCAACTCCGCCGGTGCGTCTTCGGCAGGAGGCTTTGCTCCCGGCGTAAACGGAAACTCAGGATCGCGCTTGAAGACATGAACGTGCGCATCGATCATCAGCGGCTGGCGCAACGCGGCAGACGGCAACGCAATTTGAGCGGCGCGGCAAGCCGGAGCGGCCAGCAAGCTTGCAGCCGATTGCGCAAGAAAGCGGCGGCGCGTCAGCAAGACTCCCTCGAATCGCGAGCATTCCAGGGTCGAATCAGATTTGTTCGCTTCCGATTGGCCGGGGTTCGGACCAGGAATCGGCACGCCGGGCACCCCGTCCTGCGGCCGTTCTTTGCCTGAAGTGGGAACATAAATCTCAGTCCACGTGGACTGTTGTCGGATGCGCTTGCGTCCACGTCGTGTATTGCGACAGCACCTCGATGCCGCCGGTGTTGTACCACGAGTAGCCATTCCTCCGTTCGCGGCTCAAGTCGTTCACGTCGTCGTGGATGGTCTTGTCGCGGTCGCCGAAGATGGGTTTGTCCGTGCCGATCTGGTAATACCGCGACCAAATGGGCCCTGCGCCCTCCACTGCCACCAGCTTGCGGCCCTCCGGACTGCTGCGGTCGGCGCGGAAATCCCCGCTCCCGAAGCGATATCCGCGAATCTCCACCTTCCTGATCCACGCCGCCGCGTCGTTGACCGCGGCAATCTCCTCCGGCGTCGGATTCCGGAGCTGCATGAAGAAGTGCACGATCTCGTAGCTCTCATCGCTGGTGAGCGCGGCCATCTCGTAGTTGCGCGCCGAGGTCGGCTCGAGGTTGAGCGCGTCATACTGCTGCGCCCACGCGGTCTTCGCGCCGTTCTCCACGATCTGCAATTTCAAAAGGCACTCGATCCCGCGCTGGGCCGCGGGTCGCGCCCTCCGCACCAGGCTTCGCGGGACAAAGGCGTAATCCGCGGCGCCCGTGGCCACGTCGTGCAGAATCTCCACCGCGTGCGTCATGGCATCGTCGTTGATAGTGATCGCATCATGGTAGCCGCCCTCAAGCGGCCACACCTGCGGCCATCCTCCGTTGGGATACTGCGAGTTCAACAGATATTCGATGCCCCGCACCACGGAGGCACGGATGGGCGCCGCGTCCGCATCCCGGTGCGCAGCGTCGAGCGCCGTGGCCACGCGCGCCAGAAAGCGAATCTGCATCCACGTTGCGTCGTTGTCCAGCGTGGCGATGTAATGCCAGTTGGGATCGACTGGTTTGTCGAAATCGGCAAGATCGGGAAACCGGTTGAGATTGTCGGCGTCATACAGATCGCCCGGAGCGCGTGGGTGGCTCATCATGTCGATGTTTTTGCTCCAGCCGCCGTCGGCCACCTGGTAGCTGATCACATTGTGCGCAGCCTGCACGGCGTCTGCGCTCGCGTACCACTCCGCCGGGTGCTCGATGCGCAGCGCGTACGCGCCGCGGCCCATCGGCGCGTGCTTCGGATTCGTATTCCCCGCCGCTGTCTGTTCGTCGTGAAGCGTTTGCTTGTCAACTTCCTTTTGCTTCTCTGAGCGCTCTAGATAGGCGAGCCATGCCTTCTGCTCTTTCCGGGGCAGCGCGGCAATGCGCTCGCGCGTCACCGGCTTCGCAATCACGTTCATGCCGATGACGTTGCCGTGCGCTGCCCGCGGCATGCCAAGCGTCGCGGCACACATGCTCGCAGCAGCCAACCCAGTCCAGAAGATCCCGCGCATGATCCAGTTTCTACTCTTCCCGAGGCGCGCGTGTCAATGTGTGGTCTGACCACGCGCAGTGTCCAGCCGCGCGCTTCCGGCGCCGCATGGCGCGATCGCTGGGGCTCGATCGCCATGACCCACCAGCCGGCGTCGCCCGGGTTGCGGCGTACGTCCGTGTGCGCCAGGGCCACTTGACATCCTCAGGACCGGCGGCTGAAGATGACTCTCGCGCCGCTCTGGACTGACCACTGCGCAGGCTCGCCCGGCCCCTGGCCATTGCCTTCAAGGAACTTGTCACCATGAAAACTTTTCTTCGCCGCAGAGAATTCCTCAAGAGCGCCACGCAGAGCGCGCTTGCCGCGCCGCTGCTTGCCCCGCTCGTGGGCCTCGCACAGAACTCGGCCGCGCCCGCACATCACCCTGCGTCTACGCCGGCTCATGCGGCACAATCCGGTCCCAAGGTCACGCTCAACGTACGCGACCTCGGCGCCACGGGCGACGGCCAGACCAAAGACACGCTCGCCCTGCAGCAGACCATCGACCGCTGCGCGGTTCTCGGCGGCGGCGAGGTTGTGCTGCCGGCCGGCAACTATGCATCCGGCGCGCTGACCCTCCACAGCAACGTGACCCTCCGCATCGAGCAGGACGCCGCGCTTCTCGGCTCCGGCGATATGGCTGATTACCCGCTGGCGCAGGTGCGCTGGGAAGGCCGCTGGACCAAAGGCTACAGTGCCTTCATTTCAGCGATGGACGGCGAGAATATCGCCATCGTCGGCCCAGGGAAAATTGCGGGCAGCCCCGAGATTCGCGGTCGCGTCGAGCGCAAAAGCGGCCTGCGCCTGCCCGCGCTGCTCGAATTCACCAACTGCCGCAACGTGCGCGTGGAGAACTGCGCCACCAGCCAGGCCGGCATGTGGTCCATTCATCCCGCCTATTGCGAGAACGCCGTTTTCAAGAATGTTTCTGTGCAGAGCGGCGCCGACGGCATCGACGTGGACTCCTGCAAACACGTCGTCATCGACGGCTGCGATTTTTCAACCGGTGACGACTGCATCTCGCTCAAATCGGGCCGCGGTGAAGAAGGCTACGTCATCAACCGCTCCACGGAAGATGTGCGCATTGTCGACTGCACCTTCAACGACACCGGATTTGCCTGCATCGGCATCGGCAGCGAAACCTCCGCCGGCATCCGCAATGTCCACGTCCGGAATTGCAAGTGCACCGGCACGCGCACCGACGCTATCTATATCAAGAGCCGTCCCGGCCGCGGCGCATTCATTGAAGACATCTTCGTCGACGGATTCGACGTTGCCGGCGCACGGCACGGCTTTCTGCGCCTGAACATGCTCAACAGCGGCAAGCAGGACGAATATCCCGTTCCCGGCGACGAAGGCATTCCCACGGTGCGCAATTTCCAATTCACCAACATTCACGTCGACAACGTGCCCACGCTGGCGGCCGGAACCGAGATCGATCCCCGCAAGCCGCTCATCGGTTTCGTACTCACCAACGTCACCGGCACATGCTCGAACGGCATCGCGCTCGCCAATGTGAAGAACGCCGTGATCCGCAACATTAAAGTCACGGGATTCTCGGGCCCGCTGCTCAGCATCGCCAATGTTACCGGAACGGGGCTGGCGGGTGCGGTGCAGATCGATCCATCCAAATTGCCCAAGGTGCCGGAGCCCATCCCACCGCCGGCCGCGCCTTATCAGTTGCACTGAGCAGGCACGCGCGCCCACGCTTCATTTTGCAGAGGCAAGCGGCTTGCCCGACAGCGCATCGCACTGATTCCCTCCGCACAGCGCGCCGGTAATGCCCTTCCCTTCGGTGATGGTGTAAATGCGGTCCACGGCCGGCAGCTTGAAGGTTTCCTTGGCGCCTGACGGCCAGTGAATCTCCACGCTTCCCGCATCGGTTGCATCGCCCAGCCCGAAGTGCAGCCGCCGGTCGTTCGCGGAGATATAGCTCTCGCTCGAGAGAACATCCCGCCGCTGGCGCATGCCGTTCGCCGTCAGATACGCCGTCGCGCACGTGGCATCGCGCGGACTCTTCGGTCCGCCCACCAGCTTCAGCTCCACCCAGTGGTGATGATCGGGATTCACGTTCCTGAGCAGCACAGGCGGCCCGTCCACGGGATTGATGACCACGTCGATCTTCCCGTCGTTGAAGAGGTCGCCGAAGGCCGCGCCCCGCGCCGGAATCACATCTGCCAGGCCCGTGCCCTTCACCGGCGGCACGTATTCGAACTTCCTTCCCTTGCCGCTCGCGTCCGGCACGTTATGGAACAGCAGCGGCCGCTCGGCGAAAGTCGTGCCCCATTCGTGCTGGTCCACCTGCGGATACACGTGCCCGTTCACCATGAACAGGTCGAGCCATCCATCGTTGTCGTAATCGATGAAACCATCGCCCCAACCCACAAACGGAATCGTGGTCTGCGCCAGGCCTGCCTTGTAGCTAACGTCGGTGAAGCTTGCGTCTCCGTCGTTGTGAAACAGCACCTTGTAATCGTCGCCGAAGTCGGTCACAAAAAAATCCACCAGGCCGTTGTTCTCATAGTCGCCTTCGGTCACGCCCATTGAGGCAATCTCGCGTCCATCGCTGTTCAAAGCGAAGCCCGAAATGTAGCTTTGGTCGTCGAAGGTGCCGTCGCCCTTGTTGATGTAGAGATAATTGGGCGTCGAGTCATTGCCCACCACCAGATCCGGTTTGCCGTTGCCGCTGAGCGAGATGAAAATGGGCGTAAAGCCGTAATAGCGCTCCTTGTCTTCCACGCCCGCTTTCGCCGTCACATCGGTAAACGTCCCGTCACCATTGTTATGGAACAGATGATCCGGTTCGCCCGTCAGCCCGCGCGGTCCGCAGTTCACGGCTACGCCGCGGTACTCGCAATACGAATAGCCGACCGCCTTGCTGCCGCTCACCGGCAGATTGTTGCGGTCGAAGTGCACATAGCCGGCAACGTATAAATCGAGCAACCCATCGCCGTCGTAGTCGCCCCATGCCGATCCGGTCGACCAGTTGCCCAGCGCGACTCCGGCTTTCTCCGCCACGTCGGTGAACGTTCCATCATGGTTGTTGTGGTAAAGCCGGTTCTTACCGTAGTTGCCCACAAACAGGTCCGGCCAGCCGTCGTTATCGTAGTCGGCAACCGAGCAGCCGTAGCCCCAGCGGTCGTTGGTCACGCCTGCCTTTGCGCTCACATCGGTAAACGTCCCGTCGTGGTTGTTGTGGAAGAGCGCTGCGTGCGGCGGCTCTTCCTTGCCGTCCAGCGCATTGAAGGTCGAGCCGTTCACGAGATAAATGTCGAGCCAGCCGTCGTTGTCGTAATCGATGAGGCAAACGCCGGAGCCGTTGGTCTCCACGATGAAGTTCTTTTCCGGAGATCCCATCTTGTGCCGCCAGCCCGACAGCCCCGCCTGCTTGGTGATGTCCTCGAAGATCACCGGCCCCTTATCGACAAAACCGCCCGCCGTGATGGGTCTTCGCTGGGCATCGTAAACCGGAGCCGCGGCCACGCCGGAGGCCACGCCGCCGCCCCCGCCCTGCGGAGGATTTTGCGGTTCCTGCTGCGCGCGCCCGGCTGCGCCTGGAAGAAAAGCAAGAGTGAAGACGAAAACGAGCCAACACCGCGAACCCAACCGAAGAACCCTCCCGAAACGCCAGTTTAGCGCACGCTCATGGCGTCCGCCATCGGCTCTGGTGCTCACCCTGTCTTCCGCTGTCCGAAGACGTGATCCTCAAACCCCAGGATGTACCACATTCCGCGCCCGGAGAATCGTCCGGTGAGCAACTTCACAAGGAGCCGCTTGCCCAGCTTCAAGACGTCGGCCAGCGTGGTGAAGAACCCCTCCCGCGAGCGGCCGGCATGGAGAACCGTAACGCCGTGGGCGAGGAGAATATTGGCAATCTCGCGCACATCCGGCAGGTAGACATGGGTCGGATCGTCGCAGAACTGCAGCGTCTCATCCACGGAGTGGGGAAGTGTGAGGCTGCGCAGCGACGGAAATGCGATCCAGATGACGCCTGCGCGCTTGAGCTTGGCGCAAAGCGAAGCCAGGATTGGAGCCGGATCGGCCATGTGCTCCACGACGTGATTGAGGATCACGAAATCGTAACTCGCCTCGGGAATCGCCGCATAGCCTGAGCCATCCGCGCCAACGGCAAAGAACTCGTCCATGGCTGCAACATCGGCGTCGCTCAAGTGGTAACGCTGGATGTCCGCTCCCGCGTAATGGCAGCCCGGAAACCATCGCTTGGTGAGCGTGGGCGAGCCGTTGCCGCAGCCGACGTCGAGGATGCGCGCCCCCTGCGGGAGTCTGCCGCGGACAAATCGGAATTTCATCGGGCAATGCGGCACGGGGTCCCTTTCCCGAGAGCGGCAATTCCATCCACACGACCGAAAATGCCCAGCTACAGATGGTTGATGAGCGATGCAATGCACGCAGCGCCGAACCCGTTGTCGATATTCACCACGCTCACGTTGGGCGAGCACGTATTCAGCATCCCCAGCAGCGCCGCCACTCCGCCCAGCGAGGCGCCATACCCGACGCTCGTGGGCACGGCCACCACCGGCGCGTTCACCAGTCCGCCGACAACCGTCGGCAGGGCACCTTCCATGCCCGCGCACACAATGAGCACCCGCGCGCCGGTGAGCGTGTCTTTCTGCGCCAGCAGCCGGTGAATTCCGGCCACGCCCACGTCGGCAACCAGTTCCACCCTGTTGCCCATCAGCCGCGCAGTGATCGCCGCCTCTTCGGCCACGGGCAGGTCGCTCGTTCCCGCGCACACCACAGCGACCATCCCCTTGCCCGCGGGCGCTTCCGTCTGCTTCAGGGTGATGGCGCGCGCCGTCTCATGAAACTCCGCGCGCGGCTCCGCGTTGCGCACCGCATCGTATGCGGAGCGCCCGGCCCGCGTGGCCAGCACATTGCCGCCGGCCTGCGCCATGTGGGCAAAGATCGCGCTTACCTGCGCCTCCGTCTTGCCTTGGGCAAAGATCACCTCCGGCATGCCTGTTCGCAGCGCACGATGATGGTCGAGCTTGGCGAATCCCAGGTCCTCAAAGGGCAATTGGCGCAGCCGCTCCAGCGCCTCGCTTACCTCTGTCCGGCCCTCGCGCACTTCTCTGAGCAGCCGCTCGATCGCCTGCGGATTCATGGCCTGTGATCCTCTTCGCGGCTCAAATAGGCGCGCATGGCGGCCTGCATCACGTCCTTGAGCGGAACCGCGTGCCGCTGCGCGATGGCGCGGCAATCCTCATACTCGGGCGCAGCATTGGCCACCTTGCCCGTGGGCCAGCGCGCCACCTTCATCCGCACTTTACCCCACGCCGTACTTACCTCGGCAATCTCCCGCGCCAGCGCCACTTTGTTTTCGACGCGCCAACGCAGCCCGATGGTTGTAGTCTCGCGCAGCAGCAGATCGCGCAGTGCAGGCGAGAGCTCAGGCTTTGCCAACACCGTCATCTCCACGCCCGTGCGTCCCTTCTTCATCTGCACCGCGGTGCGATACACGTCCCACGCGCCCGCTGCGAGCAGCAACTCACTTACGTAAGCCAGCAGTTGCGGTGTCGAGTCGTCGATCACCGCTTCAATCACCGCAACCGGCTCCGCCTCAGGCACCGCAATCGGCTCGCTTGCGTTGTCAACCCTCATTGCTTCCACCGCCGTCGCTGATTCCTCGCCCACCAGCAGCCGCAGCAGATTCGGCTCGCCGGGCGTGTCGCGACCTCCTGCGCCGTATCCGCGCTGCTCGACACGCATCGCCGGCAGCGGCTGGTAATGCACCTCCAGCATCCGCAGCAGCGCTGCGCCGGTCGGCGTAACCCGCTCCATCGGAGCTCCCGCTGCGTACACCGGCGCGTCTCCCAGCAGCGCCAGCGTGGCCGGCGCGGGAATGGGGAGCGTTCCATGGGCGCACTGCACCGTGCCGCTGCCCACGTTGAGCGGCGAAGCCAGCCATCGGTCTACGCTCAGCGCTTCGCATCCAGCCGCCGCGCAGACCAGATCGACGATCGTATCCACCGCGCCCACTTCGTGAAAATGGACCCTTTCAATCGGAATGGAATGGATCGCCGCTTCCGCCTCACCCAGCAGTTGAAACGCCCGGCTCGCGCGGGCCTTTACGCTTTGCGGAACTGCCGCAGCGCCGATGATGCGCAGAATCTCGGAGAGCGCGCGATGCGCGTGCGCATGGGCATCATCATGCCGATGTTCGTGCGACGCGTGCGCATGTTCATGGAGGTGATCATGCGCCGGATGTTCGTGATCATGGCTGTGGGCATGCTCGTGGTCATGGCGCTCACGTGCATGCGGCCGTTCCTGATCACTGACCCCTGATCCCTGATCCCCGTACTCGGTCACCACGTCCACTTTGGTGGCCGTCAATCCCCCGCGCATCACCTTGCGCACGTGCAGATGCGCGCCCACGCCAAGCGCAGCCGCGGTGTCCGACAACACCTGCGCGGGCACGCCGGCGTCAATCAGCGCGCCCAGCAGCATGTCGCCGCTGATGCCGGAAAAGCACTCGAGATACCCGATTCGCATCGCGTTGTGATTGTAAATTGTGGGGCAATCGGGACGGAAAACGCGCTAGGCGCCGCGGCGAGCCAGAACTTCAGCCGGCAGAATTGCGTTCATGGAGCCGGACCGGAAACCCGTGCAATCGAGCGTCACGTACGCGTACCCCGCCTGCTTCAGCCCCGCCGTAATCGCGTCCATCATCTTGAGCGAAAGCGCGCGCTCAAGCTCATTGCGCGCAATTTCCACGCGTGCCAGGTCGCCGTGGTGCCGCACGCGGAATTCGCGAAATCCGAGAGCACGCAGGCTCTCTTCGGCTTTTTCCACTTGATCGAGCACCGCGCGCGTCACCGCGCGCCCATACTCCACCC
The DNA here is from genome assembly GCA_030040425.1 of Acidobacteriaceae bacterium. Classification (GTDB taxonomy): domain Bacteria; phylum Acidobacteriota; class Terriglobia; order Terriglobales; family Acidobacteriaceae; genus Telmatobacter. The sequence continues at coordinate 19,660 of JASHTS010000024.1, read as the reverse complement.
GCGACGAAAGGCACGGAGCAGCCGGCCGGTCCCACATCGGGTAGCCTGCAGCCCTGGCCAGCGCGCGAATCTCCGCTTTGGCCAGGCCTGCGTCCGCAAGCGGGGCCAGCACCGCGTGCTGCTCGGCGGCGCGCTGCCCGGGTCTGAAATCGCGCCTGTCGTCGGCGTTCATGCCGTAGGCAATGTGCGCAAATCCGCGCTGGCGTCCCAGCGTCTCCATCACCCGGAACAGCTCGTCCTTACAGTGGAAGCAGCGATCGGCATCGTTGCGTGCGTACTCCGGGCGATCCAGTTCCTCTGTTGCGACCACTTCAAGGGGCATCTCCAGCGAGCGCGCAAAGGCGCACGCCGCCTCCAGGTCGCGTCGTGCCAGCGAAGGTGAATCGGCCAGCACCGCCAGCATGCGCTGGCCCAGCACGCGATGCGCTGTGGCGGCAAGGAACGCCGAATCCACGCCGCCTGAGTACGCCACCATCACACTGCCCAGCGCTTCCAGTTGCGCTTCGAGCACGCACAGTTTTCCCGCTGCATCACCGGCACCGTTCAACGGGCCTTGCGCCCACGCGGGATCGGCCTGTGTGTGCTCGCTCATGGCAGCGATTATATGCTTTGCTCTATTCTAAGCGCGGCGTCACGCGCGCCGGACCGGTCTTGGTGAGCGCAATCAGTCCGGCGTTCAGCACCGTGATGCCGGCCAGCACATACAAGCCCGCATTCGGCGAGTGGAAAAATTCATCGGCCCACACCTTCAGGTTCGGCGCCAGAAAACCGCCCAGGTTTCCTGTTCCCACCAGCGCAATTCCGCCCGCTTTCGCCTTGTCTGCCAGGTAGCCGGTGGGGAAGGTCCAAAAGAGCGGCTGCACGGCGACGAAGCTCGAGACTGCGATCGAAAGCGCCACCAGCCCCAGAAGCGGACCTGCGGTGGGAAACGCCAGGCTCGCGCATCCGCCCGCGAAGAGCACCCACGCCGCCATGGTGCGATGATTTTTCTTGCGGTCCGCCCGCTTCGGCAGCCAGTAGCAGGCAATCGTGGCGCAGATCCACGGAATCGCGCTCACCGCGCCCACTTCGATTCCCTGCGGTTTGTGCATCAGCGCGGAGATCTCCGCCGGCAGATAGAAAATCGCGCCGTAGATGCTCATCTGGATCATGAAATAAATCAGCACAAATCGCAGCACACGCGGATTGCGCAACATCGGCAGCAAATGCACCGGGCCGGCCGCGCGCCGTTCCTGTTCTTCCGCGGCCAGCGCCGCCGTCAGCGCCTGCATTTCATTGTCCGGCAACCAGCGCGCCTCGGCCGGCTTGTTCTCCAGGAAGAAGAACGACACCGCGCCCATCGCCGTCGCCAGGGACCCCTCCACCAGAAACATCCACTGCCAGCCCTCGAGCCCGCCTCTGGTATGAATTTCGAGCAGCAGCCCGGAAAGCGGTCCGCCGAGAACCAGCGACAACGGCACGCCCAAATAGAAGAATCCTGTGATCTCGCCGCGAATGCGATTGGGAAACCAGTAGGTGAGATAGAGAATCGTTCCCGGAAAGAATCCCGCTTCCAGCACACCCAGCAGCAGCCGCAGCGCATAGAACGACGCGCTGCCGGTGACGAACATGGTCGCCATCGACGCCAGTCCCCAACCCCCCAGCAGAAACGAAATCCAGATCTTCGCGCCAATGCGGTGCAGAATCAGATTGCTGGGAAATCCGAAAGTCGAATAAGTGAGGAAAAACAATCCCGCGCCCAGCGCGTAGGTGCTCTCAGAGATGCCCACGGACGCAGCCAGCGCCTGCTTGGCAAAGCCGACATTGGCGCGGTCGAGAAACGAAACGATATAGAGCGCCATCAGGTACGGCGCCAGCCGCCAGAACGCGCGATGGACGCCATGATCGAGCGGGTTCCCGGCAGAACCGGCGCGCACATGCGATCCCGTTCGATTAGCGGCGCGAAGGGAAGGCGTTTTGGGCACAACCCACTATACACACGCCCTGGCGCGCCGAACGCGGCCCTCACTCGATTGGCCCCGCCATGAAAAATACGTAGATCAGCATCGCTACGCCAACGAAACCCGGAATCAATCCGCAGAGCCACGGCGAGCCGTCGCCGGTACCAAGCAGAAAGCGCAGAAAGATGATCAAGCCCACCCCCACGCCCACGTTGATCAGACCGCCGACCTTTAACCCTTCGCGCGCCTTCAGCCGCTCCGTGCGGCTCTCCATCCGCAACATCTCAAAAGCCGTCTTTGCGCCCTCGCCCGAAGACTCGGCCACGCGGCGCAGCGTCTCTGCTTTGTAAAAGGCCTCGCGTTCCTTGCGCCTGTTGCCGATCCACGTGACCAGCGGAATGAACACCACAAACAACGACACAGCGCCGATCGAAAGGAACATCCACATGCCGATGTTGCTTAATTGCGGCTCTTGGAAAAATGCCAATGCCAATCCGGTCATACCATCCTCCTCTTTCTGCCTCGGATATCCTTCTTCCCCATGCGAGCGGTAAGACAGGATCGCTCTCGGCGCGGTTGCATTTTCTTTTTCTGCGGGTACCCGCAATAAAATTGCAACCGCCACGGGAATCTCACTGTCTCACCGAACGGAGATGGCCGAACTGACAGCAACCCGAGCGGGTGCGCCTCAAGACCTGGCCTCTCAGGATGCGGCCGACGTATCCCGCGTCCTCTCCGGAGACGTCGCCGCGTTCGAAGGCATCGTGCGCCGCTGGCAGGGCCCGCTTGTGAACATGGCGTGGCGCTATTGCCGCGATCGCAACCGCGCGGAGGAGATGGCGCAGGACGCGCTCGTGCGCGCCTGGCGCGGCCTTGCCTCCTGGCGCCGGGAATCCAGTTTCTCCACCTGGCTCTTCGCGCTCGCGGCCAATGTCTACCGCTCCGAGCTCAAGCGCTTTCCCACGGTGAACCTGCCGCTCGAGGAAGTAGCCGAGCCCATCCGCCCTGCACAGCAGCACGACGAGCTCCATGAGCGTCAAATGGGCGAGCGCCTGCGCCGCGCCGTGCTCACGTTACCACCCCGCTATCGCGAGCCGGTCATTCTCTTCTATTTCCATGAAATGGATATGGGCTCCGCAGCCCGAACGCTGCGCATGCCGGAAGGTACGATGAAGGCCCGTCTCGCGCGCGCCCGTGAGTTGCTCCGCCGGCGCTTTCCCCATCTCAACGAACTGACCGCATCGGCACAACGCGGCTCCGAGATCGGAGATTGACTATGAATAACGGTCCTAAGAAGAACCTTGGCGCGAATTTCGACCCGATCGATCGCATCCTCTCCGCCGACGAACAGCTTGTTCCGTCTTCAGGCTTCGTCTCCAGCGTGATGGAGCGGGTGCGCGAGCAAGCCGCCGCGCCTCCACCCATTCCCTTTCCCTGGAAGCGCATGCTGCCCGGCTTCGGGCTCGCCGTTGGAGTCTTCGGCTGGGGCGCGTTCGAGCTCGTCCGTTATTTGCCGCAGGCGATTCGCCACGCCTCCTTCGCCGCCCCGCACTTGCCCGTCTTCGCCAGTCGCGATCTCACGCAGGCGGGCTGGGTCGCTCTGGCGTGCGTACTGGCACTGCTTTCCTGGTGGTTTTCGAGCCGTTTGACGCAGCACTCGAGAATCCTCTGAGCGGTTCTATTCGATGGCGAAGACGGCGTAGACCGTGGCCTCTTCGCGGATGGTCTGCGGGCGGATTTCGAGGGCTGGGAGCAGGTTGGGTTGGACTCCAATCGTAGACTCGGAAGTGTCTACTGTGAGTCCCGGCCTTGGAGGAAAAAGGGGCACAACAGGCGCCTGATTGCTTGCATAAACCAAGTCTCCCAGCTTCACGTGCAGTCCGTCGGCCATCCGGCTTGCGACCGCTCTTGCTTTCACCAGTGCATTCGCGGCGGCTTTGGCCTGCAGCGCTTTGCGATCGGAGAGCCTCCAGTCGATGGCGCCGCTCTTGTTTGCGCCCGCGGCGACAGCCACGCGAATCACTTCGGCGGCAGATTGCGGCGGCACGCTCACCTCCCAAGACTGGCTGAAGACAAACTGCTTTGCCGCCCGCATCTCCTTGGTATCCTTGTCGTCGAATTCTGTGTTGCGCTGCAGGCTCTGCCCCGTGCTCTCAATGCTTTTGTCATCTACTCCGGATTTATGCAGCGCGTCCATCACGGCGTGCGAAATCTTTCCCCCATCGGCGTACGCCGAGTGATAGTCCGGCCGGAAGACCTCGAAGCCCACCGTCACGGCTGCGATATCCGCTGTCGCTGTTGCCTCATCCGTCGTGCTGATGGCAATGGTCTTGTTGGTCTTGTCGATTTGGATAGTCTGGGCCGGAGCTGGAAGCACAAACGCCAAGCCAGTCCCCGCGCAGGCGAGAGCCGACACAAATCTCTGCATGGCAATACCTCCTTGATCTCGATACGAAGGGGAACTATTAACCGGAGAATAGACGCAGGCGAAAGAAAAACGGCCTCTTCTATTGCTTTTTCGCCGCCGGGTGTTTTTCCCCGAATGCGCGCAGCTTGGCCAGCGTCGCCGCTGCCTGTCCCGAATCGATCGCCTCGGCTCCCATGGCTACGCCCTGCTTCAAATCCTCGGCCAGTCCCGCAGCCACCAGCGCGGCCGCCGCGTTCAGCAGCACAATGTCGCGCCGCGCGCCGGTGATCCCGGTCAGCACGTCATAAAGCAAGGCCGCGTTTGTCGGCACATCGCAGCCGACGAACTGAGAGAGCGCGGCGCGAGGCAGCCCCGCCATCTCCGGCGTTACCCGCGCGGCTTTCATCGTCGTCTCGCCGGTTTCCGTCTGCTCGATGCGCGCCACCACCGATTCGCCGGTCGTCGTCAGCTCGTCGATCCCATCCGTCCCATGCACCACAAATGCCCGTTTTGCGCCCAGTGCCGCCAATGTGCGCCCCACCAGCAGCACCTTGCTCGGCGCCAGCACTCCGATCACCTGCGTCCGCGCGCCCGCCGGATTGGTCAGCGGCCCGCACAGGTTGAAGATGGTCCGGAATCCCAACGCCTTTCTCAGCGGCCCCACCGCTTTCATCGCGGGGTGATACCGCGGCGCAAACAGAAACATGAATCCGGTCTCGCGCAGGCACTCCACTGCCAGTTCCGGCTCGAGCTCGATCGGCACACCCAGTGCCTCCAGCACATCGGCCGAGCCGCATCGCGAGGTCACCGCGCGGTTGCCGTGCTTGGCCACCTTCGCCCCCGCCGCTGCGGCCACCAGCGCCGCGCCTGAAGAGATATTGAAGGTGAGCGGTCCGCCTCCGCCCGTGCCCACCACGTCCACCAGCTCCGTCCGCTCCGCGTCGGTGAGCGGAAGCGGCACCACGCGCGCCCGCATCACCTCCACAAAGCCAGCCAGTTCCGGCGCCTGCTCGCCGCGCGTGGCCAGCACCGCCAGCAGCGCCGCCGTCTCCACCTCCGGCACGGTGCCGGTAAGGATCTCCTCGAGCACCTGGGCCGCCTGCTCGCGCGTGAGCGCCGCACCGTCCTCGGCTAGCGGGCGCAGCATTTCTTTGAGGAAACTCATACCACTCCATGGTAATGGCGCGCCCCTGCGCCCGTTCTGCGTTTGCCCGCCCTCTGGCCGCCAATTTACACTTTGTGAGTATCGCTGCCCCGGCAGCGTTCGCGCCGCATTCTTCCCGTCCGGCGCTTGGGGCGATTCCCGACAAGATGAAAATCCACGAGTATCAGGCAAAAGAAATCCTGGCAAAATATGGCGTGCCCATTCCTCGCGGAGAAGTGGCCAACACGCTCGAGGAAGCCTCGGCCGTGGCCCGTTCACTCTTTGCCGAGGGCGCTTCCGGTGTGGTGGTCAAGGCGCAGATTCATGCCGGAGGCCGCGGCAAGGGCGGCGGCGTGAAAGTGGCACGCACGCGCGAAGAGGCCGAGCTGTACGCCAAGAACATCCTCGGCATGCAGCTGGTCACGCACCAGACCGGGCCGCAAGGGCAGAAGGTGCAGCGCCTTCTCATCGAGGAGACCGCGGCCATCGAGCGCGAGCTTTATCTCGGCATCGTGCTCGACCGCACCTCCGGCCGCCTCGTCTTCATGGCTTCGCAGGCGGGCGGCATGGAGATCGAAGAGGTCGCGGCCAAGACGCCGGAGGCCATCTTCAAAGAGACCATCGATCCGGCTGTCGGCTTCGGCGCGTGGCAGGCGCGCAAGCTCGCCTTCGCGCTCGGCCTCAAGCCTGCGCAGATCAACCACGCGGTCGCCTTCTTGCAGAGCCTTTATCGCGCGTTTGTCGACACCGACGCCTCGCTGGTCGAGATCAATCCCTTCATCACCACCAAGGACGACAAGCTCTTCGCACTCGACGCCAAGATCAACTTCGACGACAACGCACTCTTTCGCCACGCCGACATCAAGGCCCTGCGCGACGTGGCCGAAGAAGACCCGCTGGAAGTGGAAGCCAGCAAGTACGCGCTCAATTACATCAAGCTCGACGGCACCATCGCCTGCATGGTCAACGGCGCCGGCCTGGCGATGGCCACCATGGACATCATCCAGTACGCCGGCGGCAGCCCCGCGAACTTTCTCGACGTGGGCGGCGGCGCGACGCAGGAGCAGATCGAGCACGCCTTCGAAATCCTTCTCTCCGACAAAAACGTGCGCGCCATCTTCATCAACATCTTCGGCGGCATCCTGCGCGTCGATCGGCTCGCCACCGGCGTTGTGGCCGCGGCCAAGAATTTGAACGTCAAAGTGCCCATCGTGCTGCGCCTCGAAGGCACCAACGTCGAAGAGGGCCGCAAAATTCTCAAGGAGTCCGGCCTCAACTTCCAGGTGGGCGCAACCATGAAGGATGCCGCGGAACTCGTCGTCGCCGCAGCGGCAGGAGTGAAGGCATAATATGTCTGTTTTGGTGGATAACAATACTCGATTGATCGTGCAGGGCATCACGGGAAAAGAAGGCACTTTCCATGCGAAGGGATGTGCTGAATATGGAACGAAAGTGGTCGGAGGAGTGACTCCCGGCAAAGGAGGAACAACTCACGAAGGCTGGCCGGTCTTCAACACGGTGGCCGACGCCGTGAAAACCACCGGCGCCAACGCGACCATGATCTTCGTGCCCCCGCCCTTCGCCGCCGACGCCATTCTCGAAGCCGAGGACGCGGGCATTCCCCTCATCGTCTGCATCACCGAAGGCATTCCCACGCTCGACATGGTCAAGGTCTGGGCCAAACTGCGTACTTCGAAATCGCGCCTCATCGGCCCCAACTGTCCCGGCGTCATCTCGCCCGGCAAAGCGAAGATCGGCATCATGCCCGGCCGCATCCACAAAGAGGGCGTCATCGGCATCGTCTCGCGCTCGGGCACGCTGACGTATGAAGCCGTCCATCAGCTCACGCAGCGCGGCATCGGCCAGTCCACAGCCATCGGTATCGGCGGCGATCCCATCGTCGGCACCACGCACATCGATGCCCTCAAGCTGCTGAACGACGACCCCACCACGGAAGCCATCATCATAATCGGCGAAATCGGCGGCACCAACGAGGAGGCCGCCGCGGCCTTTGTGAAGCAGCACGTCAAAAAGCCCGTCGTCGGCTTCATCGCCGGCCAGACCGCGCCGCCCGGCCGCCGCATGGGCCACGCCGGCGCTATCATCTCGGGCGGCCAAGGCACCGCGGCCGACAAGATGAAGGCCATGAAGGCTGCCGGCATCCACGTCGTGGTTTCACCGGCTGAAATCGGTGAAACGATGGCAAAAGTCCTCGGGAAGGGATAGCGCAGCGGCTTATCGCAGAGACTTTCCGATCGATTCATCCTCGGACGGCCTCAGTTCCCTGTGCGCCCAGTGAAAGATGAATCGCGGGCCACTGAGCCATGGAAGTTCCACGAGCAAATCGTCGGCGATCCAGCAAAGCAACATACATACCGCCAGGAACAGGATTGTGCAAACAATTGCCGGCACAATCCAGGCGAACGCACTGGCGAGATCGAGGATTGAAGAGGTCAACGAACCGAGAATGCTTTCCAGGAAGGGATTGCTGCTGTTCGGCATGGCCGCCCCTCCTGCGTGTTGAAATACGTTGCGCCTTCCCACTAAGTTCCATTACCTGGTCCCGAACGCCCAACCCTTACAATGAAGCCAGTGCAGGGTCTTTCAGGAGCAAACGCAAGTGCCGCAACGCACGTTCAGCATCGTCAAGCCCGACGCGGTCCGCAACGGCCATACCGGCGCCATTCTCGCCGAGATCGACAAGGCCGGGTTCCGTATTGCCGCCATCAAAAAGCAGTCCATCTCGAAGCGCGAAGCCGAGGGTTTTTACGCTGTCCATAAAGAACGGCCGTTCTTCGACGACCTTTGCGCCTTCATGGCCTCAGGTCCGCTCGTCCTCATGGTGCTCGAGAAAGACAATGCCATCGCCGACCTGCGCAAGCTCATGGGCGCTACCAATCCAACAAACGCCGAGGAGGGAACCATCCGCAAGAAGTTTGCTGCGTCTATTCAGGAGAACGCCATTCACGGCTCCGACGCCGAAGACACGGCCGCCTTCGAAATCGGCTACTGGTTCGCCGGTTACGAGTTGATTTAATCTCCATCCTCCGCCGGCCCCTCCTGAGAGGTTGCCTTTATGTCCACGGAAACCGCCAGCCTATTTCTCGATGTCGCCCGCAAGAGCCTCGTCGACGAGCACTGGCCGCGTTTGCGCGAGTGCGTCTGCTCGCTGACCGAGGAGCAGCTCTGGTGGCGCCCCAATGAATCGAGCAACAGCATCGGCAATCTGCTGCTTCACCTCAACGGCAACGTCGGTCAGTGGATCGTGGCCGCATTCAACCGCAGGGAGGAGAATCGCAACCGGCCCAGCGAATTCAGCGAGCGCGGTCCCGTGCCGGTCGCGGGATTGCTGGCGCGTCTCTCCTCAACCGTAGAGGAAGCGGGAGCCGCTCTTGCGACGCTAACGGAAGCCGATCTGCTGGCGACCTACGAGATTCAGGGCTACACCGTCACCGGCGTCTACGCCATTTTCCACTGCGTCGAACACTTCTCCGAGCACTACGGCCAGATTGCCTATGTCACCAAGGCTCTGCAGAATCGCGATCTCGGCTTCTGGAGCCAGCTCGACAAGACCGGCCGCGCAAAGTAAGAGCACGACCTAGGGCCGCCGCGCCGAAACGACCCGCGGAATCCCCTGCAAATCCGCCGCAACCTCGATCGCGTCGAATCCTGCTTCGGCGAGCAGCGCGCGCACGCCTGCCTCCTGCCCATAGCCGATCTCGAGCGCAATCCATCCTTCGGGAACCAGCGCATCGTGCGTTGCCGGAATGAGCCGCCGGTACACCGCCAGGCCATCCTCGCCTGCGAAGAGCGCCTGCGCCGGCTCGTAATCGCGCACCTCCACAGCAAGCGAGTCGCGCTCGCATACCGCCACATACGGCGGATTGGAGACGATCAATTCGAACTTCTCGCCAGCCACAGGCTCCAGCAGGTCTCCCTGCAAGAAGCGAATCTGATCTCTGTAGCCGAGCCGTTCGGCATTGAAGCGAGCTACCTCAAGCGCGTTAGCGGAAAGATCCGTAGCCGTGATGGCCGCCTCGGACCAATCGTGCGCAATGCTGATCGGGATGCAACCGGACCCAGTGCCCACGTCGAGAATGCGCGGCGGCCAGCCCGCGACCTGACGATCTTTGATTCTCTCTCCTCCCTCGGCGTGGCTGAAGGAGTGAACCCTGCGGACTTCAAAAAACCGCTTCGATCTCTGCGTGAAGGCAGGCATTAGATGAAACGCCTGCTCCACCACCAGCTCCGTCTCCGGCCGCGGAATCAGCACGTCCCGGGTCACCCGAAACGGCATTCTATAAAACTCCGCCTCGCCGAGAATGTATTGCATCGGCTCGCCGAACGACCGCCGTTCCACCCGCTCGGCGAGCGGCTGGATCGCCGCTTCCGGCATCTCCTCGTTGCCATGCGCAATCATCCACGCGGCATCTTTGCCGAGAACCGATCGCAAAAGCATTTCCGCGTCCTGCCGCGCACGCTCGGGATGCACGCCGTGCGACAAGCGCTCGGTCGCCTGCGCAACCGCCTCTTTCACTTGCGGTACTTTGCTCAACGGCATCGCGCGTCTCACGCTGCCTGGCTGCCGGATTTGAGTTGCTCGGCCTGGAAGTGGGCAATCAGCGCGTCGACCACGGGCTGCAGCCGGCCCTCCATGATCAGGTCGAGCTGGTGCAGGGTCAGCCCGATGCGATGGTCGGTGAGCCGGTTCTGCGGAAAGTTGTAGGTGCGGATCTTCTCGCTGCGATCGCCCGAGCCCACCTGCGATTTGCGCGCCGCGGCCAGCTCGGCGTTCTGCCGTTCCCGTTCCACTTCGTAGAGCCGCGAACGCAGCACGCGCATCGCTTTCTCGCGGTTCTTTATCTGCGATTTTTCATCCTGGCAGCTCACCACGGTGTTCGTCGGCAGGTGCGTGATGCGCACCGCGGAGTAGGTGGTATTCACGGACTGACCGCCCGGCCCGGACGAGCAGAAAGTGTCGATGCGCAAATCCTTGGCGTCGATCCTGATGTCTACCTCTTCGGCTTCGGGCAGCACGGCAACCGTGATCGCCGAAGTGTGCACGCGCCCCTGCTGCTCGGTCTCCGGTACCCGCTGCACGCGATGCACGCCGCTCTCCCACTTCAACTGCGAGTACACGCGCTCGCCCTCCACGATGGCGATCACTTCCTTGTACCCGCCCACGCCGGACTCGGAAAGCGACAGCACCTCCACCTTCCAGCGGTGCTGCTCGGCGAACCGCGAATACATGCGGAAGACCTCCGCCGCAAACAGCGAAGCCTCATCGCCGCCCGTACCCGCGCGAATCTCCAGGATCACGTTCTTCTCATCGTTCGGATCCTTCGGCAGCAGCAGCAGCTTCAGCTCTTCCTCGAGCGCCTGCTCGCGCGGCTCGAGGGCGGCAATCTCCGCTGCGGCCAGCTCGCGCATCTCCGCGTCGCTCTCGCCGGTCATCGCCCGCGCCTCGGCCAGCCCCTTGCGCACCTGCTTCAGCTCGCGATATTTCTCCACTGGCTCTTCGATCTCGCGCAGCGCCTTGGCGGTCTTCTGGTATTTCTCGTGGTCGTTGATCACGTCAGGCAGCGCGAACTGCGCCTGCAGCTCCTCGTAGCGCTGATCCAACTGTTCCAGGCGATCGATCATGTCCCCCTCCACGGCCGGGGCAGTTTCACTTGATGGGTGATTTCGTCGGAAAAAGAGTGACGCCAACGGTGCGCGGCGGGAGCCGCTAGAGGAGAGCTGGAATGGGCTGGCGGAGGCTCATGACAACTTCAATCTTATCGCATCGTCGCGCGATCCGCACCCGTGTGGCCGTTTTCCCGCCACTCGTCACATTCCTGTGGTGTTCCCACAGGAGTTGTGTTACTCTCCTGTGGCATGCACACAGGAGGCCCATGAAGCCATCCAAACTGGATCTCTTGCAGGGCACGCTGGACTTGATGGTGCTCAAAACCCTCGCCGCCATGGGCTCGCTCCACGGCTACGGCATTGCGCGACGCATTGAGCAGGTAAGCGGCAATCAGGTGCTGCTCAACCAGGGCACCATTTACGCGTCGCTGGTGCGCCTGGAGCAGCGCGGCTGGATTCGCTCGAGCTGGGGCGTCTCCGGCAACCACCGCAAAGCCAAGTTCTATTCGCTCACCGCCGCCGGCCAGCGCCGGCTCTCGGAAGACGCCCGCTACTGGGAGCGGTTGAGTGGCGTCATGGACCGCGTGCTGCAGATGGACAAGGACTCGGGCGCGTTGCCGGAAGACGGAGAACCGGCATGAACGGGCGATTCCTTCGCCGCGTCCGCGCGTTTTTCACCAGGCGCCGGCTCGATAGGGAGCTCGATGCCGAGCTGGCCGCGCATCTTGACCTGGCCATCGAGGAGAACCTGGAGCGCGGACTTTCGCCGGAGGAAGCGCGGCGCGTGGCGCTGGCCGAGTTAGGCGGCGCGCAACAGGCAAGGGAAAGACACCGGGAGGCGCGCGGACTCATGCGGCTCGACATCTTTTTGCACGACCTGAGATACACCTTCCGCACGCTGGGCCGCGATCCCGGCTTCACGGCCGTCGCCATTCTCATCCTGGCGCTCGGCATCGGCGCCAACATCGCCGTCTTCAGCGTGGTCAATACGCTCATGCTGCGCCCGCTGCCCTTCCCCAACGCGCAGGAGCTCGTCTGGATCGCCCCTCCTCCGCAGAAGTGCGGGCTCTCCTGCGCCACCTACTCCACCGACGCTTACGACGAGTTCCGCATGTACACCCACTCCTATCAGGACGTGACCGGGTACTTCGCGTTCTCGAGTCCCGGCAATCTGAGTCTCACCATCGGCAACAGCGGGCCCCTCCCCGCCACCAGCATCGACGTCATCGCCAACTTTTTCAACGTGCTCGGCGTCAGGCCCGCGATGGGCCGCCTCTTTACGCCTGCCGATGCCCTCGATGGTGCTTCGCCGGTCATCGTGCTCAGCGACGCCTGGTGGCGGCGCCAGTTCAACGCCGACCCGCAGATCATCGGTAAGGCTTTCGACATCAATGGCCGCCAGACCACCGTGGTCGGCGTGCTTCCCGCGTCCTTCGATTTCGGCGCGGTCTTCTCGCCCGGCGCCAAAATCGATGCCATCACCCCGCTCGATCTCTACGGCCCTCCCCGCGACTGGGGCAACATCGTCACTCTCATCGGCCGCATGAAGCCTGGCGTCACGCTTGCGCAGGCGCGCCAGGACGCCAATGCCGCGCTCCCGCACATGTGCTGGAATAACAAATATCCTCAGTCATGCGGGTCCTACCGGCGCGGCGCCATCCCGGTTCCGCTCAAGGAATACGTGAGTGGCCGGCTGCGCCGCTCGCTCATCGTGCTCTGGTCGGCTGTCGGCCTCATCCTGCTGATCGCCTGCGTCAATCTCTCCAATCTGCTGCTGGCCCGTGCCACGGCGCGCTCCAAGGAGTTCGCCATGCGCGCCGCATTGGGCGCCAGCCGCGGCCGCATCATAGGCCAGTTGCTCACGGAAAGCCTCATTCTTTCCGGCATCGGCGCGCTTCTCGGTCTGTGCCTCGCCAATCTGCTTGTCTTCTGGCTCGCCCACCAGGGAGCCATCGCGCTTCCTCTTCTCGGCACCATGCGCATCGATGGAACTGCGCTTGCCTGGACTCTTCTCGTCGCCCTCGCCACGGCGTTTCTCTTCGGCATCTTTCCCGGTGCGCGCATGGCAGCTGGCAACCTGCAGGAATCTCTGAAGGACTCGGGCCTGGGCGCCGGGCAGAGCCGCAAACACGAGCGCGTCCGTTCGATCCTGGTGGTCACGGAAGTGGCGCTGGCCTGCGTGCTCCTCGTCGGCGCCGGTCTACTGCTGCGCAGTTTTCTCAAGGTGCTCGATATCGATCTTGGCTTCCAGCCCGAGCGCGCCTATGCCATCAAGGTTGACCTGCCGCCCTACGCTTCCGATCAGGGTTTGCGCACGCAGCAGGCGTACCACGGCCTCATCGGCCGCCGCACAGCATTCTTCCAGCAGGTCATCGCCCGCGTCTTGCAGATTCCCGGTGTAGAAACGGCCGGATTTTCCGACTACCTACCCCTGGGGCAGAATCGTGAGTGGGGCACGCCCTGGCCCAAAGGCATCCCGCAGCCGGACGCCCTGCCCGCCGGACCGCTCGTCTATGTTGTTACCCCGGGATTTCTGCGCGCCATGGGTACTCCGCTCCGCGGCCGCGATTTCAACTGGGATGACAACTTCAACACGCAGAGTGTCGTCATTATCAGTCAGGCCTATGCGCAGTTCGTTGCCGCTAAGGCTCACTGGGATAACGGAGACGCCGTTGGTCACACTCTCTCCAATGGCCAACAGGACCTGTACATTATCGGTGTCGCCGCAAATGTACACGAGGAAACCACGGAGGGCGATGCCGGCTGGCAAATTTACTACCCGCAAACGCAGGCCCAGCCCACGAGTGCGCAGCTCGTCCTTCGCGCCACTCTGCCTGTGAATTCCGGCCCCGTGCTCCAGGCCCTTCGCACTCTGAACCCCAACCAGACTGCGGCCGAGTTCCGGCCCCTGCAAACCTTCGTCGATCACGCCAACTCGCCGCGCCGCTTCTTCATGTTCCTGGTGGCCGCCTTCGCCGCACTGGGGCTGCTCCTCGCCGCGCTCGGCATCTACGGCGTCATCTCCTACTCCGTCACCCGCCAGACGCAGGAGATTGGCATCCGCATGGCGCTGGGCGCTACCATGGGCCGCGTGCAGCGAGAGGTGCTGGCGGCCACGTTACGCCTCGCCGCGATTGGGATTCTTCTCGGCACGGCCGCATCCCTGGCCGTGGCGCGGCTCATCGCCTCGCTTCTGTTTGCAACCTCGCCCTGGGACCTGGCCACCTATCTCGGAATGGCCGCCGTATTGCTGGCGATCGCCGTGATTTCCGGCTTCCTGCCGGCCCGTCGCGCCGCGCACGTCGATCCCATGGTGGCGCTGCGCGCCAACTGAGCTAATAGGGCATCAAGGGCACTTCCAGGTTCGACTGGCGCCCGGGGCCCGCATCAATCGTGATGGTCGCCGGTTTATAGTCCGCCGGCTTGGCCTTCATAATGTTGGGCACAAACGTCTGCGGGTTGCGATCGTACAGCGGGAACCATGTGCTCTGGATCTCCACCATCACCGTGTGACCTGCTTTGAAGACGTGATCCACGTCGTGCAGGCTGAATCGGTATTCACGGATCGCGCCCGCCTGAATTGTGGCCGGAGTCGTGAAGCTCCCGAGATAGCGCCCGCGGAAGATCTCCTCATTGGACATCAATTCGTAGCCGCGCATCGCAGGGTCGGGATCGTCGGCCGGATACTCGTCGATCAGCTTTACTACCATGTCGTTGTCCGTACCCGTGGTCGACGCGAAGATATCTGCGACCACCTCGCCCGTCAGCGTCAAATCGTGCTGGAGCACCGGCAGCCGCCATACCGCCACATCGCGGCGGTCAGTCACAAATCTCTGGTCCTCGGTGAGCCAGTTGTACCACTGCGAATTGTCACTGTAGGTTGGCTGGATGGGCCGGTGCCGGTAGGGAACCGGGTTCGCCGGATCGCTCAGGTAGCTGGTCCCGGCATCGCTCGCGGCCGCGCTCCAGCTCAGCTGCCCGCTGCCATCCAGGTAGAGCCGCGTCGGGATCGAGTCCCGGGGAGGAAACTGCGCATAATACTTCCAGGTGTTCGAGCCCGTCTGAAAACTGGCCGTGTTCTGGAGGGTGAAGCCTGAAGCATCGCTGCCCGGCGCGTCCTTCAGATAATGCGCGAAAAACTTCGCTTCGATATTGGTGCGGAACTCCGCTCCGATGGGCTGGCCAAAGTCGAGATTCCCCAAGTGCTGCGACGACGAAGACCAGTAGCCATGCCGCCACGGTCCCAGCACCAGAAAGTTCTCGTGGTTCGTATCGTGGGGCTCCAGCTTGGCATACACCTCCTGCGGACCCCACATGTCTTCCTGGTCGTAATAGCCCCCTACGGTGAGAGTCGGCACCGTTACTGCGTTCAGCCATTGCTCCACTGCACGCGAACTCCACACGCTGTCGTAAGCCGGGTGCCCGAGGAACATCTTCCACGTGGGCAGATCCTTGGCGCCCGATTGCTTCACATCCTCTTCAAACGATCCTCTCTTCAAGAAATAGTCGAAGCCGTCCTCCGGCTGGCCATCGGCGGCCGAGCCGTAGCTCACCTCGGTGACCTCTTTGCTTGATTCCATGGCCAGCACATAATCGTAGCCGTAGGTCTGGCGAAAGGCCCCATTATGAAAAAAGTCGTCGCCCATCCACACGTCGATCATGGGCGCCTGCGGCGAGATGGCTTTGACGGCGGGGTTGGGATCGATGCCGGCCATCATGGCCAGAAAGCCGGGATAGCTGGTTCCCAGCACGCCCACGCGTCCGTTGTTGCCGGGCACGTGCTGGACGAGCCAGCTTACCGTGTCGTAGGCATCCGTGCTCTCGTCCACCGCCTTGAGGTTGCGATGATCGGCAAGCGGGCGCATCATCACAAATTTCCCCTGGCTCTTGAAGCGCCCGCGGATGTCCTCGTTCACGTAGATGTAGCCCGCGCGCGCTAACTCCGGCCGGGAACTGAAGAACGACTCCCGGCTGGTCGCCTCTACGCCATAGGGCGTCCGCTGCAGCAGGATCGGCAGCGGCGTTGTGATGTCGGCGGGGATAAGAATCACGGCGTACAGCTTCACGCCGTCGCGCATGGGAATCATCACCTCGCTTCTCTTGTAATCGTGGAAGACATGTCGCACCGCATCGCCGGTCCGCCCAAGAACCACCTTGGGGTCGTCAAGAAAGACGAACCCCATGGCCCGGCCCTGGTCGTTGATGGTGAACTGCAACAGCGTCTTGGTCGACCCCAGCTGAAACACCGATCCAGAAACCGGAACCAGCGCCGTCGGCACGGTGCGCTGGGACTCGAACATCAGCGAGGAGCCTTCCACGTAGACATCGTAGGAGAGGTCCGGATCGGCAGGATTGGCGTACTCGCCGCTGAGCACATTAAATGTGGAGATAGGCACCCTTGTCTGCGCCTGCGGGGCGGCGGGGACGGCGAAAACCATTGCTAGCGAGAGAAAACAGGAAAAGGCAAACCTCAAAGCACGGCAGGGAAAAAACATGCAGGCAACCTCCCGGCATTCAGCTTAATGCACGTGCCCTGAATGGATGCGCCCATGGTGAGGTTCGGGACTGGCGCCCATCTCTTCGGGCGGCACCACGCACCCTTCCAGCTCGCCGCAGCCGATGTGCTCAAACTGGATGGTTGTGTGGCTGATGTGGAAATGCGCGCGCAGCAAATGATTCAGCTTGGCCAATATGCACGCGCTCTCCGACGGCGGTATATCGGCGATGGTCACGTGACAGGCCAGCGCCCGCGACTGCGATCCCAGGCTCCAGATGTGCAGGTCGTGCACATTGATCACGCCCTCCACCGCTTCCATGCCCGCGCGAATCTCGCTGATCCGGCAGTCGCGCGGCGTGCCTTCGAGCAGGATGTTCAGGGTCTCGCGGACGATGCCCGCGCTCGACCACAGAATCAGCGCCGCAATCAGCAGGGAAAGCGCCGGATCGATCCAGTTCCGCCCCGTAAACAGGATGCCCGCGCCGCCCGCAATTACCGCCGCCGTCGAAAGTGTGTCGCCGGCCATGTGCAGAAAAGCCGAGCGCAGATTCACGTCGCGGGCCACGCCCCACAAGAGCGCCGCAATCACCCCGTTCATCACCACGCCCGCGGCGGCTACGATCATCATCAGCCGCGGCTGCACGGCTACTGGAATCGAAAGCCGATGCACGGCCTCCACGCCGATCCACAACGCAATCGCAATCAGCGTGGCCGCATTGAGGAGAGCTGCCAACACACCGGCCCGCTGGTAGCCAAAGGTTTTGGAGTCGTCCGCCGGCCGCGCCTGGAAATGAACTGCAACAAAGCTCAACAGCAGCGCCAGAAAATCCGAGACGTTATGGCCCGATTCCGACAGCAGCGCCAGCGAGTGCGCGCGCAGCCCGGCCACAAACGTGACCACTACATACGCAAGCGTAGCCGCCAGCGATATGCGCAAAACCGTGGTTGTCCGTCTTGCGTCCCTGTTTGCGCCTGGCCCCGCCGGCGCCGCGTGGACATGCATCTTCTAAGTATACCGGGGATGGGTATAAGCCGCCAAACCGGCCCGGCCTCCCGGGTCCTGCGCGGCCAAATCTTAATTTCACGATAGTTACGAGTCAGCAGCACACGGGAGCAGGATGCGCTCAGCCCCGTCCGGGCCGCGCCCGCTCCACGTCCAGCTCGCTGCGTTCGCTCATGAGCGGCAGCCGCGGAAGCCCTTTGCGCAGCCCGCTCCATCCCTCCGCGACAACGATGCTGTTCTGCGGATTCCCAGGCTGGTAGCGCACCGTGCACGGAAACCCCGCCCGCACCTGCGTCACATCCAACACAGCCCCCAGCTGCGTAATGTCCTGCGTGCACTCGTAGTCCACGCCGGCAATCCGGTAGCTGAACAGCAGCATGTTGAGCCTGCGCCCGTCCTCAGCCGGCACTTCGCAGATGTCGAGGAGCATCCCGTCCACCAGCCGGCCCCACTGCACCAGCATGCGGCGCCGACTCAGCTCCAGCTCCTCCGGAGTTGGACGCTTGCGCAGCGCCATCCACGCGGCAACCCCGGCGAGCGCGGCAACAGCCGCCACCCCGGCGCCAATCTCCCACGCAGTCTTGTTCATCAGGGTCATGCCACGGGAATCCGCATAAACCGCGGCCCCGCCTCCAGAATACCGCAGGTTGAAATTGCGCGCGCTTTCCCGTTTCGGCTGCCGGATTTCCCTGGCAGTCGTCGCCACGGCGCGCAGCTCGAATGCCCTATACTCAAGTTTGCGACGGGGAGGTTCTTTTCTTGGTCTTGGACGAAAGAATTGCCGGGAATCGCCGCGCCCGCGTGCGCTCCACCACCGTGATTTGCGTGCGCCGCAATGGCGACGTGGTGATGGCCGCCGACGGCCAGGTCACCCTCGGCGATCACGTGCTGAAGCACTCCGCGCGCAAGATTCGCCGCCTCTTCCAGGACAAGATCCTCGCCGGATTTGCCGGTTCCACCGCCGACGCCTTTAATCTCTTTTCCCGTTTTGAAACCAAGCTCGAGCAGCACGCCGGCAATCTCAACCGCGCCGCCGTGGAGCTGGCGAAAGACTGGCGCACCGACAAGATGCTACGCAATCTCGAGGCCCTGCTCCTGGTCGCCGACAAGGACCATACTTTTTTGATCTCCGGCTCCGGCGACGTCATCGATCCCGATGAGCCGCTCGCCGCCATCGGTTCCGGCGGGAGCTACGCCACGGCCGCCGCCCGCGCCCTCATGGAGAACACCAGCCTGGGCGCGCGCGAGATCGCCGAAAAATCCATGAAGATCGCGGCCGACATCTGCATCTATACGAACAGCCAAATTACCTACGAGGAGCTGAAGAGCTAGGGGACACTCTCAACCGCGGCTGGTGATTTGAGAGAATGCGGCTTCTTAGCCGCGCCGCAAACCGCAGAAACCAACCGGCGTGGGGAGGAATCAAACGGAAGAATGGCTATCTACCTTCCCGCCACCGCTGAAGAACAGGACCTGGCGCTCGACGAGCTCACGCCGCGCGAGATTGTCGCCGAGCTCGACAAGCACGTCGTCGGCCAGCGCGCGGCCAAGCGCGCGGTAGCGATTGCTTTGAGAAACCGCCAGCGCCGCCAGAAGCTGCCGCCCGACCTCGCCGACGACATCATGCCCAAGAACATCATCATGATTGGCCCCACGGGCGTGGGCAAAACCGAGATCGCACGCCGCCTGGCCAAGCTCACCAACTCGCCGTTTCTCAAGGTGGAAGCCTCGAAGTTCACCGAGGTAGGCTACGTGGGCCGTGATGTCGAGTCCATCGTCCGCGACCTGGTCGAGATCGCCATCGATATGGTGCGCGAAGAACGCCTCGAAGAAGTGGAAGACAAGGCGGAGATGAACGCCGAGGAGCGCCTCCTCGACGTGCTGCTGCCTCCGCCGCCCGCGCAGCCGCAGCAGGAGGGCCAGCTTAGCCTACCCGGCGCGGAAAGCTACCAGCGTTCACGGGAAAAGCTCCGCCAGCAGTTCCGTGAAGGCAAGCTCGACGACCGCATGGTCGAGCTCGACGTCCGCGAGCGCAATCTGC
>JASHTS010000197.1 GCA_030040425.1 Acidobacteriaceae bacterium | reverse complement strand
GCCGCGCCAGATCGTAATCGGGCCGGGCCAGCTCGGTGCGCGCATCCACCACCAGCACCAGCGCGGCAGCCTCCTCAAGCGCCACCCGCGCCTGGCGGAAGATCTCCGCCGGCATCAGCGCCTCGTCGTCGGGCACAATCCCCCCCGTATCCACAAGCCGGAATGTGCGCCCCGCCCACTCGTATTCGCCGTAGATGCGGTCGCGCGTGATGCCCGGCTCGTCGCCCACAATCGAGCGCCGGCTGCCCGTCAGCCGGTTGAAGAGCGTGCTCTTGCCCACGTTGGGCCGGCCCACGATGGCCACCAGCGGCAACTCGCACGCCCTCGCGCCCGCACCCGATTTGCCTGTCCTCGGCAATCTCTCTCTCCGCTCTTCACCGGCGCTCGCCCATCGCGTGCACCCTTTTCATCTTATGGGCCGCGCCCCGCCCTTATCTCGCCCAGTCGGCGGCAGATTTCTCCCCACGGCGGGCCCAAGCCGCTGTAGACTGTTTCGACATCCACGCAAGGAGGCCGGACCCATGCCCAAGTACGTCATCGAGCGCGAGATTCCCGGCGCCGGCTCGCTCACCGCCGATCAACTGCAGGCCATCTCGCAAAAGTCCTGCGGCGTGCTCAGCAATCTCGGCCCGCAGATTCAGTGGCTGCAGAGCTACGTGACCGACAATAAGATCTACTGCATCTACATCGCCCCCAACGAAGCGATGGTGCGCGAGCACGCCGCACAGGGAGGGTTCCCGGCCAACACCGTTGCCCGCGTGCTGCGCGTCATCGATCCCACCACAGCCGAGCCCGCGCCCGCGTGACTGCGCACGCGCCGCTGCAAAAAGGCATCGCCGGTTCGGCCCTCTCGATGAGGAATTTCCCATCTTCACCCTCTCTGAGCGGCGCGCCAATTGCGCCGCCCCCCGCAGGGAGCGCGCGATGCACATCCACGGCATCAATCCCCAATCCGCCTTCATCGACTCTCTCTCGAACAGCGAGCGAGCCGCCTCGGCTGCGCGTGCAGCCGAAACCCGCAAAAAGCTTCTGCGCAGCGCGCAATCCCTCGCCGGCCAGTCCGCGCCGGGCGAGGTCCAGGCGGACGATGCAATCTGGCTCAGCCAGTGGCAAAGCGCGCAGAACAACGAAGGCCTCGCCGACGACGAGTATCATCCCTCCCTCCCCGGCAAGGATCCTGACTTCGGCTGAGCGGCGGCCCGCAACCCGCCGCAAAAGCCCGCCTCCCGTACAAACCTCACCAGGACCGAGTGCGTGCCGGGGGATTGCCGCCTCGGCCGCGCGCCGCTCCGCGCCCTCCCTTCACACCCGCCCCGCGCTCTGACCATGTCGCCCGCCTTCTTCGCCTCCGGGCGCACCCTCGCCTGCTCGCAACGGAAATCCCCTGTTCCCGTCCAGCCATTATCATCTCGCTATGCGCTTTGACGTGGTCACCATCTTTCCCGGGTTTTTTGCGGGCGTGTTTGCGCACGGCATTGTGCGCCGTGCACAAGCCGAGGGATTGGTGACCATCGAGGCGCTCGATTTGCGTTCGTTCGCGCACGACCGGCACCGCACCGTGGACGACCGGCCGTTCGGTGGCGGCGAAGGCATGGTGCTCAAACCCGAGCCTCTGGCCGAGGCGCTGGCTTCGCTGGGCATAGGGCCAAAAGCGCAAGACCCGAATCGTCCGAGCGTGATCCTGCTCTCCGCGCAGGGGCGTCCGTTTACGCAGGCGCTGGCGCGGGAGCTCGCCGGCCTCGAGCGTATCGTTCTCCTTTGCGGGCGTTACGAGGGGGTGGACGAGCGCATCAATCAGCTCTACTGCGACGTGGAGCTCTCGATCGGCGATTATGTGCTCTCGGGCGGCGAGCTTGCCGCCGCGGTGGTCATCGACGCAGTGATGCGGCTGGTTCCGGGCGTGCTGGGCAACGAGGCTTCGGGCGAGTTTGAGAGCTTCGGCGCGCCGGACTCGCAAATCGATGCGGATCGGCAGGGCGTTCCGCGCTCGCAACACGGCGCCGGAGGGTTGCTCGATTACCCTCATTACACGCGCCCCGCTGAGTTCGAAGGGCTGCGCGTGCCCGAGGTGCTGCTGCAGGGCGATCACCGGCAGATTCGCTGCTGGCGCCGCGAGCAGCAGATTCGCAAGACCTTCCTGAACCGGCCCGACCTGCTGGAGCGCGCTGAGTTGAGCGTGGAGGATCGGAAACTGCTGAAGACGATTCGCGACCAAATGGGTGACGTGGGGGTGAAATGAACTGGTCGAGGCTCCAGACCGCTACCATGATCGTGCTGCTTCTTTGCTGGCTTGGGTGGTCTTTCGCCTTTGTCAAGCCAAGCAAGGCAGCCAGGGGACAGAAGAAAGCGGTGCGCGCGCCGTCCTCGCGCTGGGGCATTTTTCTGGTGATGCTGGCCTTCGCGTGCTCCTGGGCGTATGTGAGGCCGGCGGGATTCGAAAAGCCGGCGCCGGAGCTGATCGCTTCCATGATTCTCGCGTCGCTCTCGCTCTGGCTGGTTTACGCGGCCACGCGCCATCTGGGCAAGCAGTGGCGCTACGAGGCTGCGCTCAGCGAAGATCACAACCTCATCACCACCGGCCCCTACCGCTGGCTGCGTCATCCCATCTACGCATCGATGCTGGGCATGCTGCTGGCCACGCTGCTCGCCTGGACGTGGTGGCCGATGCTGATTGCCTCGCTCATCCTTTTCCTGGCAGGAACCGAGATTCGCGTGCGCGCGGAAGAGCGGCTGCTCGAGGGCCGCTTTACCACGGAATACGTAAACTATCGCAAGCGCACCTGGGCATACCTTCCCTTGCTCCGCTGACTCGACCCCCCGCGATGGGCTACTCCTCAATCGGATCGGCTGCCGCCTCGGCTTCCATGCGCTCGAGAATGCCGAGCATGGATGCGAACTCCGCGTGATCGCGCAGCGCGCTGACGCGCGGGTCGGCAAGCATCTGGAAAAACCACGGGCAGCGCAGGTTGTCGGCCGCGCGCAGTTGGGCCAACGCGGTGTCGAGATCGCCCAGGGCCACGTAAGCAGCGGACGAGAAGGTGCTCATCACGTAGCGTTCGCGGCTGAGCCATTGCAGGCGCTCGAGAATGGCGCGGGCTTCCTCGTGGCGGCCCGACATGGCAAGCGCGTAGGCGTGAACGGCCGTCGCAGGATCGAAATAGGGTATGCGGCGTTCGAGCGCCTGCGCCACCTCCGCCGCTTTGGCCGGCTCTCCATGGAAGGCAAGGATCATGGCGCCGTAAAGCTCCGGCCCGTTCTGCGCGGGAAATCGCTCCAGCGCCGCGTGTGCGGTTCGAACGCTCAGCGAGAATTCTCCAGCGAGGTGATAAGCCCAGGCAAGGCGCGCTTGCAGCCAGGAGGAATAAGGATCGACGCGAATGGCCGCGCTCTCCATCTCGATGGCCTCGCCAAAGCGCCGCCGGCTCAGGGTGAACATCATGCGCGCCCGCGTAATCCAGGGATCGTGGGGCAGGTGAGCCGAGCGGGCGAAGGCGCGCAGCGCGCCGGGCAGGTCGCGGCCGACATGGAAGAGGGTCCAGCCCAGCGCCGGCAGCAGGATTTCGCCGCGCCGGGGGAGATCGGCGACGGGGCCCGCAACGCGGTGCACCGTCTCCGCTGCGGCGGGGGCGGCAAGGAAACCGCAGGCCGACTGCGAAAGCGACAGGTTGACGAGATTGACGCGCGCCTCCATCAGGTCCGGATCGAGCTCAAGGGCGCGCTCCAGGTGCTGCACGGCGTCCTGCATGCGGTGCCGTTCCAGCGATTGCCATTCATAACGGCCGCGCGCAAAGAGCTCGTAGGCCTCGCCCTGCTGCAAGGTGGGCTCGAGCTCCGGCGTGGCTGCGGCGGCGGCAAGAGAGAGCCCCAGCCCCGAAAGGCGCATTCGTATCCGGTTAACCAGGTCTCGCACCAGCTCGACAATCTGCGTTCGGTCCACCAGCAAGTCCTCGGCCCAAAGCTGGCCGCCGTTCTCCACGCGCACCATCTCCACACGCAGCCGGTAGCGCATCGCGATGGCGTGCAGTTCCCCGCTCAGCACCAGATCGGCATTCATCTTTTCGCCGATCTGGCGGGGCGCAAGGTTGCGCCTGAAAAGATCGAAAACGGAGGTCGCGGACAGGATCAGTGCGGCAACGGGCTGCGCTTCCGCGAGCCGCATGCCGACGTCCTCCGCAATGGCGGGGCCGAGATACTCGGGAACGTTGAATCCGGCGGTAAAAGGAAGAATGGCAAGACGGGGTGGGCCGGGGACGGCCTCCGGGTGCAGAAGCTGGGCTTCTCCGCTAAACCGGTAGCCGCGCCTCGGGACGGACTCAATGCAATCTTCCGGCTCGAGACGCTCGCGCAGGGATGCAAGACATTCTGCGACCCTCTCCGCGGCCACGGCCTCGTCGCCCCAGAGCGCCTGTTTCAATTGAAGCGGAGTAACAATCTGGCCGCGATGCGCCAGCAGCACCCGGAGAGCAGCCAGCTCATCGGCCTCGAGGGGAACGGCCGTTTCTCCGCGCAGGAGGGTTCCATCGGCCTCCAGCCGGAATTCGCCCAATCGATAACTTGCCTGCCTCGAACCGGACGATGCCGGATCAAGCCTGTCCATCCGAACCAACGCATTTCTGCGCACTCCGCGCGTCCCGGTCAGCCGAAGGCGCTGCGTGCCCCAAGGCAGGGCAGACAGAGATCTCCGGCTGGTGACAGGCGCGAGGCGCGCATCACGTACATCTGGGGAAACTGAACAAAAAAACGTTTGCGTCCGAGCTTCTTTGAGCCCAGTATTCTTTGGGAAATCCAATTGATTATTCACATAAACGGCAAAGATAGACCCGAAGTGGAAAAAATATTTTTCCTTTCGAGGTAATCCTGAGACGGTTACCCTCTTACTAATTGGTTAATAGGTAAAGCGATTTATATGATTGATTTTGCAAGGTCTTATGGCTTTGTGTAAATAATGTTACGCGCTGTGACCAAACTCACACGCATGGGAAAATCCCGCGCGGCAAAGATCCCTCGCTTCAGTCTTCCGTCCGCTAGTACTTCGACTTGATCGCGTACGAGAGGCCCATGGTGAACTGAAAGGAGTTTCGTTTGGTGGGTGGCTCTGCGCCCAGAGGCGGATCGTTCAGATAGGTATCGAGCGTGCCCGCAGAAAAACTCAGATTCTTGTACGCGGGAAAGGCGAACGTGTCCGTCTCGGTTGCCGAATAGGCCGACGGCGTGTTGTACGCAGGAATGAACCCCAGAACCTGGGTGTAGGTGAACAGCTTTGAGTGCCGCACGTAGTTGGCCGCAAAGGTGGACCCGATCAGATTCTGGCTGGGGCTGGGCGTAGAGCCGGGCGTGGTAAGGAAAGACTGCTTTTCATATTGAATCGTGCCCTTCAAATCCAGAACCTGCTTGGGGTCCTTGATCAAGGTCCAGCCGATGCCCCCGCCATAGATCTGCTGCAACCCGAGGTCCTGGCTGTAATTGTGATCGAACGCAGCCTGCCCGAGCGCGTAGACGCGCGGTGAGAAATATTGGTCGCGCTCGGCGTCGAAATGCGTGATCGAGGACTTGATGTTTTCCGCAGCCACTGTGGCGCCGGTTGCAGGAATCGTGTAAGCCGGCTGTGTGATGCGGCCGAAGGAGCCGCTGAAATCGGCCGACGTGCGGTTGCGGGAGTCTAGCCAGGAGACCGAGGGCACCACGCGCACCAGACCCAGGCCGCCGGAAAATGTATAGGAATTCTGGGTTGCGGTCACCAGCGTTGCCCCGGCCGTGGCTGCGCCGTTCCAGCCCGCGAAGAAACTGGGCTCGTGATAGACCTCCTTTTCCAGGGTCGACTGGTCGACAACGTAGGCGGCGTCGGCCACCGGGATCGGCGGGGCCGGCGCGCCATTGACGGGTTGCACAGTGACCGCCTGGTTGGTCATCTCGAGCCGACCCGAAGGAAGATTCTTGACCGCCCTTTTGCCCCGCAGCTTCACGGTTTTGTCCAGCACCGTGAAAGGCTCGGCCGTGTGCAGCTCCTTGATCTTGTCCCAGGCGAGCGTGACGTCGCCGAGCGATTCGGTGTGGAACGTGACTTTGCCGGCGATTTCGCTCACAAATTTTCCGTGCAGGGTGTCGCCGTTGCTGAGTACAAGCACGTCGGGCGCGGGATTGGGCGCGGGCGCAGGCGGCGCAGCGGCATAAACGCTTGCCCCCAAAAATGCGGCCACGGCCGAGACCTGCGCGGCCTTGCAGCAAAGAGCCAGGAAGGAGGAGATGGAGAGCGTCATCGGAAAGGAGACCTTTCGCAAAAGGGAATTGGCGTGTCGCCGCAATAGAGTTGTCTGCTCTGCCCGTCAGCCTGCATCGGCTGCATCCTTCGATGCAGCCGGAGCGGAAGTGTCCCGGTGAGCGTCTCGCAGAAGGAAACGGCAACGGAAACCCGGCGGAGAAAGCGCGCCGGAGTTCGCGTCCTCTGTGCGCCTGGGGAAATGCAGGGCCCAATCTCAGCGGGCGAGGACCTCTGCGGAATCACGCCTGCACTCGATGGTAAACTGCCTGGCCGAGGCCGGGCTCGGATTCTCTCCGCCGTCCGCGTCGAGCGGCGCCGGTTACTTCCCAAAGATTCTCGCCGCATTTTGCCTCTTGCGCTCGGCCTTCGCTTAGACTTGTTCCCAGCATGCATCCGCAATCTACCGGGAGCTCGTCATGGCCAAGACGGTGTCGTACGCGCAATGGTCTCTGGAACCTTACTGCATTGGATTGAAGCTGCGCTCGCTGCGCACCCGCAAGCGCATGACGCTTTCGCGGCTGGCCGCCGAAACGGGACTCTCCACGGCCCTGCTCTCCAAGCTGGAGACGGACCGGATGATTCCCACGCTGCCCACGCTGGCCACCATCTGCCGCGTGTACGGCGTGGGACTCAGTCATTTTTTCACTGAGCCGGCGCGGCATACCCTCTCCATCACGCGGAAAGCGCATCTGCAGGCCAGCGCGCGCGGACCCGAGGCCGTGAAAGTGACGCCGCTCAACGACTCCGACGGCGCGCGGCTCAAGGCGCAGATGATCGAGTTTCCTCCCGGCGGCTCCTCCGTAGCCATGAATCCATCGGGCGAAGCCAACGGGCTGGTTTATGTGCTCGAAGGCAAGCTGCGCCTGGATGCGGGCGGCATGCACGAGGTGCTCGAAGCGGGCGACTGCGCCTGCGTCGAAAGCGAGATGCCGCTGGCCTGGAGCGCCGCAGACAAGCGCCGTTGCCGCGTGCTGGCCGTGCTGCCGGCATAAAGCGAACCGCTGGCGCCGGGCACGCCGCCTGCTCTTTCATCTGCAATTGCGGCGGCCGCATCTCCGCGCAATGGGAAGATCGCCTGGTTTGCCGAGGGACGGGCCGGTCTGTAGGATGGTTTCCGGATTCAACGCGAAAGGATCCATGCGACCAAACTTTCCGCTGATGCGGGCAACGCTCACCGGTGCGCTGGGCGGTTTGCTCTTCGGCTTTGACACGGTGGTGATTGCCGGCGCGATCGATGCGCTCGTAAAGCTCTATGCATTGAGCCCGCGCGAAGAGGGGTTTACGGTCGCCATCGGTTTGGTGGGCACGGTAATCGGCGCTCTGGGCGCGGGCCAGGTGGGCCAGCGGCTGGGCAGCCGCGAAACACTGCGCATCACCGCCATTCTTTATCTCGCCTCGGCCTTCGGCTGCGGGCTTGCCTGGAGCTGGCCTGCGTTCTTGTTCTTCCGCTTTGTGGGCGGACTGGGCATCGGCGCGTCCTCGGTGCTGGGGCCGGTCTACATCGCGGAGCTGGCGCCGGCTAAGTGGCGTGGCAGGCTGGTCGCGGCCTTCCAGTTGAACGTGGTCTTCGGCGTCCTGCTCGCTTACGTGTCGAACTACGTCATCCACACGCTCAATCTGAGCGCGGCCGAGTGGCGCTGGCAGATTGGGATCGCCGCCATTCCCGCCGTCTTCTTCCTGGTTCTGCTCTTCGGCATTCCCCGCAGCCCGCGCTGGTCGGCCTCGAAGAAGCGCTTCGACGAGGCGCTGGCGGTGCTGAGGATGATGGGCGATCCTAACCCGGAGGCCGAGCTCGCCGACATCCGCGCGGCCCTCGAGCAGGAGCACGCTACGGCCCACGAGCGCGTCTTCCAATGGAAGTACCGCTATCCGCTGTTTCTCGCCATTTCCATCGGCGCCTTCAATCAGCTCGCCGGCATCAACGCCATCCTTTATTACCTCAATGACATCTTTGCAGCCGCGGGCTTCAGCCAGATGTCGAGCTATCAGCAGGCCGTGGCCATCGGCGCCACAAATTTCGTGTTCACCCTTGTGGGCATGGCCTTCATTGACAAGCTGGGCCGCAAGACGCTGCTGCTCATCGGCGCCGCCGGCTGCGCCGCGTGCCTTGCCGGCGTGGCCTGGGTCTATGCGTCGCACACCCATCCCGGCGCGCTGCTCTGGCTGCTGGTCACGTTTATCGCTTTCTTCTCCGTCTCCCAGGGCGCGGTCATCTGGGTTTACATCGGCGAAGTCTTTCCCACCTCCGTGCGCTCCAAAGGGCAGGGCGTGGGCGCGGCCAGCCACTGGTTCATGAACACCCTCATCCAACTCGAGTTTCCCGTGGTGGTGCATTCCATGAGCACGGCCACGCCGTTCGTCTTCTTTTCCATCATGACGGTGGTGCAGTTCCTGGTGGTGCTCTTCGTCTATCCCGAAACCAAGGGACACACGCTCGAGGCGCTGCAGAGAAAGCTGCTGGGGCAGGAATAACCGGAAAGCGCGGCGCGGCTTCGGGCCGGCGCAGCCTCAGCGTTCGCTGGACTGGTTGAGGATGGGCGTGATGGAGCCGGGGTTGTCGCCCTCGGTCGGATCGACGCGGAAATCCCACACCGTCGTGCTCAAATCGGTCGGCGAGAGAACTTCCACCACCGCATACTCGCCGCCGATCACCAGCTTCTCCTTGGGCTCGATGCGCAGCCAGTGCTTGCCAGGCAGCTCTTCCACCGCGGTGGGAATCACATTTTCGCTTTGCGTGACCGCCCCGCTCGCGCTCATGTGAATGGCGCCCATCATGCGCACGGCCTGTCGCTCGTCGAGACGCACGATGGCGAATCCCGATTGTGCCGAGAGCGCGCCGTGCTTGCCATGGCGCACCTCTTGCGCCGTGGAGGTGTTCACCGTGATGGGATTGGATAGCACCGGTTCGGTGCTGTCGGTGACGCCCAGCGAAAGATAAATAGCCGGATCGTTCACGTGCAGATGAACCTTGGCGTGCGCGCCGGAGAGCTCAAGATCGGCCTTCTGGCCGGCGAGTGGGTTCAGCACGCCGAGTCCATGACGGGTCCGGGCATCGACGTCTACGTCCTTGGGCAGCAGCTCGACCAGTTCCTGCGTGCCCTGGTAGGTGTCGAGCACGAAGACGCCTTCCTGATCGGGCAGCTCGAGGCCACGGGCTACCTCCGGCATGCGCGCTTTTTCGTCGGCCCGCTCGTCGGATTCCTCCTTGTCGATTGCAGCCGCCTCCGTCATGGCGGGCGAAGTCTCGTCGGCCGTCAGATCGGAGTGCTCCTGCTCCCACTTGCGCGTAGCGTCCCAGTCGACCAGGTCCGCAGGCAGTTCCTCCCAGTCGCCGCGCTCCTGTGAGAGATAGCGCACGCGGTCGCCCACGATCTGATACTGGCGCACCACCTGGTAGGAGCCGTCTTTGAGAATGAGCCGGTGATTTCTTCCCATCCCCGGCAGGTCCGGCTTGAGGACCAGGGGCTTGGAGTTGTCCGCGGGCGCGCTCTGGGACGATTGCGACTGCGGCTGCGATTGCGGGCAGGCGGGTGCAGCCAACAGCACGGCGCCCAGCCCAAGGGGCAATAACCGCCGCCATTCGACAGGTTGGACCATGGTAACTTCGGGAGTTCTCATCTATCCCGGATGAGACAGATATACCCCAGTTTAGACGAAGGACAACCGCGAAAGGGGCTCGGAAGTGCCCGGAAAACGGTTACGGGCAATAAACCCCCAGGGAAACCACGGCGTCAAACTTTGTGTATGCTGGATGCATAAGGTTTTTGCGTGACGATCAGGAAAGTGATTCAGACACGGCTTCAGGCACCGCAAGGCCGCCGCGCGCCCTCCTGGGCTGTAACCGCGGTGGTTTGTGTTGTTCTGGCAGCTTTCCTGGCGGTTATGCAGGTGCCTCACCTGCACGCCACGCAGAGTGACGCTGACCATTGCCCGCTGTGCGTGGTGATGCACTCCACGGCTCCGGCCCCGACGGTTGCAGCCGCGGTGGTCTTGGTTCCCGTGGGTGCGCCCGCGCCCGAAGCCGAGCCCACTCCGGCCCCCCGGAAACAGCAATCGAGAAGCTTCATTCGTCCCCCTCCCACCGGCTGTTAGCGTTTTCTCCGCCTTTTTCCGATCCTGCTCGCTCCTGCGTACCCTGCCGCTGCCATACCGGCGGGGCGAAGTCGCATCTTCACGAGGATGATCTGTAGGGCGGCGAGCGCTCTTGACCATGCAATCAAGCTGCCGCGACCTTCCCATCGCGGCATCCCGCATGCATTCTCAGCCGTTTTTCAGGAGTCTTCTCATGCCGAATCTTCGCGGCGCGCTGTTGCGCCTCCTTTGTTCGCTCACCTTGGGCCTGATGACGCTCTCAGCCTCCGCGCAAAGCGGCAGTGCGGGAACCATCCAGGGCACGGTCACGGATCCCAGCGGGGCCGTTGTGCCGGGCGCCACCGTGGAGATCACCAACTCCGTCAGCGGATACCGGCGCACCGTGACCACCGACGCAAGCGGCGCATTCAGCTTTCCCAATGTTCCTTACAACCCTTACCGCATTGTTGTGGAGGCCAATGGCTTTGGTCCGCTGAGCCAGACGGTGGAAATCCGCTCGGCCGTGGGCGTGAATCTGAGCCTGGTCCTGCACGTTGCTGCCGCCAACCAGACCGTGACCGTCGAATCGCAGGGGCCCATGGTTGAGGACACTTCGACCTACCACACCGATGTGGATCGCGGCCTCTTCGATACCGTTCCGCTGGAGAGCGCCTCATCCGGCCTCAGTGCCTTGGTCACGCAGACAACGCCCGGGGTAGCCGCCGACTCCAACGGCCTTTTCCACGGGCTCGGCGATCACGCATCGAACTCCTTCTCCATCGACGGCGAGCCGATTACCGACCAGCAGAGCAAGGTGTTCTCCAATCAACTCCCCGAGAACGCCGTGCAATCCCTGGAAGTGATCGAAGGCGCGCCGCCGGCGCAGTACGGCGACAAGACCAGCCTGGTGATCGTGGCCACCACCCGGTCCGGCCAGGGCATCACCAAGCCCACCGGCGATGTTTACGCCTCGTACGGAAGCTTCGGCACCACGACAGAAGGCTTCGTTCTTTCCAAAGGCGGGCAGAACTGGGGCAATTTTGTTGAGGTGGACGGCTTGAACACCGGGCGCTTCCTCGACCCGCCGGAGTTTAACGTCATGCACGACAAGGGCAACGAGGAGAACATTTTCGACCGCATCGACTATTCGTTTACCTCGAAAGATTCCATCCACCTTGACCTGAACTACAGCCGCTCCTGGTTTCAGACGCCCAACATGTTTGAAAACCAGAACGTCTCCAACGTGGTCGCCGGAGGGACCACCGCCAGTCCCACTCTTCAGGACGTGGGCAACACCGATCAGCGCTCCAAGATCGGGACCTACAACTTTGCCCCGACCTACACGCGCATCATCAGCACCAACGCGGTGCTGAACTGGCAGGTCTACGTGCGCCGCGATGGGTATAACTATTATCCGAGCACCAATCCTCTTGCCGATCTCGGCCCCGAGAACCTGCAGACCTCGTCGATTGCACAGTACCGCACGCTCACCAATCCCGGCACTCACCTCGACTTGACTTATGTCCACGGCCATCAGAACGTGCTGGCCGGCGCGCAGTACGAACATTTCTTCCTGCGCGAGCACGACAGCCTGGGCATTGTGGACAACCTCTACAATGCGCCTTGCGTAGACAATGTACCGGCAGACTCGACCTACGGCTATCCCGTCTACGGCTACTCCTCCAGCTGCAACGGCGCCACCAATACGGCGAATGGAAACTATCTGTCCGTGCTTGCGCCGTATGACCTCACTCGGGGCGGCTCGGATTATGCGTGGTTCGGCCACGCGGATGTGAAAGAGCTGGCGCTTTATCTCCAGGACAACATCTCGCTGGGGCAGTGGAAGCTCAACCTTGGGGTCCGGGGCGACAAGTACAACGGGTTGGCGGATCAAGGCCAGGTTGAGCCTAGACTGGGTGTGGCTTACGACATCAAGCCCACCACCACGGTGCTCGGCCTTTCCTACGCCCGCACTTTGGAAACGCCCTTCAACGAGAACCTGGTTCTTTCAAGCCAGGGCTGTTCTGACGCGGTGCTGGCTCCGCTGCTGGGGTGCCAGACCAATCCGGTCACGGGCAATTACGTCCAGGGGACGATGCAGCCGGGATTCCGCAACGAGTTCCATGCCAGCGTTCAGCAGGCATTTGGAAAGCATCTCGTCACCAGCGGCGAATACATCTGGAAGTACACCCACAACGCCTTCGACTTCAGCGTGCTGGGCAATACGCCCATCACCTTCCCCATCGATTGGCACAACTCCAAGATCCCCGGCTACGCGCTCCATGCCGAGGTTCCGGTGGCGCGTGGCTTCAGCGCCTACTTCGATGCGTCTTCCGTGGCGGCCCGCTTCTATCCGCCGCAGATTGCCGGCGCCGGCGCCACCAGCGGCGTTGCCCACGGAACCCTCTATCCCTTCCGCATCGACCACGACGAGCGGTTCAATGAGAATACCCACGTCCAGTACACGCTGCCCGGCGGCAAGATCCTGGGCGGCATCTGGGGCGGTCTCAACTGGCGTTTCGACTCGGGCCTGGTCGCCGGATCGACACCCTGCTATAGCCCCACCGATCTCAACAGCGCCTGCTCGAACAGCTCGTTCAACGTGGATGGTTCGCCTGCCTCCATCAACGGCCAGCCCGCGGTTCTGCTGGTGGATAACAATATTCCTTTCGGCACAAATCCGCTGACCATGCAAAACACATATCTGCCTCTGACCGCCGACGAAGAATTTGAATCGGGACTTGTTTGCGGCGGAGATGCAGCCACGCCGGCCCACCAGATCGGCTCGCCCGTCCCGGGCACTCCCTACTACGAGTGCCAGGCCAACCAGCTTACCTCCCGTTTGCTCAACATCCCCGCGCCGGGTACCGGCTCGAACGATCACAATCCGCCCCGCGTGGCGCCGCGCAACCTCTTCGACGTTTCGCTCGGCAAGAACAATCTCTTCCACGCCGATCGCTACAAGCTCGATCTGAACCTGACGGCGATCAACGTAACCAACAAATACGCGCTCTATAACTTTCTCTCTACCTTCAGCGGCACGCACTACGTAACCCCGCGGGCCATGACGGCGAAGCTGACGCTGAACTTTTGATCGGACCAGACCCGCAGTCAAGTTGTCATCCTGAGCGAAGCTTGCCGCATCTTTTGCGGCAAACGGAGTCGAAGGATCTGCGGTTGCTCTTCAACACGCCGGGTGCCCCATACTTGCGGCGCTTTTGCTTGTGCCGCAAGGGTGGGAAGGCCGAGTTGTTTATCCCCAGGCCCGCCGGTACGCCTCGTAGACCTCGTCC
>JASHTS010000196.1 GCA_030040425.1 Acidobacteriaceae bacterium | reverse complement strand
TGAAAAGCATGCTCCAAGGGCTCATTGTTGTCAGCATTTTTCCCTCCCATGCGGGCGCACCGGACACACCTATTTCCTCCTGCCCCTCGCACCCCTAAGCTGTATTTTTGAGGGATCATTCCGATAAGGTAAAACACGTCTGTCTTGTGGCTCGGTTCAGGCTTGCGCTCAGGCCGTGCGGACAGTCACGCCACTGCTCTCACCGCCTTGCCCAACCGCACGCTCTTCAATGACCGGTTGGAAATGGGACCGGTTGGAAATGGCGTTAGCCGTGCTCGCAGCAGAGCAGAAGGAGTCGCGCTACTGTTCCTTAATATCGCGCTACTGTTCCTTAATCTTGATCGGTTCACGATGGTCAACGAGACTTTGGGTCGTTCGTTTGGAGATCGAATCCTTATGGAGACTGCTCGACGGCTGAAGAGCGGATTGCGGGAACAGGATGCGGCAGCGTCCCTCGGATGCGACGAGTTCGTTGTACTGCTCAACGGCGTGCAGGATTCGCCTGAAGCACGGCGTCGCTCACCGAGGACCGGCACAAGGGCGCAAAACTGTTGCCTGACACAGTCCGATTTCAGGAGCCGCTTCCAGGCTCGGTGGTTCCGGTGCTGCGGCCGCATTCTGGCGCCGGCAATGGTTGCCGCGGGTTGCGCCGTTGCTGCCGCCGCTACGCCGGAGGCGCTTACCTCCCTGGCCGCGGTTCACTCGCTGACCAGCGAGGAGGCAGCCAAATCAATTCCCGTTGCCTTTGAAGCGACGGTTACCTACCACATCAAGGGAAGCATCGGCCTTTTCGTCCAGGACGGCGGTGTAGCCATCTATGCCGACGCACCGGAGAATGCGATGCTGGCGCCCGGCGACCGGGTTCTGGTGCGCGGAACAACACGCGGCTCGGGGTTTCGCCCGGACATTGTGGCCGAGAGCGTAACCGTGCTCGGCCACGGAGCGGTGCCGGCGCCGGTGCCCGCGAACTACGCAGGGTTGGTTCACGGCGACTTTGACTGCATTCGCGTATCCGTGCGCGGAACGGTGCGGAGCGCCGACCTGGTGACCTACGGGAAGGTGACGAACATCTATCTGGGGCTGCTGATGGACGGTGGAACCGTCGACGCCATCGTGAACAGCGGAGACGGCGACATGCTGGAAAAGCTGCGCGGCGCCGAGGTCGAAGTGTCCGGGTCCACGTCAGGCATCTTCGACAGCAAACAGCAATTGACGGGAATCGTACTGAAGGTGCCGTCGGCTGCGGACGTGAAGATTCTCAAAGGGGTGGCCGGCGGCCCTGATTCGATCCCCTTCACCCCGCTGGACGGCATCTTTGCGCACGCCTATGTTCGCGACTTTTCCGAGCGGGTGCGGGTTCAAGGAACCATCACGTATTACCTTCCCGGCGCGGCCGCGGTTCTCGAGGACGGCCGCCGGAGCCTGTGGATCGAAACCAAGGACGAACAGCCGCTTACCATCGGCGACCGGGCAACCGCGTCGGGCTTTCCCGCGGTTCACAACGGCATGCTCACGCTCACCGCCGCCGAGGTGGAAGACAGTTACCTGAGATCGCCTGCCACCCCGCAAAAAATCGGGTGGGACGAGCTATCTTCCGGCGCGCACGCCTTCGACCTGATTTCGATTGAAGGCCAGGTGGTGAAGGAAAGCCGGGAAGAATACCAGGACGAGTATGTGCTCACCAGCGGCGGCCATCTCTTCTCCGTTCTTTACCGGCACATCGACGAGGATCTCGGATTCGAACTGCCGCCCATGAAATACGTTCCCGTGGGCGCCAGGGTTCGCGCCACCGGTATTTCCTCGGTGTCGTACGGTTCGAATCCGTTCGAGGGTCCGGCCGGCTATGACGTGCTGCTGCGTTCCTTCGACGATATCGAGGTGGTCGCCAGGCCGCCCTGGCTGAATGTGCGCAACCTTACCCGCCTCAGCGAGATTCTGCTGGCGCTCATTTTCATGATCGGCATTCGAGTGATATGGACCGAGCGCCAGGCTCGCCTGCGCAACGCGGTCATGGCCGATCTCGAGCGGCGGCGCGGGAGGATTCTTGAAGACATCAACGACTCCCGGCCGCTGGCGGAGATTCTGGAGAACATCGGCGGGCTGGTTGCAGCGCGGCTGGGCGGGTTGCCCTGCTGGATTGAGGTGAAGGACGGCGCCACCCTGGGCAATTTCCTGGCAGAGAACGCGCGGGCGGGACTGCGCGTCGTCGAGGAGCCGATTCTCTCCCGCTCCGGGCCTGCTCTGGGCACAATCTGCGCCACCTTCGGCCAGCACGCCAAGCCCGGCTCCGCAGAAGCCGCATCCCTGGCGCAGGCGGCCGGACTGGCCAGGTTGGCCATCGAAACCTCGCGGCTCTACTCCGATCTTGTGCATCGCTCGGAGTACGATCTGCTCACCGATAGCCACAACCGCTTCTCGTTCGAAAAGCAGATCGAGGCCGCAATTGACGCGGCGCGCCAGTCGGCCGGCATCTTCGGGCTGCTTTATATCGACCTCAACGATTTCAAACAGATCAACGACCGGTTCGGGCACCACACCGGCGACCTCTACCTGCAGGAGGCGGCCCTGCGCATGAAGGGCCAACTACGCCCCGGCGACATTCTTGCGCGGCTGGGCGGCGACGAGTTTGCCGTCATTCTGCCCAACGTGCGCAGCCGCACCGATGTGGAGGAGATTACGCTGCGTCTGGAGCGCAGCTTTGAGCTGCCCTTCGCGGGAGAAGATTGCACGGTGCATGGGAGCGCGAGCATCGGAGTGGCCATGTATCCCCAGGACGGAACCACCCGCGACCGTCTGCTGAGCGCCGCGGACGCGGCGATGTATGCCATGAAGCAATCCAGGCGGCGGTAGGTCATTGGCTTGCTCATCCGCACAAGATGGCTATTGCCATCCTTGAAGAATACGTTGTCTGAAATAGGCACCGGTTCGGCGGGCGATTTCGCCAAGTCGCATCAGAAGAACGTTGGAACGATGTCGACAACTTGGTACCGCGAGTCTAATAGCGGCAGAGTGCGCCATTTATCGAAGGTCAGGCAGGGGTGACATATATCGAAGCCCAGCATGTCGCCTACACGAATATCGTCTTGAGCGGTTATCGACATGTAAGCGTGGTGATCCATCATTTTTGTAAGTTTCCAATGCGAAGCAGTGGGTTGCGGCGCTGTTTGACCGGGGCGGAAATGCATTGATGGCACCGGCAGTCCGGAGTCAAATGCCGCATCGCGCTTGCCCATGGCGACGATCGCCATTTCCGCTTCGGGAATCGATTGCACATAGGCCCACACCTGGAGCGCCGGCAACAGTCCGGGGCGCATTTTGCGCGCGATGGGATTGCGCTCGAGAATCCTTTCCTGGGCATGCCGATAGGAGCCAACATCGTGGGTCAGATAGCAGCCGGGGCGCAGAACGATCTCGACCTCTGCGCCGAACGCCGCTGCGGAGAACTCTTCGGCAACCACGTCGTACCAGGCCGAGCCCGCGCCGGAAAGAAGCATGGGCTTGCGCTGGATTCGATCTTCCCGCGCGAGTTGGCGGGCTATTTCGACGGCCTCTCGGAGGAAGCCGCGAATGGAAGCTTCGTCGTCGAGAACGCCCTCATAGACCTCGATCCCGCAGAGGATCACTGAGTTTTTCCAGCGCGCCAACTTGTCGACCACCGCGCGCAATTGCGCGCCGTTGCGGACGCCTGCGCGCCCGCCCATCACGCCCAGCTCGAGGAGCACCTGCAGGCGCTGGCCGCTTTCAGAAAAATAGGCGCCTAATTGCTCAGCCTGCGCAGCGGAGTCTACCAGACAATAGAAATCAAACTCATGGTCTTCCAGCAGGCCTGCGACGGCGGCCATGTTTTGCTTCCCGATCAACTGGTTCGCCATCAGGACGCGGCGGATTCCATGCGCCTGGGCAACCATCGCCTGCTGCACGGTGGCGAGGGTGATGCCCCATGCGCCGGCCGCGCACTGCATCTCGAAGAGCTTGGGCGCCATGCTGGTCTTGCCATGAGGCGCCAGCCGAAGACCATACGCGGCGATAAACTCTCGCATCCAGTCAAGGTTGTGAGTGAGCTTTTCCTGAAGGAGGACCGCTGTTGGGAGCATCAGGTCTTCGCGCAGCAGGTTCCAGCTCTTTTGAACGATCTCTTCGCAATGGAGCGCGCAGTCGAGATAGCCCAGACCTTTGTTCAAGGGACCAATCGAAGAGAAGTGTGCTTGGGTGACGCTCTTTTCCGACAATTCCCCTCCAAATGGACGCCACGCTCGCGCATATCATGTAGAAATCTGCAATATGCCTAGTCTATACTCCGATTCAACGGGATGTTGAATTGCGAAACCCTGATTCGAAACGCCCGCGTGTTCGATGGCAACGGCCGCGTTCCCGAGCTTGCCGATGTTGCGCTTCTCGGCGGGCGGATCTGTGCGATCGGCGCACCGCTTCGACATACCGCGTCTCGCGTGGTTGATGCGCAGGGCCTGGCGCTTGCACCCGGGTTCATCGATGTTCACACGCACGACGATTTGGTCGTCATCCGCAGGCCGGTCATGCTGCCCAAGCTTTCGCAGGGCGTGACGACCGTGATCGTGGGCAACTGTGGCATCAGCGCCGCGCCGGTGGGTCCGCGCGGCGCGCTTTCCGATCCGATGAATCTGCTCGGGAGCGCTGAGGATTTTCGCTACCCAACGCTCGCCGCGTATGCCCAGGCGGTTGCCACGGCCGGGCCGGCAGTGAACGTGGCAGCGCTGGTGGGCCACACGGCGCTGCGCCACAATCACATGGACCGTCTTGACCGCGTTGCGACGGCCGCGGAGGCCGAGGCCATGCGCGCGCAGTTGAGCCAGGCGCTCGAGAGCGGCGCGCTGGGGTTGAGTACCGGCCTGGCGTATGCCGCGGCGAACTTCGCCTCGACAGACGAGGTGCGGGCAGTGGCGCAGCCGCTCGCTTCGGCGGGCGCAATTTACGCCACGCATATGCGCACCGAATCGGACGCGATCCTGGAAGCCATGAGCGAAGCCTTTGCCATCGGGCGCGAATGCCGCGTGCCGGTGATACTCTCGCATCTGAAATGCGCGGGCATAGACAACTGGGGCCGCTCCGGCGACGTGCTTCAAGCGCTCGAAGAGGCGCGCAGGACGCAGTACGCCGGCTGCGACTGTTATCCCTATGCGGCCAGCTCCACGCTGCTCGATCTGCGGCAAGTGGATGCGCGGGTGCAGATCACGATTACATGGAGCACGCCGCACCCGGAAGAAGCCGGCAAGGCGCTGGCCGACATTGCCGAGGGCTGGGGCGTTTCGCAGCTCCAAGCGGCGCGGAAACTGCAACCTGCGGGCGCCATCTATCACAGCATGATGGAAGAAGATGTGCGCCGCATTCTTGTGCATCCGGCCACGATGATCGGTTCCGATGGGTTGCCGAACGACCCGAGGCCTCATCCGCGCTTATGGGGAACATTCCCGCGCGTGTTGGGGCGTTATAGCCGCGAAGAAAGGCTGATTTCGCTGCCCCAGGCCATACATAAAATGACCGCCATGCCCGCGCATCGCTTTGGACTCGCCGGGCGCGGCGCGATTCGCGAAGGGAATTGGGCCGATCTGGTCCTGTTCGATGCGGAGACGATTATCGACGCCGCAACCTTCGAAGATCCGACTCGACCTGCGAAGGGAATTAAAAGCGTGTGGGTAAACGGAGTTCTTTCCTACACGGCCGAAGGCGCCACGGGACAACGCGCCGGACACTTTCTGCGCCGCGGCGCGTCTGCATGGATTCAATGACGGGGATGAAAGGACCGGGCATGGAAATCACGCGGTACTACAGTGCGGAGGGAGGCAGAAGCGCAGGCGGGCAGCACCTGCCCTTTGCGCGAGCGGTTGAGGCGGGCGGCTGGCTTTATGTGTCAGGGCAGGTTCCCGTGCTGAACGGCGAGATCGTCGCGGGCAACATTGCCGCGCAAGCGGAACAGGCCATTCACAATCTCTTGTCGGTCCTGGCCGAGGCGGGATACGGGCCGGAACACGTAGTCCGCTGCGGAGTGTGGCTTGCGGATCCCCGCGATTTTGCGGCTTTCAACGCGGTGTTTAAGCGGTTCTTTGGTGAGAATCCGCCGGCCCGGTCCTGTGTGGTTTCCACCATGGTTGTGGACTGCAAGATCGAAATCGATTGCGTCGCCTACAAGTCTCCTGATAAATGAACTCAACCACCGTCTTCCCTGTTCACCTGAGTAGTTCAACGCTCCACGCATGTCCGAGCCGACACTCAGCCGATGATTCATCCTCGCGCGATTTGCCTGTTGACTGCTGCGCTGACGGCCGTTATCAGCCTCATTGTGCTTCTTGCTGTCTTCAAATTGAATCCCTTCACGGCGCTGTTTTTTGCCTCGCCGGCTCTTGCTCTGGCCGCCGGTATGCCGTTTTACCCACGGAGCCATGTCTGAACACAAGGTGCGATTCATGAATCGGCGTCAATTGATTCTCGGAACTGCGCAAGCCGCAGCAGCGGCGGCTTTGCGTTCAAGAATACCGGCGGCGTTGACCGGCGTCGTCCCTCCGGCATGGGCTGAATCCGTGGCCGCCGGCCCCCGCGCTCTGCCTTCAGAAGACCAGATCGCCTGGCAGAATCTCGCAATGGGAATGTTTGTGCACTTCGCGCCCAACACCTGGCAGAACGCGGAAACCGACAACCTGACCACGCCGCTCTCCGGGATCGACCCGAAGGAGCTGAATACGGACCAATGGGCACAGACCGCGTTGAGCTTCGCAGCAAAGTATATCGTCTTCGTAGCCAAGCATCAGGGCGGCTTCTGCATGTGGCAGACGGAAACCACGGGCTACAGCATCCGCAACACGCCCTGGCAAAGCGGCCATGGCGACGTGCTTGCCGACGTCTCCGCCTCCTGCCGCAAATACGGCCTCAAGCTGGGAGTCTATCTCTCTCCGCGCGACGATCACTTTGGCGCAAAGACCGGCGGCGTCTGCGCCACACCCGCGCTGCAGGCCGTCTACAACAGGATGTATCGCGAGCAGCTCACCGAAGTCCTGTCCCGCTATGGAGAGATGGTCGAGATTTGGTTTGACGGATCCACGGTGGTGCCGGTGTGCGACATCGTCAGAAAATATCAGCCCCATGCAATCATTTTTCAGGGACCCTGTGCGACCATTCGGTGGGTGGGCAATGAAGATGGCTATGCGCCCTATCCGTGCTGGAACGGCATCGACAGAGCGGAAGCAAAGACCGGTACGGCAACATCACTGAACAGCGATCCGGATGGGGATGTCTGGATGCCGATCGAGGTGGATGTCTCCATCCGGCGTCCCGACTGGTTCTGGAGCACAACCAACGCCAAGAATGTGCTGACGCCGGATCAGTTGCTCTCCATCTATTACTGCTCCGTCGGACGCGGAGCCCAATTATTGCTCAATATCCCCGCCAATCGCGAAGGCCTGCTTTCGGATCCAGACTGCACCTCGGCCAGGGGCTTTGGGTTGGAGTTGCGCAAGCGCTTCGCGACACCGCTTGCCGAAATCTCGGGGCAGGGACTTCGGATCAGCCTGAAGCTTGACGCTCCCTCCCTCGTCGATACCGTGATCCTGCAAGAAAACATCGCCAAAGGCGAACGGGTGCGGCAGTACCGCATTGAAGGCCGCAGCGGCGGCGCATGGCGCACGCTCGGCGAAGGGACTTCGATCGGTCACAGGCGCATCCAGCCCATCGAGCCATGCCGCGTCGACGAGCTGCGCCTCGTGATTACCAAAAATATGGGAACGCCGGATCTCCGCACCGTGGCCGCCTTCCATACCGGAGCGCCTCCTCCCAAGGGCTGGAACGCCGCGCCGGAGATCTGGGCAGCGAACAAAGTCGGCGGTTGGAGCCGGCATTCTTTCTCTCTCAACCTGACCTCGAAGATCCGCGCCGCGGCGCAGTACCGCCTCCGGTTTGTTCCCCGCACGGGAACGGTCACCGCGCTCACCAACGTCGTACTCAAGTTGGGTAATGTTCGGGAGCCACAGTTCGTTAAGCCCGTAGACGGCAAAGCAAACGAATTGCTGCTCGACATAACCGGCGTCGCCGAAACCATTCAGATTTCCGGGCAGGTGATGGGAGCAGCCAGCGGAGACATCCTGCTGCGCGAGCTTTGACATTCCAAGAACCAGCAGGCCGGCTTCGCCGAGCCCACTCCTCAAAGCAATCCTTAGCGGACCCTCGGCAAGGGGAGTGCTTCCAGCCTCCGGCAGGCATGGCCGTGGATTACCGTCATGCCTGCGCAAAAGCCAACGGGGCGGGTGCAGTTAGAAGTTGAAGGTAGCCTCGGCCTGTCCCTCGCGGTTGGTGGCCGTGAATTTACTGGTAACCTGGCCGAAGTTGGTGGCGTTGATATCGGTGGTTGGGGAAGGCGACTGAACGCGGTTGAACGCGTTGAAATAGTCCATGCGCAGCGCGAAGGAAGTGCCCTCGGTTAAATGGAAGGTCTTCTTGGCGCTCAGATCCTCCACCGGGTACCAGGGACCGCGAACCGTGTTATAGGCGCGATTGGCATTGCCCAAAACATATTGGCTTCCCGTGTTGGTCCAGGCGCCGGTGCTGAACAAGACCGGGGCAGTCGGCAATTTGTGATCGAAGAAACTGGTGATCGATCCGTAGTTGCCGGACCACATCGGAACATAAGGATTGAAGTTGGGCCGGTTGGTGCCGTTCATGAAGCTTTCGCCGCTCTGCGTGATCTGCAACGGCTGGGAGTTGTTGTATTCGAGGATGGCCGCGATCTCCCAGCCGCCCAGCCAATTCCCGCTGTGGCCGGAGTTGAGCCAGCGCTGGTTCGGCCCGAAGGGAAGTTCATACGTGCCCGCAAACTTGCTTTCGAAAGAGCCGGTGGTGTCCTCAGCCCATTCTGGAGCCGGGTTGTACTTGTTCTCAACGGTATCCATGTTGTCATACAACGTGGGCAGCTCCACGTTAGCCAGGAAGTTGAGGTTATTCGACATGTGCTTGTCGGCCTGAATCTGAATGGCGCTGAAGTACGCGGTCGCCGACTGATCCCATGCCCGCGTCACGCTGGAGAACTGCGGGTAGGGCTTCAGAGATTGGTACACGGTTGCGCCGCCGCCAAAATTACTGGCGAACGCCGGGTAAGGCGCCGTGAACCCCGCAGCCACGGCCGGCGCCGAGTTGATGTTATCCGTCAGCAGCGCGCCGTAACCCAGAACCGATGGATTCGGCTGCTCGATGGGATTGATGGTATAGCCCGAGAGGTGCGTCGTCCGGTCAGCGGTATAGTCGACAGTCAGCATCGTGTGCCAGGGAATCTGCCGCTGCACGCTCAGACTCCACATCTGCAGAATCGGCGCCTCGCCGTTGTGGGCGTAGTCGAGATAGTAGATGGTCTGGCCAAGTCCCAGCCATGGATTGAAGGGTGTCGCGCTCACGGTGGGAATCGGATTCACCGCGCCGGTGGCAGGGTTGGTCCACTCGCCGTAGCTGGAGGTAAAGCCTCCGGTTGCATTCACCGTGAAGCTGCCGCCCAGCAGGTTGGCCATGTTGTTGGGGCTGCCGCTTAAGCCTTCGCCCTGGCCGTAGGCGCCGCCGTAGCCCAGGTACGTAATGGTATATCCGCCCTGAACAACCGTGTTGTTATCGATGCTGTAGGCGAAGCCCACGCGCGGACCAAAGTTCAATTTGTGAATGGCAATCTGGTTGAATCCGGAACAGTACCCGCAGTTGCCGTATTGCGTCGCCCAGCCGGGCAGACCGTTCTGGGTGCCGGGATTGACCGTCCCCGGAGCCGGAGAGCCGCCATACAGGAACACGTCGTTGTCCTGGGACATGGTGTAGGGCATCATCAGGTCATAACGCACGCCGGCGTTCAGCGTCAGCTTGTGCGTAATCTTGATGTCGTCCTGCAGGTACGCGGCGAAGGCCTCGGTGCTGAGGGCAACCTGGGTGATCGATGTGCGGCTGGCGGAGTCGGGCAGGCCCAGCAGGAAGCTGGCAAACGAGCTGCCCCATTTGGAGAAATCGGGATTGGTGGTGTCGGGAACAGAGGTCTCAGCCTGGCTGAAGGCAAAGTGGCCGGCGCTGTAATTGCTGAGCGAGGATTCCCAATAGTGGTGGAACTCGCCGCCGAAGTTGAAAGTGTGCCGGCCCTTGTTCCACATCCAGTTGTCGAAAATGTTCCAGCCGATGTTATCCACATAGTTCTGGACGTGTTCGCTGTTACCGTTACCGAAGCCGGTCGGCGCGTTCTGCCCGTTGAAGCTGATGAAGGGCATGGTGGTGCCGTCCACGATGCCGGCAAAACTTTGATGGTTGGTGTTCTGGTAGTTCTGCATCTTGTTTTGCGCGGAAACTCCGGCCGTCATCACCAGGTTGGGGGTAAAGGTCTTGGAATAGTTCCCCAGCCAGATGTTGGCGTCGTCGACGCCCCACTGTTCGGGGCTCAGCGGGTTGCTGGGGCCAACGATGGCCGTGGCAGTATTGAACGAGCCGTTGGTAACGCTCTCCTCCTGAATCACGTAGTAGTGATTGCGCCACCATGTGAAGGCCAGGTTCTGGCTCGGCGAAAGCTGGTGATTGATGGTGACGCCGAAGGCCTGCGTCTGGTAGGGAACCGACTTGACGGCAGAAGACTCGTTGCTGTCCATGCCGAAGTCTGTTCCCGGAGAATTTGGCTCGGGAAGGTACTGCAGCAGCGACTGCGACAGAGGGTCGATGCGATTGGGGCAGATGACGTTCGGCTGATTGCCGTTGCAGCCCATGAACTGCTGCCCGGTCGTCGGATCGTAGATGGGAATCACCGTGTCCGTCGTGTCGACAAAGTTGCTGAAGTCCCCTGTCCTCTCAGCTTGGGTGGGAACCGTGCCGAAGGACGCCAGGCCCTGGTTCTTGTTGTAGATGTCGAAGCTGCCCAGGAAAAAGGTCTTGTTACGGCCGTGGTAAAGCTTGGGCAGAACCACGGGACCGCCGATGGTGCCGCCCCAGTCGGTTTCCCGATCGACGGGAGGAACTGCCTTGCCCGAGGAATCGAAGGTGCCGGGGAAAAAACCCACCGAGTCAAACGCGCTGTTGCGGTCGATGAAAAATCCGTCGCCGTGCAGTTGGTTGGTGCCCGAACGCATGTTGTAATCCACCGCGCCCTGCACCATGCCGTAACGGGCCGAAAACAGATTGCGGATAATGCGGAACTGATCCACCATTTCATACGGCGGGTCCGAATTGATGTTCGATGCGGTGTCAAGCTGCAGGCCGTTGTAATAGTTACCCGAGCTATTGATCGTGTTCTCCGCGCCGCCTTCCACGGTCACGGTGCCGTACTCGTTGGAGGGTTCGCGCACGCCCGGCGCCAGCACGGCAAAGCTGGTGATCTGGCGCATGTTGCCGTTGATTTCGATGGGCAGATCGGTGACTTCGGAACTCGGCAGCATCGAGTCGAGCTGCGCGTTGGTCGTGTTCAGTTGGAGCGCCCCTTCCGAGGACACCTGCACGGTCTCGCTGCTGGCGCCCACCTTCAGCGTGACATTGAACGTCGGCGTCGCGCCGACTTCGACCACTACGTGCGTGGCTACGTACCTCTGGAACCCCGGCGCATCGACGGTGATGTCATAGATGCCTGTGGCCAGCGGCGCGGAAAAAACGCCGTCCGACGATGTGGCGAATCGCGAAATAACGCCGGTGGCTTC
Organism: Acidobacteriaceae bacterium; assembly: GCA_030040425.1. Classification (GTDB taxonomy): domain Bacteria; phylum Acidobacteriota; class Terriglobia; order Terriglobales; family Acidobacteriaceae; genus Telmatobacter. The sequence goes on along the minus strand of JASHTS010000196.1, from coordinate 7,819 downwards.
ATTTCTGAATGTGACTTGCGTTCCGGCAATCGAAGCGCCCGACGAGTCCGTTACCGTGCCGGTAAGTCCGGTTGCCTGTGCATGTATCCGTTGAAAAGCCGGGACTGCCAACGCGAAAAGCAGTATCCACATCCAGGCAGCGAGCCGTTTCGTTCGCGGTTCGACAGCCTTATCCTCAAAGACATTTGCGCAAATCACTTTTTAAGCCTCCAAATGAGCTCGCAGCAGGGGAACGTTCACACACCCGTCACCACGAAAACGGAGCGCATCCCGTCCTCGAGCGACGGAACGCCCCGAAGATAAAGAGAGAACTTTCTGTGCCGAGCTAGTCGTGCAAGGGCTTTCTAGGAAGGAACTGGACGTGCCAAGGGCTTAGCCCTCGGGAAACAAGGTGAGATCTTAGGTATTCACGCTCGTCTACGAAACCCTTAGATGCAAGAATCGCACATTCCGGCGAGGATGAAGCGCGTCTTGGCAGGCGCAACCACCAAACTGTTTCTATCGTCTCAATCGGTTTGTTCATGCCCGTTCAACTGCGCCTCGGCGCTGCGCTTTCGTCCGGCGATTCAAGACAACGAATCGAGCAGCGGCGGCGAGGAAGACGCGAGCGCGGACGCGTCGCGCCCGCGAGATGCGGCGCCGGCGGCGCGCAGGGTACGAAGCAGCTCAGGAGCGGAAACGCCTTTGAGCAGCCGTGCGTGGAGGAAGGAAATCCGCGGGGGCTCGAGAGAATAGTCCGGCTGGTGCATGGCGACCAGCACGAAGCGGCACGCGGATTTGCGGGCCAAGGTCTGCAGGGAGCCGGGATGGCATTGATCGAGGAGAACCTCGTCAAGGAGGACCACGTCAGGCGAGTGGAGTTTGAGTAGCCGGATGAGCTGCCGGCTCGATGACGTGGCAGCGACCAGTTCCATGTCGCTCTGATTGTCGATCACGATGCTCCAGGCCATGCGGTCGAGCTCGGCGGCCATGGCGAGGACAATGCGAATGCGCGCGGGAATAAGCCCGTCAGCGGACTTCTCCTGAGTTATGGATGGACCGGCTGTGTGGGAAGACTGACCCGATGAATCGAAGTGCGCCACGAAATGATCCTTCAACAAAACTCGCTCGAAATCATCCGCACACGGCGGAACTCAGGGGATGATAGCGAGACAGAGAAGAAAACAAATCCGCCGGAAGTAGGATTGGCGACCTGCCCGAGATCATGCGCAAGAACAAAAGCGCGCCGGCCTGGGGCGCCCGGCAATTCCGCTCACTCATTGACGACGACGGAGATGGAAACCGACTGGGAGAGATTAGCGGAGGAACCGGCGGCGGTAATGGTGACGGTGCCGGTTTCCGACAACGGCAAACTTGCCTGGGTAGAGCCGCCGCCGCACGCAGCGAGACCCGATGAGAGGATGAGCAGGGCAAACGCGACGCATACGAGCCGGCCACGCAGGCGGCCGAGCACGCGTTTGCGGGTGGCGCCCAGCAGCAGAAGAAAACACCCACCCGACGAGAAGCACAGCGCGACCGGCGAGATGGATGGCGAAGGTTGACGGCCAAGAGCGGCGATGGTCGCGGGCGCGGTGATGGTGACCGAGCCGGTGATCGGAGCATTGGAGCCGGGCAGAGTGTAGCTCGAGGGGTTGAAGGCACAGGTGACGCCGGAGAGCGTGGAGGCGCAGCTCATCGAGACGGTGCCCGTGTCGCCGCCGGAGGGCGTGAGGGTGAGCGTGACGCTCGCGCTGGCGCCGGTGTTGAGGTTGAGGTTGTCCTGGCCGGCGCTGAGAGCAAAGGAGGGATTGGGCGGCGGCGCGGCTGCGCCTTCCGTGATGTGCACGGGCACAATCTGCCACAGCTGCGCATTGCTCGCGGGCGTGATCCAGTCGGCCTCGGTGCTGGAGGGCGATTGCTGCTGGATTTGCCCTGAGCCCGAAGCCGCGAGGACGAGGCCGCTGGCCTTGTTGACGAGGGTGTAATTGCCGGAGCCGGCGGTGAGGAGGTTCCACTCCTGTGAAGCGTCACTGGTTGAGACCGGATTGAGGACGATCGCACTGCCCGCGGCGGATGAGCCGGAGTTGTCGAGCACCTGTGCGGGCGCGCCCTGGGCCACGTCGAGATTCGCGATCTCAAGATAGCCGTCGCCGTTGCTGGTGATGGACCACTGCTCGCCCAGAGTCGCGCCGCCGTCGCCCGCAATGAGAGTGAGCGGCGTGGCGGTCGCGCCCACCGTGCCCGATGCGCCGAGAAGCTGGCCCGTGCCGACATTGACCAGCGTATAGCTGAGCGTGGGATCGATTTTGCCGCCCAGGGCATCGGCGCCGGCAAGGACGGCGGAGTAGTTGGCCGCGGTGGTCTGGGTTGAGCTCGAGGTGTCGGCGTTGTCGAAAAGCGTGAGACCGTTCCAGGTGTAAGTGGCGTCCGTCTTTCCGTCTCCGTTGGTGAATCCGCCGCCTGTGCTGGGCGTATTCACGCCCTCGGCATCCCAGTAGTCCAGCCCCATGCCGAGATGATTGGGAAGCGCTTTGACTACGGAATTCAGATCGATGAGGAACTGGCGCTGGCCGGCAACGGTAGCCGGATACCACGGATCGTTCTCGTCGAAGCCGCTTTCGTAATGCTCGCCGGTTTCGAGGATGAAGATCGGCACGCCCAGTGAAGTGGCGCTGGTGAGCACCGTCTGCTCCACCGGCTGATTGCTGGGGTTGGTGGTTGCCGCCTGCGCGGCGGTGAGCGGGCCGTGGAAGAACGGATAGTAGCTCTGGCAGATGGCGTCGAAGGGAATGCTGTCGGCAGAGGCTTCAGAGAAAAAGCTGCTCAGGTTCCAGGCCGGCGTGATGTGGATGCAGCGCAGCGGCGGTGGAAGGGCGGGGCCGATGGAAGTGTCGGACGACGCGTCGAGGACGGCCTGCATGGCCTGCTGCTCGACGGCGGCGAAGCTGGAGAAGCTGGTGCCGGGCGAGGCGAGCGAGCCGAAGAGCCCAGTGTCGACTTCGTTGCCGATGGAGACCATGTCGGGCATGACGCCGGCGGAACGGTAGCTTTCGACTTCGGCCTTGACGTAAGCGTAGACGTCGGACTCGAGCTGGGTGACGTTGTCTGCGGACCACGCGCCGGGGACGGAGCTGGATGAGCCGCCGTCGAAGAAGAGCGTCAGCTCGACGGAGAGGCCGAGCTGTTTGGCGCGTTTTGCCAGGTTGAGGTCGGCCGCGTCGGTTTCGGCATAGCAGCCGTTGCCGGAACAGGTGGCGGGGATGGCGCTCGATCCGTTCAGCGTGAAGGTCTGGTAGGGCGGAGCGGAGGTGGGTCGGATGCGCACCATGTTGACGCCGTGGCTCTTCAAAATGGCGAGAAGGTCGGCGGTCTGGCCGGCATCCTGCCACCAGGGCGTGTTGGCGGCCACGCGGTCGGCCTCCTGCTTTTCAAGCAGAGCCGTGTCGACGCCGCGAAAGAAAACGGGGCGCAGCAGCCACAACTGGCTCTGCGTGGGCGAGGCGCCGAGCGCGGTCTGCACGAGCACGGAGCCTGAGGATGAGGAACCGCCGGAGACGTCGAGAACGAGGCCCGAGCCCGCATTCGTGAGCGTGGCGTAGCCGTTGGTGGCGGCGGTGAGCGTCCATTGCTGTGCGGCGGTGGAGAGAGCGCAGGGGTTCTGGACGGTAGAGGTGGTTGTGCCGCTGGCCGCGGCGTCGAGACAGAGGCCGGTGGAGAGATTGCTGATGGCCCAACTGCCGCCGGGCAGACGCGTGAGCGCCCAGCGCTGGGTGAGGCTGGTGAAGCTGCGCGTCGCCACTACGGCCGCGGCGCCGGCCGTTGCAGACGCGTCTCCATCGAGATCGGCCTGCAGGCCGGAGAGCTGGTTGATGAGGTAGTAAGTTTCACCGTCGATGGGAGTGGGGTCGACCGGCTCAGATGGCTGTTGCGCGCCACCGGACGATGCGCAACCCATGCCGAGGAGAAGGACGCAAAACAGGCGGCTCAGCGTCGAGGAGAAGGCCATCGCGGCCGGGAGCCGATTCATCATCCGTAAGCAACAATACGAAAGAAAACGAGGCGGCCGCATCCGCCAAAAGACGGATTGAGACGAAAGACGGACGCGCCGCTCCGGCTGCGGCGCCTTGACCGGATGCGGGCGGAAATCGCGGCAAAGCCCTCGGCGGCGGCGAAAAACCGCTGTGCGCGCACCTGGTTGATAGCGATATAAACCTCGCGATCTGAGCGGTTTGACTCGAGCAGCGCGAAACTGATGGGCCAATCCGACTTTTGTCGGATGCATGTGCCTTTATTGAGGGCATACCCTTCGCAGTCATGTTGAATTTTTGGGGGAGGTCGATCGGCAATGCAGTTGAGCTCGAGTTCAATGAAGAGGTTTGTTTGGACGCTGGCGATTCTGGGTGCAGGAGCGGTTCAGTCCGGCTTTAGCCAGAATGCAAATTCGGGAGAGATCAAAGGCCAGGTCACCGACGCTTCGGGCGCGGTGGTTGCCGGCGCGAGCGTAACGCTGGTGGACACGGCCACCGGCGTGACCACGAGGACCCAGACCAACGGCGTGGGGCTTTACGATGCGCCTTCGCTGCCCATCGGCCCCTATTCCATCACTTTCAGCAAAGGCGGATTCCGCGACGAGGTGCGCAGCGGCATTGTTCTGGAGGTGGCCACGATTGGCGTGGACGCGGTGCTGCAGGTGGGCGCGGCCGATCAGCAGGTGACGGTGACCGCCAATGCTCCGCAACTGCAGACGGAGGACTCCTCGCAGCACATGAATTTCAATACCCAGGCGGTTGTGGATGCCCCCATCGTAGGCGGCGTCTGGTACAACGAGCTGACCAACGAACTGCCTGGAGTGAACGGCGGCGGCGGACAGGACGCATCGGGGCAGGGAATTGGAGTCAATGGAACCCAGGGTTACTCCGGCAGCTTTCTCATGGAAGGATCGACGGCGCAGCAGCCCAGGGACGTGAATGCCAGCGACAATTATCCTCCCACCGACGCCATCGACGAGGTGAACGTTCAGACCAGCAACTTTGGCGCGCAGTATGGCAATGGCGTGGCCACGTTCAACGTGCTCCTCAAGAGCGGAGCGAACAGGTTTCATGGGTCGCTGTTTGAATTCAACCAGAATAACGACTACAACGCCCTTCCTTATTTCGATACCACCGGCCAGGTGGCTCCGCTGCACTGGAACGAGTACGGCGGCAGCATCGGCGGGCCGATCATCAAAAACAAGCTGTTCTTCTACTTCACCTATCAGAGGAATCCCAACGTTTCTTCCGGCGTCTACACCACCACGGTGCCCACCACGGCGGCCAGCAGTTCGCAGTTTGGGACGACCAACATGGAAGCCGGCTGCTTTCCGGGGCCTGTGACCAATCCCAGCACCGGGACTCCATTCGCGGGCAATTGCATCACGTCAACGTTCGACACGGTGGCGGCCAATATTCAAAAGTATTTCCCGGCGCCCAACCTGACCGGCTACGTGAACAACTATCGCTCCGTTCAGAGCACCCCGACCACTTCCACCTGGTACGTGGGCAAGGTGGACTTCACGCCCACGCAGAACCATCGCATATCCGGCTATTACATGGACTTTCCCATCAGTCCGCTCACCTATAACGTAGATGCCTTCTGCTCGCTGGGCTTCGATTGCACGGTGGGGCACAACTACAACGAAGACGCGCAGATCACGGATGTGTGGACCATCAGTCCGACCAAGGTCAACGAGGCGCGCATCGGCGGCGTGCGCGAAGTGGACAAGTACGTGCCCGGGACCTATGGCCAGGGCTATCCCACCAAGATAGGCCTGGAGCCCGCCTACGGAACCAACTCCCCGGGCAACATCTTTCCCACCATCCAGGTGAACAGTGGAGGAGGGATTGGCGGAATTGGAATCAACGGCGGCGTGCACGCGGATCTGGCCGACGGTTCTTTTGTGGAATCGGACATCTTCACTTTGATCAAGGGCAAGCACACGATCCGCATGGGCGGCGAGTTCGACAAGAACTACCAGAACTACACCAACTGGGGAGATGTAACCTCAGGCGACTTTGTTTTCGACGGATCATCCACCGGCGTGCCATATGCCGACTTCCTGCTCGGCGATACGTACAGCTTCGGCGTAACCGATTACGCGGAGACGGGCTCGCGGAGCTGGATGCTGGGCACGTTCGTCCAGGATGACTACAAGGTTCTATCCAACCTGACGGTGAACATCGGTTTGCGCTATCAGTATCAGGGCGGTTGGAGCGAAGTCCACAACCGCTGGGGCAGCTACGACCCGACGCTGGTCAACACCGGCCAGTACGCAAACAACGCGCTGGGCGCCATCATCTATGGAGGGCAACACGGAAGGAAGGACCTTTACGACGGCGCCAACGAGTGGGCTCCGCGCGTGGGCTTCTCCTGGACGCCGATACAGAAATGGGCGTTTCGCGCCAGCTACGGCATCACCGACGTTCCCTGGTCGGGCGAACTGAGCGACTTCGAGGGAGGCATGGGATTCGGGTTCAATCCTTCGGGGTACTTCGGGTACTACAAGGATGCGTTTCAACTGGAGACGGGCCCGCCCGCTGGAACGGTTGTAACTCCCACGCTCGCCACTTTGACCGACTCCCAATATAACTACAAGCAAGTGGCCTATTACCCGGCGCACCGGCCGGCCACCTATTACCAGGAATCCCTCCTGTCGGTGCAGCATGAGATGCCTTTCCAGATGCTGCTCGATGCAAGCTACGTTTACACCAAGGGCACGCATCTGAACTTTGACCGGGACACCGACCAGATTCCGGCCAGCGAGCTCTCGCAAGACCCCAACGGGTATTGCGCCGTTTCCGTGCAGCCGAATCCGCTGTTCTGCACGCTCGAGGCTCACTTGTGGGATGGCTGGTCAAACTACAACGCGCTGCAACTGCGCGCGGAGAAGCGCACCTCGCACGGCCTGTATCTGGTCTTCAACTACGCCTGGGCCAAGACCATGGATACGGGCACAAGCTCTGGCCACGCACAAGGCATCGATCTATGGCAGAACGCGTTCGATGTCAGGGCAAACTACGGCTTGTCGCAACTGGATACGGGAAATACCATCAACGGGTCCGCGACCTACGAGCTTCCCTTTGGGATGGGCAAGCAATTCGCGCTGCACGGGGCAATGGACGAAATCCTGGGCGGCTGGCGGGCGACGGGCGTCTACCAGATTCACAGCGGCATTCCCTTCACTCCCACGACTTCAAGCAACGGCTCGGATCTGAGCGGTTCCACGGCGGTGCAATGTTATTGCGGATTCGAGTGGCTGCCGAACCAGGTGGCGAGCGCATCGGTTGCCAATCCCTCGGTGAATGAATGGTTCAACCCGGCCGCGTTTGCCACGCCGGCGGCGGGAACCTTCGGCACTATCCACCGCAACACACTCATCGGCCCCGACTGGCGCGATCTAGACCTGAGCATGGGCAAGACCTTTTTGTTGGTAGAGGGAGTAAGAATCGAGATCAGGGCCGATTCCTACAACTTCTTCAACCACCCCAACTTCGATAACCCCAGCGCCGCCACCGGAACGGGCGTTGTGGGAGGAGGTGTGATCACCGGCACCAACGGGTCCCGGGACATCCAGTTGGGAGGGCGGCTGACGTTTTAGGCCTTTCTCCTGCTTTTCCATCGAAGCCGATGAAGCCGGATGGCGCGCCTCGCGTAGGGCGCACCTCCGGCTTTGCTTTGTGCGCGGCGATGCAGCGATCGGAATGCGGCATACAATCGGTGGAGCAGGCATTCCCTATGTCCATTGGTCGCGAACCGGCGTCTTCGCGCGGCAAGGCGTTTGTGCTTTCGCTGCTTCTTGCATTCG
>JASHTS010000195.1 GCA_030040425.1 Acidobacteriaceae bacterium | reverse complement strand
TCATGGCAAGTTACCTCAGTTGGCGCCTCGCCATCGATTTCCTCAAGCCCCAGCCGCTCATCGCCGGCATGAACCTAATTCAATGGAGCTGTCTTGTGGGAATCGCTTCCCTGGTGCTCGGTTGGGCGCGCGCGCCGAAAGGGCTTCATGAGCAAGCCGCAGGCTAGAGGCTTCCCCTTTGCAAAAATCGTCGTGATCCTGGCGGCCGCGTTCGGGATCGGCGTTGGGCTGTGCGGGTTGGACTTTTTCCTGGCTGCCAAAGGCATCGGCAAAAGCACCGAGGAATTCGGCGTCGGGCCCCTCGATTCCGTGTCGCTTCTCGTCATGCTTCTTTCCCTGGGCGGCCTGATTCTCACGCTCATCGCGTGGGCAATCGCTGCGGCCGTCACCGCTCTTCGCTCCAGCGGAAAGGATTAGAGGATCCAACTCATGTGGAAGCCCTGGGATTACGTCGAAGGTCCGGCCAAGGCGCTCGTCATCTTTGTCACCGCCCTGCTTGTCTCCTCCGGCCTCTGCGGCCTGCAATGGCTTGTCTTTGCAACCGCAGGACGGGGTGCTGCTCCCCTATTGGTCGTGGTATTCATATTCGGCTACATCGAGCTCGCGGTCATGGCCATTTCCGCCGCCGGCGTCGTGGTCATGCTGATCTGGTTGGGAGTCGCAAAGCTGCTTTCGCTTCTTTCCGATCGCGGGCCAGGGGCCGGTCCGCATGGCGGCGAGATTCAGACGCTTTTTCCGCGCGACCACGAAGACTCATGAAATCCACTGCGGTCCAGCACGCAAAAATCACGGCAGGACACTTCCTGAACTGCCACAATGCCCCTTTTTCCGTTCCAGCGGCCGGTCTACACTGCCCCTATGCTGGAAAAGAAGCTGCTCACGCTTGCGTGCGCAATCGGCATCCTTGCCTTCGGCGCCTGCTTTCTGCCACCTTTGCCGCAGCCAAAAGCATCACCTCCTCCCGTTTTGGCTTCAGTGCATCTGATCGCCGTTCAAGTGGAGGACGGGACTGAGGGAAATCTCTTTGATCCGCTTATCATGAGCAAGGCCACAGCACGCAATTTCAATGAGCTATGGAAAGAATTTCCACTTCGGGCCGAGGCCTTCAGCGACGGAGAGGCTAGCGATGCGGTTCTGAGAATCACCGTGCTTCACAAGACCGCGTCATGCGCCCCTCAGAGCAAGGGCAAACAATTCTGCTCGTTTGAAATGATTGCCTCCTTTGCCCTGACGGCTGCCGACGGAAGGACATTGCAAAGCAGGCCGCAAGAATCCTCGAAGTTCGGAGTCTGGTACGAGGGCGATTCGTTGCCGGAAAACCTAAATGCAAACCCGTTCCGGCAGGGGGCTTCGTATGCACTGGCTATGACAGCAGGTGATGTGCTTTTTTACACACGGCCCCGGTAGTTTAAAGGAATGAACATGACTGAGAAACTCCGGTCATATTTGGTGGGGCTTCTGATGCTGAGAGATGCAGGAGCAAGGCCTTGAGCGAACGATCGGTTTTTGCCAAGACCATGACCATTCTCGCCGTCGCCTTCGGGGTTGGAATGGGGTTGTGCGGACTATCTGCGGTCTTACCGTCGTCCGACCCGGAGTTTCACACAAATTGGTTGAGCTTGCCATCGTTGCTGATTATGGTTCTCTCGTTTCTCGGCCTGATCGCAACGCTAATCGTTCGATTCATCGGAGGCGCGTTTGGCGATTTCTCGGCCAATCGTACAGGCCCGCAGACGCTATTCGGCAATTCCGTCGAAGAACCAAAGGACGGGGATCAATCTCCGCGAAAGGACGTTCACCCGTGAGTCCGGCCGCCAAAACTGAAAAGCAGCGAACGGTGAGTTGTTTATGACCGAGAAACTTCGCCCCTATCTCTTCTACGATGTAGCGATTTCCGTCTGCTCCACCTGCTTCCGCCGCGTAGACGCGAAGATCGTCTTCGAAGAAGGCTCCGTCTGGATGCTCAAGCGCTGTCCGCAACACGGCCATGAGCGCGTGCTCGTGGCCGACGATGTCGACTATTACCGCCGCTCCCGCGAAGTCTTCATCAAGACTCCCGAGCAGCCCATGGTCTACAACACTCCTGTCAAATATGGCTGTCCTTACGACTGCGGCCTCTGCCCCGACCACGAGCAGCACAGCTGCCTCACGCTCGTCGAAATCTGCGACGCCTGCAATCTCACCTGTCCTATCTGCTATGCCTCGAGCGGCCAGCACCGCACCGAGTTCCGCACCCTCGGCCAGATCGCCGCCATGCTGGACTGCGTGGTGCGCAATGAAAAGCAGCCGGACGTGGTGCAAATCTCCGGCGGCGAGCCCACGCTGCACCCCGAATTTTTCCGCGTTCTTGCCATGTGTAAGGATCGGCCCATCCGCCATCTCATGGTAAATACCAACGGCATCCGCATCGCCCAGGACGAGGATTTCGCCCGGCGGCTTGCCGACTTCATGCCTCAATTCGAAATCTATCTCCAGTTCGACTCGCTTCGCCGTGAGCCGCTCATGCAGTTGCGCGGCGCCGATCTCCGCTCCATCCGCGACAAGGCCCTGGAACGCCTCAACCGTCTCGGCATCTCCACCACGCTGGTCGTCACCGTCGAGCGCGGCGTCAATGATGACGAGCTGGGCGCTATCGTCGAATTCGGCCTTAAGCAGCCGGCGGTCCGCGGCATCACTTTTCAGCCTGTGCAGCAGGCCGGCCGCGTGCAGGGGTTCGAGAGCCGCCGCCACCGGCTCACGCTCACTGAGGTGCGCCGCCGCATCCTTGAGCAAACCAGCGTCTTTCGGTCTGAAGACCTGATCCCCGTCCCCTGCCATCCTGACGCGCTGGCCATGGCTTACGCGCTCAAGCTTGGCGGCAAGACTGTGCCCCTCACCGGCATGGTGCCGCCGGAGGTGCTCATCAACGGCGCGAAAAACACCATCGTCTACGAACAAGAGGCGGGCCTGCGCGATCACCTTTTCAAGCTCTTCGCCACCAACCACTCACCCAGCTCGCAGGCAAGCACCCTCCGCGAATTGCTCTGCTGCCTGCCCAAAGTGCTCTTGCCGAAAGAGCTCGGCTACAAAAATCTCTTTCGCGTACTGATTGTCCAGTTCATCGATGCCGAAGCCTTCGACGTGCGCAGCGTGAAGAAGAGCTGCATCCACATCGCCCATCCTGACGGCAAGCGCCTCATTCCATTTGACACTTTCAACATGTTCTATCGCGGCGATCTCGAAGCCACGCGCCTGGCTCCCTTGCGCCAGGCGGCCGTGGCGGCCGTGAACTGATGCCGGGCGACTATGCCCAACCACGCCAGTCTGCACTCCGCTTCTGCATCCGCTACCATACGAAGAGTGCCTTCTTCGTGAAGGCGCGCGAACCGCGCTGAACCAATGGATCTCAAAGCCAAACTGGAAGCCGTCATCTACGCCGCCGAGGAGCCGGTCACGTTCGTCCAGCTCGCCGCCCTCTTCGCCGACGAAGCCTTTGCCTGGAAGGCGGAGCAGGATGCCGCGCCCGCTGCCGCCGCTCCTGCCCCGGAAGAGGCTGAGCCCGCGGTTCTTCTTACCGGCCTCGAATCTTCCGAGCAGGACACCGGCGAAGAAGCCCTGCCCGAAGGAGCCGAAGGCGCGCTGGCCCTCTCTGCCGAAGAGGCTGCCCGCGCTTCATCGCAGACCGGCCCGAGCCCTGACGCCGACCTCGACCTGGAACCCTCCGCGCCCGCCAGGCCCGACGCCGAGGCCCGGCGCCAGGCTCGCCAGCGCGACCGCGAAGTCCGCGCCATCCTTCGCCCGCTTCTCGACGAGCTCATCCAGTCCTTCGCCTCCGACAGCCGCGGCATTGAAATCCGCGAGATCGCCGGGGGCTATCGCATGGCCACCAAGCCCGCCTGCCACGATGCCGTGCGCGCCTTCATCAAGAGCCTCAAGCCCGCCCTCAAGCTCTCACTGCCCGCTCTGGAGACCCTGGCGGTCATTGCGTACAAGCAGCCGGTCACCGCGCCCGAAGTGAACGAAATCCGCGGCGTCGACTCTTCAGGCGTCTTCGGCTCGCTGCTCGCGCGCAAGCTCATCGCCACCGCCGGCCGCAAGCAGGTCATCGGCCGGCCCATCCTCTACAAAACCACCCGGGAGTTCCTCCTGCGCTTCGGACTCAACGATGTCACCGAGCTGCCTTCCATGGAGGAGTTCGAAAAGATGGCCATCGAGCTCGAGGAGACCGAAGGCCTCGACGAATCTTCGGAATCGGAAGCTTTGGCGCCCGAAGACACCGCTCCTGCCATTGCCGCCGATCTCGACCTGGAGCTTCAGCAGCCGGCCAACGCCGCCGCCGCGCCGGATTCAACGTCCAGTACGAAAACGGCGGGCTGAGCATCTACCCCAGTTGGCGCTGTGTCACCGCACCTGCGCCGTGAGGCGTCCAACGTACCTTCCAAACGCGAGGCTTTGTCATGGCAAAAAAATCCGCAAGCACCGGCGCACGCTCGGTTCGGAGCAAAACTGCCTTGAAGCAGGGAACCGCGCCCATACTCAAAAAGCCTCGCGTCAAAAAGCAGGAAGCCGCCCAAGCCAAAATCCCGAAGACCGCGGTCCAAGCCAAATCGTCTTCCGGGAAGCCCGCCAAACCCGCCAGGACCACCAGACCTGCCAGAACTTCGAAACCTGTAAAGGCCAAAACCAGAGTGGGAAAAAAATCCGGCGCCGTCAGCGAATTTCCCAATGAATTTCCTGCGTTTCCCCACAATCCATCTGAAGATCCCATCGGCGACCTGAGTGACGGCGAAGGCCGCGTCTACATGCACGGCGAAGAACCCGAATCCTTTGCGGAAATGGCAGCCTATCGCGCCGACGCCGCCGACGATGCTCTCGAGGGGACGCTCGAAACCGCCGCCGAGCAAACCGCGTCCGTTCTCGAAGCCCAGCCGGCCGCCTCGACTGAGCCGCTCGATGAAGCGTCCGTCGTCCGCGACCCTGCCGAGTCCGCATCAGCTGCCGCTTCCGCCGCCTCTTCCCACTTCGAGCCGGGCGCACCCGGGGATCGCCCCGTCAAGCTCGACCGGCTGCAGAAAATTCTTTCGCAGGCCGGCGTGGCCAGCCGCCGCCACGCCGAGGAGATGATCCTCGCCGGCCGCGTGATGGTCAACGGCCAGGTCATCACGCAACTTGGCACGAAGGCCGACCCCGCGCGCGATCACATCAAGGTCGACGGCAAGCACATCCCCGCCGCCGAGCGCCATCGCTACTTCCTGCTCAACAAGCCGCGCGGCTACGTCACCACCGTCAGCGATCCCGAAGGCCGCCCCACCGTGATGCAGTTCTTCTCCAAGATGCGCGAGCGCCTTTATCCCGTGGGCCGCCTCGACTACGACAGTGAAGGCTTGCTTCTGGTCACCAACGACGGCGAGCTCGCCAACCAGCTCACGCGCGCCGCGTCGGGCGTGGAGAAAACTTATCTCGTCAAGATCGCCGGCCGCCCCTCCGAAGAAGATCTCGACCGCCTTCGCGCCGGCGTCTTCATCGAGCGCGGCCGCCCCGGTTCTGAAGAAGCGCAGACCGCGCCAGCGCGCATCCGTGAGCTAGGCCACGGCAAGTCGGGTTCTCCACGCAAAGGCTCTCACGCGCACGAGGAGAATCCCTGGTTCGAAGTTGTCCTCATCGAAGGCCGCAACCGCGAGCTGCGCAAGATGTTTCAATCCATCGGCCACTTCGTCGAGAAAATTCGCCGCATCGGCTACGGCCCGCTGGTGCTCGATCTCGAGCCCGGCCAGATGCGCGAGCTCACGCCGGAAGAACTCTCTCAACTGCGCCGCGCCGCCGAAGGCAAATCGCAACCGCCCGGAAAGCAGCGCCGCTCCGGATCTCCGCGCAAGAGCGAAGGCAGCCGGCCCCTCGAACGGCGCACGGGGGAATCGAGCCGCGAGTCACGGCGCGAGCAACCGCGACGCAATCAGTCAGGGCCGTGGCGCGACCAGGCCAATTTCGATCGGCGCGCGCAGGGCCGGCGCGATCGTTTTCCCGCCCGTCGCGACGACCGCAACTCCGCGAGCCAACTCTCCTTCGCGCGTCCGTTCAACACGGGCGACGACCGGCAAGACCGTTCCCGCAGGCCGAGTTCTGGACGCGGTCCCCGGTTCGATCCGCGCCGCGGCGGGCCGCCACGCGAAGGCAAGCCACGCAAAGAAAATCCGCGCCAGGGCAATCCACACGAAGGCAATCGCGGACAAGACTGCGATTTCTCTCGTGGGCCCTCTCGCAGCTTCGGCGCTTCACGCCGCGATTTCGGCCGGCGTGACTCGGCTCCCCGCAGCGATTGGCCCGATCGCCGCCGCGAAGGATCGGCCGCGCCGCGCGGCGAACGGGATCGATTCGGCTCCAGTCGCGGACCGGGAAAGCCATTCGGTTCGAATCGCGAGAAGCCCACACGCGAGCGCCCGGCACGCGATCCATTCGACCGCTTCGATTCAAAACCGCGCGGCTCCCGCTACGAGCGCAGCGACGCCGCTTTTCGCCCGCGCCGCGAAGACCGCTCCTCCGGCCGTCCCTTCGCAAAACGAGATTCCAATGCGCCTCAGGAGAATCCTCCGCGTCGCGCCTGGAACCAATCACCTCCATCCTCGTCGCGCCCTCCCTCGCAGGCGCGAGGATTTAAACCCGGCTTCCGCCGCGGCAAGCCGAATCGCAACCAGCCTCGCCCCGGCGGCCGCGAGCGCCCTTAGAGGCAAACTCGAGCGCCTGATGCCCGGTACCATGGCCAAAGTGCTTGCGGAACGCAAACGAGACGAGGTATGCATGGCCAACTCGTTCAACAAAGACATCCTCATCCAATCGCCTGACCCGGAAGCCGCCGCGGCCTTTTACGTCGAGCAACTCGGCTTCACCATCACCGCGGGTGAGCCCATGCTCGAGCTCGCCGGCGAACACATCAACCTTTACATCGAGCAGGGCGCGCCCCTCGGCCCCGTCTTTGAAGTCACGGTCACGGATGTCGACGAAGCCACGCACCGCCTCGTCGCCCACGGCTGCACCGTCGTCAAGGACGAGCCACACTTCCCCCGCCGTTACGTGCAGGACCCGAACGGCCTCATCTACAATTTGACTCGATAACGGCAATCTCACGCGATAGAGAACCTGCGCGCGACACAAGAACCAATCCCCGATGAGCCAACAGCCTTTCGTGCTTGCGATCTCCACCGACGACGATCCGCAGCTCGACCAGTTGCGCGCGATCCCGCACGTTGTCGGCCGCGACAGCGCCGCCTTCGCAGACGCCGCGCCGCGCGCCGAAGCCATTCTCCACTGGGCCGGTCCGCGCGATGTGTTGCGCCGGGTCTTTCTCACTGCGCCCAACGTGCGCTGGGTGCACTCTCGCGCGGCCGGCCTCGATAACCTGCTCTTCCCTGAGCTCGTCTCAAGCCCAGCCGTACTCACCAACGGAACCGGCGTCTTCAGCGCGTCGCTGGGCGAGTTCGCCCTGGCCGCGATTCTCTTTTTCGCCAAAGATTTCGCCCGCATGCGCCACAACCAGCGCGCGCGCCGCTGGGAGCAGTTTGACGTGGAGGAGATCGCCGGACAGACCGCCGGCATCGTCGGCTACGGCGACATCGGCCGCGCCGTGGCCGCGCGCGCTCACGCCCTGGGCATACACGTGCTTGCGCTCAAGCGCCATCCGCCCGCAGAATACGGCTCGCACCCCGATCCTCTCATCGAAAAATTCTTCACGCCCGATCGCCTGCTCGCAATGCTGGCTGAATGCGATTACGTGATCGTTGCCGTTCCGCTCACCGCGGAAACGCACCACATGATCTCCGACCAAGCCTTCTCGGCCATGAAGCCGACGGCGGTGCTCGTTAACGTCGGCCGTGGTCCCGTGGTCGACCAGGCGGCGCTCCTGCGCGCGCTCGACGAGAAGAAAATTCGCGGCGCGGGCCTCGACGTCTTCGAGCAGGAGCCCATCCCGCACGATGATCCCATCTGGGGATACGAGAACGTGCTCATCTCGCCGCACTGCGCCGACCACACCAGGGACTGGCTCAACAACGCCATGCGCTTCTTCCTCGCGCAGTACGAGCGCTTCACCAAAGACGAGCCGCTTCAGAACATCGTCCGGAAACACCTCGGCTACTGACGGCCGATGGGCCGTGGAGGCACCGCGATGCCGGGGGAGCTCCGCGGTCTATATCATCTCGCCATCGGGATTTTTGGGCGGCGCGGCCGCTCAGCGTAACGCATCACGTCCGCGCGCGCCGCTTAGGTGTCAGTTCACCGTGATCCGCGTGGCAGCCACTGCGCCTGTATAGGCAGTGCCTGTGAAGTTTCCATTTACATCGTAGATGCGAAACGTAAACTCCCCGCTATAGGACATTCCGTTTTCGGCTATGGTATCTGTCTCGTCCAGCGTGAAGCTTCCCAGCGCCGTGCCGTCGGGAGCATAAACCCAACCGACATGATGCAGACGCACGTCGCGAGCGCCCACTTGCTTCCACACGCCGATGCAGACAGTGCCAAGCGCAGGGTTCTGGTTGATGAGGTCAAGCTCCGTGCCATCACTGTGCCACAGCTTGAATGATTCGGCGAAGGGCGCACCGCCCACCGTGTAATCGGTGTGCCAGAGGCCGACAATCGAAGCGTCCGCACGGACGTCGTCCGCACTGCCGATGAGGGCCGTGATCCCAGGCCCCGCCTGTGCCGGCGCAGGCAACCCGACCTCGGCAGCATTTTTGTCCGCGATCATGCCGCAACTGGCAAAGGCGCTCGTCGAGGCAAACAGCAGGCAAGCCGCCGCGAGAGCTCCCCACGCGGCCTTCTTCATCCGATTCAGCCTTTGCAGGCTCAGGCACTCCACACTCCTATGAATTTGCTTCATCGCTCCCCTCCTTATTCTTGATCTCGCAAGATCATCGCTGGCGAGTCTGCCGGCTCCGCAGGCTGTGAGGCAATGCCCGCCGGGCGAATTGTTCCTACCCGCGCAGGTGCTTTGTTTCAAAGCAGTTAAGCGAATTTGTCCCCACTCGCCCCGCGGCTTTTGCATTCCGGGACCGTGCTACACTCGGGTTCTCAGCCCTGGAGGTCAGCGGTGGCCGTCACGCCGGCAACCGGCCTTTTTCGCTTTGGCGCATTTGAACTGGATGCGAAGGCCGGACAGCTCTCGAGAAGCGGAATTCGCGTCCGGCTCGCGCAGCAGCCGCTGCGGGTCCCGCGCGTCCTTCTCGAGCGGCCTGCTGAGATCGTCACCCGCGAAGAACTCCACAAGCTGCTCTGGCCCGGCGACGTCTTCGTCGATTTCGATCACGGACTGAACAAGGCTGTGCAGAAGATTCGCGAAGCTCTCAGCGATCTGCCGGAATCGCCTCGTTATATTGAGACCATTCCGCGTGTGGGCTATCGCTTCATCGCCCCGGTAACCGAAATCTCCACTGCCCGTCCGGCGTTCCGGGATGAGGACGCCGCAACGGAGACTCTTTCCGCTTCGCCCATCCGGCAGCTCAGGAAACCGTGGATCTGGACCGCGCTCGCGGTCTGCGGTGCAGGGCTCATCCTCACCGTCGGATGGTTCCTCGCGCCTCACAGAGCGGCTGCCAATCCCATTCGCTCACTCGCCGTTCTTCCTCTCGAGAATCTCTCCGGCGATCCGAATCAGGATTACTTTGCCGACGGCATGACCGACGAGTTCACCACCATGCTGGTCAGGGAATCGACGCTTCGCATCACCTCGCGCACTTCCGTGATGGAGTACAAGGGCGCGCACAAGACGCTCCCGGAGATCGCGCAGGCGCTCCATGTCGATGGAATGGTAGAGGGTTCCGTGTCCCGCTCCAGCAACCAGGTGCACATGACTCTACAGCTTATCCGCGCAGACACCGATACCCACCTGGGGGTGGAGAGCTATGATCGGGCGATGACGGACGCCGCTGCTTTGCCCGATGAGGCCGCGCGGGCAATCGCCGCGCATCTCAGGAGCGAGTCCACCGCGAACCCCGCCACGCGCTACGTCAACCCCGAAGCCCATGATGCCTATCTGCGCGGAAGTTATCTGTGGTGGGTGGGCAGGAACGAGGAGGCCGGGAAATATTTCCGCAGGGCCATCGAGATTCAGCCCGATTATGCCCTTGGTTGGTCAGGGCTCGCTGAGTACTACGGGATGCGTGCGCTCGATGGGGACGTGGACCCCCGCGAGGGCGGGCCTCAATTCGAAGCCGCGGCTCGCAAAGCTGCCCAACTCGACGATTCTCTTCCCGCGATTCATGCGGATCTCGCGGCTGTTTTCTTCCTGAACCACGGGGACGGGGCGGAGGCTCTCAAGGAGATTACTCGCGCTGCAGAGCTCGATCCCGAATACTGGCAGGCCTACCACCTGCACGCCAAGATTCTCTGTGCGCTGGGCCGCTATGATGAAGCCATCGCGATCCAGAAGCAGTCAACAGCCATCAATCCCTTTGCGCACCCCGGCGCGATGGCGGAGATCTACGCGTGCACGCGCCACTTCGATGCCGCCATCCAGGACGGCGAGATGCGCCTGAAAGACTTTCCTGCGGCTCCCGACATTCTCGAGGTTCTCAGCTACAGCTACCACTGGAAAGGCATGGACAAGCAGGCAGCCGAGATGCAAGCCCGGGAATTATCGGCACAGGGAGATGCCGCGCAGGCGGCCGCTGTCCGCCGTGCCTTCACGGCTGGCGGATACGCTGCTGTCGTTCATTGTGACTTGGCTGCGCTCCAAAAGAAAGCGTGCTCTCAAAGGGTGTCCACATTCGAGCTTGCAGCCTTGCACGGAATGCTCGGAGAACATGACAAGACGCTTACGCTGCTCGAACAGGGTTCGAATGAACGCGACCCGCTTCTTCTGTTCCTGATTCGACCGGACCCGGCCTTCGACTTTCTCCACAAAGATTCGCGGTACCTCTCCATCCTCCAGCAGATGGGCCTGGCACCGCCGTCCTGAGAGCGCGGCGAGAGAGGCGCAGCAACCTTCCCGGCGGCTGCGGTTCCAATCTCATTGGAGATCGTTCACTTGCCCGGTGGTCGGCTGCTTTCGTCAAGGATGATGGAGTCAAAGGCCAGGGGAAAGACAGGTCGTGTCCGAGGCAGTATGCCGGGTGCGTGCTATCCTGTTGCCCTTTCAAGAAGCTTCGAACCGGAACAAAACAGCCGCGGGAGACCGACATGACGAAAGAAGTGGGGGCGATGGTAGCTGCAGGCGTGGTTGTGCTGGCCACGGGGTTCGTGCTGGCGCGCGCGCGGATGAAGGCCGAAAGCGGCATGGGCAAGGTGCTCGCCGCTGCGCCGGTGTTTGCTGCTGCGCCGCTGGCGGTGTTTTCCATGGAGCACTTCTTTGCTGCGCGGGACCTGGTGGGGATCGTTCCCAAGTGGCTGCCCGCACCGATGTTCTGGGTGTATTTTGTGGGCGCGGCGCTGGTCTGCGCTGGCATAAGCTTCACTGTTTGGGTTTGCGTGCGCTGGTCGGCGGCGCTGCTTGCGCTGCTGTTTCTCATCATCGTGGCCACCATCGATCTGCCCAACCTGCACGCGAGTCTCCGTGACCGCATCTTCTGGATTCTCACCGTGCGCGAGATGTCGTTTGCCGGCGGTGCCATGGTGCTTGCGGGCAGCGTGAGGCCGCACGGGCATTGGGCGGGTACGGCGCTGATGCGCATCGGGCGCACCCTTGTGGCGCTGGTGATGATCTTCTACGCGATCGAGCATTTTCTCCACCCGCTCCATGTCACCGGCGTGCCGCTCGAGAAAGTGACGCCTGCGTGGATGCCGGCGCCGGCGGTGATCGCCTACGTGGTGGGCATCGCGCTGCTCGCGGGCGGGGTGGGGCTGCTCGTTCCGCGCATGGCGCGCAGTTCCGCGGCGAGTGCGGGCACGGTGCTTCTCTTGCTGGTGCTGTTTTTCTATAGCGCGCTCCTCTGGTCGGAGTTCCGCACCAACCCCGTGGAGGGGCTCAACTACTGGTTTGACACGCTGCTGTTTGCAGGGACGGTCCTGCTGGCAGGGTGGGACGCGGAGGCATCGACGCAGGCTTCCCGCGCCGGCTCCATGCGCAGTTCGATGTTGCGGGCGTCCTATGGTGCGGTTGACCAGCTCACCGAAGAAAGCCGACCCTGAAGAGCGCAATGGCGAAAGGCCTCTCGGGGGCTAAGTCCCGCGGAAGATCGGTCGGCATTTTACAGGCCTGAAGATCCCCGCTCCCAACAGCCTCGCGGTCCACGTTCCCTTGTTCCCTTGTTCCCTTGCTCCCTATGCTCCGTTCCGGCCCTTGTTACCTCGCACCGGGTTGGCGCATCCTTAGAAGCATGAGCACGGAAAAGGCAACATTTGGAGCAGGATGTTTCTGGGGTGTGGAGGCGAAATTTGCCGCCATTCCCGGCGTGACGGCGACGGCGGTGGGCTATGAGGGCGGCGAGCTCGACAATCCCTCCTATAAGGATGTGTGTACTGACCAGACCGGGCACGCGGAAGTGGTCGAGCTCGACTTCGACCCGGAGCAGGTGAGCTACGCGGCGCTGCTCGATGCGTTTTTCAGGCTGCACGACCCGACCACAATGAACCGGCAGGGCCCGGACTGGGGCACGCAGTACCGTTCGGTGATCTTCACGTACTCGCCGGAGCAGGAGCGCGCGGCGCGCGCCAAAATCGAAGAGCTCACGGCCTCCGGCGTCTACAAGCCGCGGCGCATCGTCACCCAGGTGGTGCCCGCCGCGACTTTCTGGCGCGCGGAAGAGTATCACCAGCGCTATCTCGAAAAGCGCGGAGCGGCGAGCTGCCACTTGTAACAGAGAACAGGGGGCAGAGATCAGGGATCAGGGATCGAAGATCAGGGGTCAGGGGCGCTTGCCCGCATTGGATTTTGATCCGGGTCCCACGTCGGGTCCGAGGGCGCGCTCGAGTGCCGCGGCGACAGGGTCGGCTTTTTCCCGTCCGGAAACATGCGCAGCGGCGGATTCGGGTTCGCGGGCGCCGGCGGCAGGCGCATCGCCATTCGCGTCGGGTATTTGGGCGGCCACGTCATCGGGGTCGCCGAACCAGAGGCAGGCGATCCAGCCGATCACCACGACCAGATAAACAAGGCTGTTCGCGTTCAGCAGCCGGGTCTGGATCGTGATTTGGTGCTGGTATTCGGCTTCGGTGCGCGGCTGGGGCAGGCTAGCCAGTTTTTCCCAGGCCACGCGTGCGGCTGCCTGCGCAAGGGCGGCAACGGAGTAGCCCAGAAGAAGCTGGCGGGCGTGGCTGCGCCACCCGGCATGAAAGCGCCGGCCGGTGAAGACGGCGATGAGCATGAGCGCGACGAAGGCGACATTGTTGAAGAGGTCGCCTTTTTCCGCGAGCAGTTGCATAAGGTGCAGGTGCGCGAGCAGCGAGTGGGCCGTGAGGGTCTCGCGCGCCGGCCAGGGTCCCCACCAGGCGACGGTGCCGGCGGCCGCGGCGACGACCACCACCGTGCCCACCATCCAGGAGAGGCGCGAGGCACACGGGAAGGCGCGGCGTGCAAGCTCGATCGCGACCAGCAGAGTGATGATGAAACCGAGATCGGCGAGCCCGAGAAAAAGCTCGGTGGCGTTTGCCGGCGGAAGCTTCGCGGTAAGCAGGCGCCGCACCAGCATCTCCAGAGCGGCCACGATCACGCCTGCGGTAAAAAAGGGAAAGCGGCGTACGCGGTCGCGTCCCAGCAGGACCACCAGCAGCACCAGCAGGGCGGCAAAGGTGAGGGTCCAGATGACTTCGATTTCGGTGAAGTGAAAGTGCATCGAATGAGTGTGCCCGTGCGCGGCTCTCCCGGCGTGCGGCGCACCTACCAGTCTAAATGCCCGCGTGAGTGGCATGGGCCGGGCGGAGGGGATTTCCGCCCTCTTCTGCCTGCCATAATGCCCTTATGCTGATTCTGGCTTCGGCATCGCCGCGGCGCCGCGAGCTGCTCACCCAGGCCGGCGTGCACTTTCGCGTGCATCCGGCGCACATTTCCGAGGACCCGCTGCCGGGCGAGGAGCCTCTAGCCTACGTGACGCGGCTGGCGCGGGAAAAGGCCGAGGCAGTCTACAGGGAATTGACAGCCGGCGAAAAAAGGCGCGAGGCCGGCGCGGAGGCGAGCGGTGAAGAGAATGACGGCGCGCTGGCCGTTTTGGGCGCCGATACCACGGTCACGCTCGATGGCCGGATCCTGGGCAAGCCGGCGAATGCCGCCGCCGCCGCCCGCATGCTGCGCATGCTCTCCGGGCGCAGCCATCGCGTGATTACCGGTGTGGCGCTGGCTACGGCCGAAGGCACAGAAGTCGCGGCGGCGGTGACGGCGGTGACGTTTCTCACCCTTTCCGACGAGGAGATCGCGGACTACGTGGCCACGGGCGAGCCCATGGACAAGGCCGGAGCCTATGCGGTGCAGGGCGGTGCGGCGCGCTGGATTCCGCGCATCGAGGGCTGCTACTTCAACGCAATGGGTTTGCCCCTGGCGCTGGTCTGCACCCTCCTCGAAGGCCGCTTGGAAGGTCGTCTCGAACCGCGTACCGGCGCACACGGCCTTGAAAATTAGGAGCCGGCTCTGGGCAATCCGATGCAGGCAAGGGGACAACGGCGGCACCGGGACCGAAGCGGGTCCGCGTTACCTCTGGCGGAGCGGACGCAGGATAAACCGGAAAAATTCAATGCCTGCGCAACAATTCCGCGCTATAGTAGCCTCGTTCCCCCAAGGGCTATCTATATGCGGACTTCCGTCTTTCTGCGCTACGCGTTTCTGCTTGCCTTCGCGTGTTCGCCTCTCCTGGTGTGCG
Organism: Acidobacteriaceae bacterium; assembly: GCA_030040425.1. Taxonomy (GTDB): domain Bacteria; phylum Acidobacteriota; class Terriglobia; order Terriglobales; family Acidobacteriaceae; genus Telmatobacter. The sequence goes on along the minus strand of JASHTS010000195.1, from coordinate 17,673 downwards.
CGCAGTTTCAGGCGCCCACCCAGGACGAGCTCAAGATGACGGCCGATCCCAAGGCCCCGGGCGCCGACGCCGTCTATCTCTATTACGAGGAGATCGACAACGACCCGCTCCACTACCAGAGCATCTACGCCCGCATCAAGGTGCTCACTGAAAAGGGCAAGGAGCTGGCCACGGTGGAGCTGCCCTATGTGAGGGGCGACTGGAAGATCACGGACATCTCGGGGCGCACCGTTCATCCCGACGGATCGATTTCCACGCTCACCGGCAAGCCGGAAGACCTGCTGAGCGAGAAGATGGGCGGCCTGCAGGTCAAGCGCAAGGTCTTTACCCTGCCCAATGTGGAAGTGGGCAGCATTCTCGAGTACCGCTACCAGATCCGGTACGACGACAACCATTTCTCCTCGCCGCAATGGGAGGTTCAAAAGGCCTATTTCGTGCACAAGGAGCACTACTCGTTCCTGCCCTTTGAGGCTTTCATGGCCGGCGCCGCGGCCCACGGGTCGGATTTGTATTTGACTGACGAGCGCGGGCGCACGGTGAACACTCTCATCTGGTGGAAGCTGCTGCCGCCCGGAGTGGACGTCAAGACCGACATCGCCGGCCACTACATAGTGGATGTGACCGATGTGCCCGCCATCCCGGACGAAGAGTGGATGCCGCCCATCGATAGCTATCTCTACCGGGTGCTCTTCTACTACAAGGCGGCCGGCAACGCCGGCCAGTTCTGGCTCGACGAAGCCAAGTACTGGCAAAAGGATGTGGACCACTTTGCCGAGCCGACGAAGGCCATCCACGCGGCCGTGGAGACCCTGATTGCGCCCTCTGACAGCGACCTGGACAAAGCCAGGAAGCTCTACACCGCGGTGCAGGTGCTGGACAATACCGATTTCTCGCGCACCCGGAGCGAGTCGGAGATGAAGGAGCTGAAGATCAAGGAGGCCAAGCGGGCCGAGGATACCTGGTCGCAGAAGAGTGGATCGAGCGACGACATCGCGCTGCTTTACCTGGCCATGCTGCGGGCTGCCGGACTCACGGCTTACGCCATGAAGGTGGTCGATCGCAGCCAGCGCGAATTCGACCCCGGCTACCTGGACTTCGACCAGCTCAGCGACACCCTGGTGGTGCTCAGTGCTGGAGGCAAGGAGACGCTGCTCGATCCTGGGGAAAAGATGTGCCCGTTCGGCACGGTGAGCTGGAAGCACGCGGATGTGCGCGGCATCCGAGAGAGCCCGCAGGGGCTGAGCATGGGGCAGACCCCGGCGCAGAGTTATCCCGACAACACCATCGAACGCACGGCCAACCTGACGCTCGACGAGCACGGAGGCATTACCGGCTCCGCCACCATCGTGATGGTGGGCCAGGAAGCGCTCACCTGGCGGCAGACCGCCCTTGAGAACGACATGGACGAGGTGAAGAAGCGCTTCGACAAGGAGCTTGAGGGCCTTGTTCCGGAAGGGGTGGATGCGCACGTGAACCACTTCCTGGGCATCGACCAGCCGGATGTCAATCTCATCGTCATGATCGATATCAAGGGCTCGCTGGGCACAAGCATGTCCAGGCGGCTGCTGCTTCCGGGCTTCTTTTTCGATACCCGCGCCCAGGTTCCGTTCGTGAGGCAGGAGAAGCGGCTGGAAGCCGTGGACATGCATTATCCCGATCGCGTGACCGACCAGGTGAACTACGATCTGCCGCCCGGGATGACCGTGGAAGGCGCGCCGGCGGATAACAAGATTATGTGGACCGGGCACGCGGTGTATCTGGTCAAGAGCCTGTCGAGCCCGGGAAGGCTGTCAATCGCCAATTCCGAGGCCCGCGGCTTCGACATGGCCACGCCCGACCAGTACCAGGATCTGCGCGGCTTTTATCAGAAGGTGGCCGCGGCCGACCAGGAGCAACTGGTGCTGACGCTGACGACGGCGGCCAGTAAATAATACCGGCGGGGCGGCGCGAAGACCCGCGGCAACTCCGGCATCTTGGGCAAGAGCAAAAGGCGCGCGTCCCGTTCGATGCGAGCGCGATTGGACAATCACAGAACGGGGACAGACGATGCGAACTCGAGGACTTCTGCACGGCCCGGCCTGGACACGCATCTGCACGCGCACCCGGGCACGGATCTTGATCGGCACGTTGATCGGCGTGTATGCGTTCGCGCTGCCCGCGCCGGCGCAGTTCCAGTCTCCCACTCCCGATGAGCTGAAAATGACCTCGGATCCCAAGGCGCCGGGCGCGGACGCGGTCTACCTCTATCGGGAGGAGAAGGCCGACGATGCCAACAGTGTCTATTCGATTTACGAACGGATCAAGGTGTTCACGGACAAGGGTAAGGAGCTGGCAACAGTGAAGATCCCCTATGAAAAGGCAATGCTGAACGTGACCCGTATCGAGGGACGCACCATCCATTCGGACGGCACGGTAGTCCCGCTGACCGCGAAGCCCGAAGACCTGGTATCGCTGAAGACGAAAGGCTTCCAGGAAAACACCAGGATCTTCACATTGCCCAGCGTGGAAACAGGCAGCATTCTGGAGTACCGGTATCAGATTCGCTACCAGGATAGCTGGCTGGTGCCGCCAAGCTGGGACATTCAGCAAGCGTACTTCGTCCACAAGGCGCACTACGAATTTCGTCCGGGCACGCCCAGCGCGTTTGGTCCGGACCGGTTGATGTGGGCCGTAACGCCGCGCAATGCGCAGATCTCGATCGTGCAGGGCAAGGGCGAGTTTACTATCGATGTGTCCGACGTTCCGCCGGTCCCCGACGACGACTGGATGCCTCCGCTCAACACCCTTCGTGAACACGTTGAGTTCTATTACACGTATGCGCACAGCGGCCAGGAGTTCTGGCAGGACGCAGGCAATCTCTGGGCCGGCAGCCTTGACCCGTTTATCAAGCCCTCCGGCAAGCTGAAAACCATCGCGGAAGGGATGGTCGCTCCCGGCGATACCGACGAGCAAAAGGCGCGCAAAATCTATGCCGCGGTGATTAAGCTCGAAAACACCATGCTGAGCCGGACCAAGAGTGAAGCTGAGCGCAAGAAGGAGAAACTCAAAGCGATTCGCAACGCAGAGGATGTGTGGAAGGACCAGAGCGGCAACGCCAACCAGATCGCGCTGCTTTACGTGGCGCTGGCTCGCGCCGCCGGCCTCAAGGCGTGGCCCATGTGGATTGCTCCACGCGACGAGCGCATCTTCAACGCGGACTATTTCAGCGTCGACCAGTTGAGCGACTATATCGTCCTCGTCGAACTCGACGGAAAGACCGTTTATCTCGATCCCGGGCAAAAGACGTGCAGTTTCGGCAAGCTGGCGTGGCAGCACACCCTCGCGGGCGGCCTGAGGCTGGGGGAGAGCGGAGCGAAGTTGGATTTTACGCCCGCTGCACAATACAAAGAAGACCGGACGGAGCGCAACGCAAATCTTTTCATCGACGCAACCGGAAAGGTCACCGGCCAGCTTCAGGTGGTGATGACGGGCGATGAGGCCATCTACTGGAGGCAGGTCGCGCTCGAGAACGATCCCGCCGAATTCGAGAAGCAGTTCACTGATTCGGTTCGCGACGATCTTCCTGAGGGCGTCGAGGCCAGCTTCGATCATTTCTCCGCGCTCGACGATTATGAGTCGCCGATGACGGCGGTCTTCCAAGTAAGCGGCAGTCTCGGCGCTCCGCAGGGCAAGTATTTCATCCTGCCCGGCCTGTTTTTCGAGTCGCGCGCCAAGACCCCCTTCGTTGCCCAGGCGAACCGCACCACGCCCATCGATCTGCACTTTCCCATGATGGAGCAGAACGAGGTCGATTACAGCCTGCCTCCCGGTTACACGGTGGAGAGTTCCCCTAAGTCTTCTGACGTGAACTGGCCGCAGTACGCGGCGATGAGGATCAACTCGGTGAGCGGCAATGGCGAACTGAAGGTGGGGCGGGTATTTGCGCGCGGCTTTGCCCTGCTGGGGCCTGAGAGTTACGCTGACCTGCACAGTTTCTATCAGAAGGTGGCCGAGGCGGATCAGCAGCAGATCGTGCTGACCCGCACCCCGGCGCAGAAAGGCAACTGACTATGGGCGTCCCTGTTCCGTTCCGTTTGCGCGCGGTGTGGGCTCTCGCTGTGCCGTCTCTGTTCCTGGCGGCTCCCGGACCCGCGGCTGCGGGCATCTTCGGGCACGATTCTCCGCCGCCGCAGTGGGGCCTGGACGCGGCCAAAACCCCGGTACCCGGCTACGCCAAAGATGCGCGCGCGGTCATCCTCTATGACGAGTACGTGGACACGGTGGACGACCAGGGCCATGCGGTAGAGCGCCGCCGCTGGGTGACGCGCATCCTTGCCCCTCAGGGACGCGACGACGGTTTTTGCACCGTGTCTTTCGACGTGGACGAGAAAATCAATTATTTCCATGAGTGGACCATCGGCGCCGACGAAAAACAGTTCCAGGCCAAAGACACCGATTTTGCCGACGTGGGCGACCCCGGGCTTCCGCAGATGCTCTCGACTGAAAAAGTGCGAGTCGTTCGCCCGCCCGCGGCCGATCCCGGGGCCACCATCATCTGCGAATCGGAGGAGGTGACGGCCCCCTATCTTCAGGAGGGCATTTGGGGGATTCAGGACGATATTCCCGTGGTCTTTCGCGCCGTCGAGGTCGATCTTCCTCCCGGCCGGCCTTACTCCGTGGCCTGGCACCGGCACGATCCGGTCGCTCCCGCTGAGGTGGCTCCCAATCACTGGCGCTGGGAGATCAAGGACACGCATGCGCTCGATCTTCGCGATGTGCGCTCCAGCCTGGACCGGGAAGCGCTGGCCGCGCGCATGTCCGTCGAGTGGGGCGATGCCGCCGTGGCCGGAGACGACAAGCAGTGGCGCGCGCTGGGGGAGTGGATGACCACCCTCGAAGCGCACCGTCCCGATCCCACCCCCGATATTGCTGCCAAAGCGCAGAGCCTGGTGACCGGCGCGCCCGACTTCTACGCGAAACTGAAGAACATCACCGAGTACATCCAGAAGAACATCCAGTACTTCATCGTCCTGCGCGGCATCGGCGGGTTGCAGGCGCACTTCGCTGGCGATATTTACAGAAACGGCTATGGCGACTGCAAGGACAAGACCACGCTGCTGATTTCGATGCTCCAGGCCGTCGGCATCCAGGCGTTCTATGTGCCGGTGGACGACCGGCGCGGCGTGGTCGATCCGCTCGCGCCTTCGCTCTTCGGCAACCACATGATCACCGCCATCCTGATCCCGCCGGACGTGAACGATCCGCGGCTGATGGCGGTGGTGAAAGGCGGCGACGGTAAACGCTACCTGATCTTCGATCCCACCAATCAGCGCACGCCGGTGGGCAATCTGCCCTCGTATGAGCAGGGCAGTTACGGCCTGCTGGCCGCCGGCGACGCGAGCCAGGTGTTCGAACTGCCCGTGCTTCCGCCGGATGCGAACGGTATGGAGCGCAAGGGAAGCTTCACCCTCTCGGCGGATGGCGCCTTGACGGGAACCGTGGATACCTCGAGGACCGGTCCCGAGGAGGCCGATCTGCGCAATTTTCTCAAAGACACGAGCGAAACGGAGCGGCGCGCCTCGCTCGAAAAGGCCGTGGGCCGCGATTTGCCCGGCGTGGTGCTGGATTCGTTCAACGTGATCGAGCCGGCCGATCTCGATAAGCCCCTGGAGCTCGATTACAAGGTCACGGTGCCGCAGTACGCGCACACCGCGGGACCGCTGCTGCTGGTGCGCCCGCGCGTGGTGGGCGACGATGCCCTGCCTTTCGACGACAAACCGCGCACGCTGCCCATCGATCTCGAAGCTACCGGCGATTGGCGCGACAGCTTCGACATTACCCTGCCGGCCGGCTACGCGGTAGACGGCACGCCCGATCCGGTGAGCGTGGACGTGGGCTTCGCCAGTTACCACTCCACGGTGACCGCCACGGGCAACGTGCTGCACTACGAGCGCGAATACGTGGTGAAAGACGTGGAGATTCCGCCCAGCAAGGCCGCGGATTTCCGCAACCTCGAAGGCTCGATTCTCGACGACGAAAAAGGGGCCGTGGTGCTCAAGAAAGACTAAGTCTGTGCGGGGGCAGACCTTGGCAGGCGCGGACGCATCTATGCAGGCAGGTCACGAAGGGTACGGGGGGCCATTCACTTTGGTGAGTCCCCCGGCGCGGATTTTGCTTCCCGGACGCCGCTGGGTGTGACCTATACTCCGAAAAGAGCGGGGCTTGGAAACCTTACGAGCCCTCGCTCGCCCAGTCTTATGGCAACGCAGCTGAACCGGAAACGTGCTCCGGAAACACCTTCGATTCCCGATCGTCTCTACTTCAAGATTGGCGACGTGGCCCGCATCTGCGGGCTTGAAACCTACGTACTGCGCTTCTGGGAGACGCAGTTCCCGCAACTGAAGCCCAACAAGAGCGGAACGGGGCAGCGGCTTTACCGCCGCCGCGACGTGGAGATGGCGCTCGAGATCAAGCGTCTGGTGCATGGCCAGGGTTACACGCTCCTGGGCGCGCGGCAGGCGCTCGACCAGATGCATCGCAGCCAGAGCCCCCAGGCCACGCTGCCGCTTGCCCATGCAGAACCGGGCAAGCGCCGCGACCGCGTCGTCGCGGCCATCGGGCACGCGCGGGCTGAGCTCAGAGAGATCGCCGGGTTGCTGGCTGCGCCGGCGCCCCAGCCGCACCGCCGCCAAGTGCGCATTGCCGGGCTGCGCGGGCCGTCCGGATCGCTCTTTCCCGGCAACCGTTAACTCCATTCAGATTGCCGGTTTCGCGCGCACGAGAAGGCCGTGAGCGCAGCCGCGCCCGGATGCGCAACCCTGCTTTCCAGTCTGATTGCGAAGCCTTGCGCCCTCCTGCGCCGCCGGAATGCGCCGCGGCGAGCGGGTCGAATCCGCCGATTTTGCTTCTGGCTTCGTTCCGCGGTTGTGCTACCTTGAGGAAAACACGTACGATTGCCGTGCAAGCTTGAGGCTTTCCCCCCGCTATTCTGGCCGGTCCGGGGCGGTGATTCCGCTCGGAGGAGCTCGAGATGGAATGCAAGCTTTGCGGGTCAACCAAATTTCGCATCTCACGCCTGCGCGTGGGCGATCTCTCCGCGCTGCTCTTCCTCGAGTATCCCGTCCGCTGCCGGGTTTGCCACAAGCGCGAACTGGTGAACTTCTTCAGCGCCTTCCGCATCCGCCGCGCCGACAAGCGGCGTCACGCCGAAGAGCGGCGGCGGAAGTACCGGGAGGCCAACCCTGCGCGGCAGGCCTGAGGCGCGGGCGCGAGCTGCGGCTGGATCAATTTCAGGTGCGTGATATGCTCAACCCAGCTTAAAAGTACATCGCCTGCCATCCCATGGCCGCACCTAAGTTCTCATCGCCGCCGCGACCGCGCCGCGTGCTCCAGATCGGCGTGACCGGCCACCGGCTCAACCGGATTTCCCCGGCGATGGCTGCCCTCCTTCCCGAAAAGTGCGAGCAGGCGCTCGCTGCCATCCTCAAGGCATGGGCCGATGCCCGGCCGGCAGCAGTGGATGCGGAAGAACCGCCGTTGGTGCGCGTGATTTCGCCGCTGGCCGAGGGCGCCGACCGCATGGTGGCCAGGGCAGGCCTGGCGATGGGTGCGGAGCTCGTGTGCCCGCTGCCCTTTCACGCCGAAGAATACCGGCAGGACTTCGCGAGCGAGGAGTCGAAGCGCGAGTTCGATGCGCTTCTGGCGCGCGCATCGGCGGTCTTCGAGGCCGGCGGCAGGCGCGAGCATGCGGCGGCTGCGTACGAGCGCGCGGGCCAGATCGTGGTCGAGCAGTCAGACGTGCTCATCGCCGTATGGGACGGTGAGGCTTCGCGCGGGCGGGGCGGCACTGCGCAAATGATGGACGAGGCGCTCGCGATGGGCGTGCCCGTGGTGTGGCTGCACGCCATCGAACCGCAGGAGGCGTGGGTGCTTTCGGCCGGCGAGAAGGGAAAGCACACCCGCACACCGCTCGGCGGCGCACCGATCTTCTCCGCTTCGCGAGAAGAAGCGCAGGCCGCAGCGACTGTTTCCCGCGCCAGCCGCATTTACTTCAACGAGCGGCAACCCGGCCTGGATCCGGCTTGTCTCTTCCGCTGGTTTCGCGACCTGGTGGCCGAGGGCAGGGTATGGCCGGGCTCGATGCGCGTGGCCGGCTTCGAGCAGACCGCGCGCGAAGAGTGGCTCGCGGCCATGGAGGGCGACGGAGGCTCCAAGCTGCCCGAAGCGACACGCCGATATCTGCTCGACAAGCTGTGCCCGCACTACGCATGGGCCGACGGATTGTCGCAGTACTACGCGGGACGGCTGCGCTCGGGATCGGTGCTGGCGAACCTGTGCGCCGCGGGCGCGGTGTTTTTCGCCCTCGCGGGCCCGCTCGCCGACAGCATCGAGCTCTGGAACAAGCGCGTGTGGGCCGTGAGCCGTCATCCGCATCTGCTGCCCTGGTTCAACCGGCTGCCCTCGCTCATCGAATTTCTGCTCATCGCCGCGATTTTATCGATCATCTACGCAGGACAGCGCCGGCAGTGGCATCAGCGCTGGCTCAGGTACCGGCAATTGGCCGAGCGGCTCCGCCAGTCGAGTTATCTCTGGCCGTTGGGCTGCGCGCACCTCAAGCCGCGCGAGGCGCCGCACTTTGGCTCCGACCTGAACCGCAATTGGGTGGACTCGATGTACCACGCCATCGCGCGCGATATCGGGCTGGTCCCGGGGAGCGTGGAGCCGGCTTACATGCAGGCCGTGGGCGGGCTGATCGAGAACATTCTCGAAGGCCAGATCCGCTATCACCGGCGGAATCACGAAAAGATGGAGAAGCTGAATCACCGCCTGCACAGAGCGGGCAACGTGCTGTTTGCGATCACGCTGGCAGCCTGCGTGGCGCACGTGGCGCTGGGCGGCGAAGCGGCGTGGCTGCTGATGCTGGCCACGGCGCCTCCGGCGCTCGGCGCGGCGCTTTATGCCATCACCAGCCAGGGAGAATTTGCGCGCAGCGCCGACCGCTCCCTGGCCATGAGCCGCGAGTTGGCCGCGCTCAAAAGCGTCGACCTGCCGCAGGCTCTCCGTGCGGGCAGCGAAATGTTTGCCGAAGTGCGCAAGGCGGCATTAAGCGTGGCCGAAGTGATGACCGCGGAGACCAATGACTGGAACCTGGTATTCAAATACCGGCCTTTGCATCTGCCCGGCTGACGCGGGGCGCTCGACGGGAGGCACATGGGGAAACGGTTTGAACGATACCTTCTGATTGCTTTCGCGTTGGCGGCGATCGGGCTGGGCTTCTGGGGCTACGCGCGCGCGGGGAGCGACTTCAGCGGCGACCAGGTCTTCAATCCCGCGCACGTCTATGTGCATTTTCATGAGGGCCATCCGGTGCTCGAGGCGGTGCGCTGCCTGTTCAGCGCCGTGGGGCTGCTCCGTCTGTACGACCTGTTCCAGCCGGGCAGGGCTCCGTGGCAGCTCATCGTTGCGCAGGTCGCGGTTCCGGGCATCGCCCTGTTTTCCGCGGCGCAGTTGTTCCTGCTGGGCGTGCGCAAAAACCTGCGCAAGGCCATGGCGCGGCACAAGGCGCGGCACACGGTGGTCTGCGGCCTGGGCGCCATCGGCCTGCAGGTGGTTGAAAACCTGCGTGGCGCGGGCCAGCGCGTGGTGGGCGTGGATCTGGTGGCCGACTCGCCCGGCGCCGCAACCTGCGAGAGCAGCGGCGTGCCTGTGGTGCAGGGCGACGCCAAGAATGCGCACGTTCTGCTGGCGGCCGGCATCCGCCACGCGCTCACCGCAGTGGTATGCACGGGCTCCGACAGCGAGAACATCGCCATCGCCATGCAGATCAAGTCGCTCAAGACCGAGCGCCCGGCGCGAAACGCGGACAAGCTGCATGTTCTCGCGGAGATGCGCAACGACTGGATGCACAAGCGGCTGATGGCGAGCGGCCGCAGCACCCTGGGCTCGCCGCAGGTGGACGTGCGGCTCTTCAATACCTACACCAACGCCGCGCGCATGCTCATCCGGCAACTGCACCTGCCGCCGGCGCCGGAGTTCGAGGCGCGCACCTTCATCGTGGCCGGCTTCGGCGCCTACGGGCGCGAGATCGCGCTGCATCTTGTGCGCCTTTATCCCGTGGCTCTCGGCGCACGGCTGAAGATTCTGGTAATCGACGAGCGCGCCGACGAGGCCCGCGAGAGTTTTCCCGCGGCGAACCCCGCCGCCGCGGAGCTGGCCGATTTCGAATTCGTCGCGGCCAAAGCCGAGCCGGGATCGCCGGAGATGCAAAAGCTCGTGGGCGCTACCCTTGCCTCCTGCGGGCCGCTGCTGGGCGTGGCGCTGGCCCTGGGCGAAGACGAGGCCAGCCTGTGTGCGGCGCTCGAGATGCGCTCGCTGCTCGACCGCGCCGGTCATCTGCACGCGCCCGTGTATGTGCGCCTGGAGCACTACCGGCAGCTGGACGACCTGGTGCGCTCCACCGAGAGCCTTGCCTCCATCCATGACCGGCTGCAGATCTTCGGCACCCTCGAGGAGACGCTCAACCGCGACGTGCTGTTCGGCTCCCTGCTCGATCGCTTTGCGCAGACGCTGCACGAGGATTACCGGCGCCGCGCGAAGGACGCCGTGAATCCCAATGCGGACGTGGAGTGGCACCGCCTGCCGGAGCTGATGAAGCTTTCCAATCGCTGGCGCGCGGACCATACGCCGCTATTCCTGGAGCTCGCCGGGGTGCGCCCGGTGAACGGCGTGCAAGCGCCGGCCAGGTATGCGCTCTCCACCGAGGAGATCGAGCAGCTGGCGCAGCTCGAGCACCGGCGCTACAGCATTGAGCGCCGCATAGTGGGCGAGCACTCTCCGCAAATCGCTCCCTGGGAAAGCCTGCCGGAACAGGAAAAGGAGTGGAACCGGAGGGAGTCTGCGCGGCTGCCGGAGATCTTGGCCGGCCTCGGCGTCGAGCTGCATCTCCAGCGCACCGTGCGGCTTTATGGTCGGCATCTGCCCGCGGCCACGCAGGATCTGGAGAAGATCGCAGCCGGCGCGCCGCACACCTACGTAAACCTGATTGCCGATCTCGACGATGCCAACGCGGTGAGCGCAGCAACCGGCGCACTCGCTCTGCCCTTGCTGAGCGTGTGGCTGTTTTCAAACCAGCAGCCGCCGGAGTATGTCGGGCATCGCACGCTGCCCCCCGATTCAGTGCGCACCCCGCTTCTCCGGCGCGCCAACGGCTGGGCGCAGCGCAGCCGCGTGGCGCTCGTCGGCTAAAGCAATCTCTGAGTTACTGTATCTCGACGGCGTGATGCTCAAGTCAACGCGACCCCAAGGAGCGGCGACCCAGCGCGGACTGGAAAAAGTCATAGCAACTCGGAAATTGCCGTGGCCGCGCCCGGCGCGGAAGTGTCGACTCCGATGCGTGCGCTGCCTGGCAGATGGGCTGACCGATTGACGAGTGCGTGGCATTTTCGCATCATGGAGTGACACCCGAAAGCTCTGTAAGCAAAACCGCGCATGGAGGGCGTAATGCGTATAGTCCCTGCGGTTCTACGTTCGCTTTCTTCGGCGGCGGCGCTCTTGTCCGCGCTCGGCTGCGGCACCGGGGTATGCGCCCCCCAGGCGCCCAGCTCTCCAGACAACGCGGCTTCGCCTCAAGCCGCGCTGCCGGCAAACTGCCCGCAGGCCGAGGAAACGCCCGGCGCGCAGGCCACAGTGATCGAATACACCGGCAGCCTGCTCGGCTACTACCGCATGGAAGCGAGCGACGCGCAGCCAGTGCTCGATCCGGTGGAGAAATTTCTTTCCTGCCGCGCGGCGGAGATGGGTAATGAAAAGCTGCTGTTGGGGATGGGCGACAACTTCGGGCCGGAGTTCGGCGCTTCACTGCAACTGGAGAACGATAATCCCCAGGGCCGTGCGGCGGGATGCTACGAGCCGCCCACGGACACCGGCGACGGCGAGTCGCGCCCGGAGAGTCTCTATAAAGACGACAACCGCGTGGCGCCCAAGGCGCAGTGCGACAACGTGCTCAATTTCATGATGCGCGCTGGCTTTCGCGCCATTGTGCCCGGCAGCCAGGACTTCATGTACACGGCGCGCTGGCTGCGCGTCTCGGCGCGGCTGCTCGAAGATGCGGCGAGTGACCAGGAGCAGCTCGCCCTGATCCAGAATCGCGATCACCGCCTGGATATGCTGGGCGCCAACCTGCGCATCGCCAGGAAGAAGAACGCCGACGGCGCCGGGGGCGGCCAGGGCAAGCTGGGCGGCTCGGGCGGAGGCGAGATGCCATGCCCGCTCCTGTTCGCGCCCAATCCTTTGGCCGCCGGCGCAGTGCGTTGCGTAGGCGACGGATCGGTGCCCGAGCCGCTGGACTGGCTCGACCGGCTGGACCGGCTGTCGCGTCAGGGCGGCACGAGTTCCACGCTGGCAGCGGTGCAGCAACTGGCCACAGAGAGCGCGGTCAAAGCCAAGGGCAGGCAAACGGAGCTCGACAATCTGGTGACGGACGAGATCTCGATCCTGGTCTCGGCGTGGGGCCGGCGCTTTCCCGTTTCCGCGCTGCCCGCGTCGGCCGGCCGCAAGGGCGCACAGTCCGCGGAAAAGGAATTGGACGCGACCGAAGTCCGCAATCTCGCCGGCGCACTTGAGTCCATGCCGGAATGCGCGGCTACGAGCACTCCCGGCGATGACCGCGGAGACATGTGTGCCTACGCCGCACGCCTCGCTCACATCCTGCGGTGCCGGAACGCCTTCGTCGAACAGGCGCAAAGCGCGCAGGGTGGGCAAAATCAGGCAGCTCCGGTGCAGAGCGCGCAGGCTGGAACGCAAACCGACGCTTGCCCGGCCGTGGTCGCGGCGGGCGGCGCAAGCGCAACGACGGCAAGCGGCGGCCAGCGCAGGGTGACCGGCGCCGACCTGACGCTCACCGAAAAGGAGCGCGATGCCGCGCGGCGCGGGCTGCTGCGCACCATCGCGCTCGAAGAGAAAAACATAGGCTACACCGTGGCTACCACGGCAAACGGACGCAAGGTGCTGGTGATCGGCGTGGCCGGCGAAGACACCATGAAGGCCGTCTCTGAAACCAACCTGACGCTCTGTCCGGCGCGGTCGGGCGAGGGCGCCGGCGACCATGTCTTCGGGCGCTGCGGCAACAAAGAGAAGCCAGGCGCCCGCGGAAGCGAAGGCTACACCGTGCTGGTCACCGATCCGGTGCAGGTAACCGAGGCGCTGGTGCGCGGCGCCAACCTGCTGGAGGGGCATTTCGACAGCGTCATCGTGATGGCGCAAATGCCGCACACAGAAGCCGAAGTGCTCTCCGAGCGCGTCTCTGAGCGGCTGCGCCTGGCCGGCCCGGATCAGGGCGCCCAATCCGTCGATGCTGTTTTGAGCGAAGCCGAATCCGGGTACGGCTCGCCGCATCTCACCCTCAACTATCCTGATACCGCGCAGACGGCCTATCCGGCGCCGGTGCTGACGCCGTTCAACAGTTACTCCTCGCAGCCCATGAAATATGTCTATCCGGGCGCGGCTTCCGAGCTCACGATGGTCTCGGACTCGCAGACGGGCTTCACGATAGCGAACCAATCCAGGGGCATCTTCGACCCGCCCACTCTGGTCGCGGCGAATGGGCAGACCGGCGCTGCCAACGGCAACACGCGAACCACGATCACCCTGCTCTATCAGTTGATGGATTGCCTGGCGCAGGCGCGCGCGCAAAACAACGGGCAAACAGACCCGGACGCGCTGAAGACCTGTCTCAATGCACCGCCGGCGCATGGGACCGCGGGCATCGATGAGGCCAGCAGCCAGAAGGGCGAATTCGCGCTGCTGCAGGATCTCGAGAAGTCGCGCCGGCCGCGTCCGGATGTGGTGCTGCTCGAGAGCCGCGACGTGGAACTGGACGAGATGGGTCCCGGCTACATGGGCTACGAGATGTGCGCCAACGAAAAGGAGCCGGAGAAGCGCAGCCTGTGCATGGTGCGCTCCGCGCTCGACCGCATCTTCTGGAAGGGCGACTACGTGGCCTATGTGGCGGTGACGGGAAAAAATCTCCAAGACATTCTCACGCTCTCAGAAAAAAAGATGGCCGAGCAGGCCGGGCTGGCCGATACCGGCTACACGCGCGAGTGGTTGATCTCTTACGGCATCGTGCAATCGGAGCTCACCAACATCACTGAGGTCAGCCGCAACAACGAGCCGCTGTGGATTCCGGTGGATCCCACCTGCGTCGGTACCGCCGGCGGCCAGAGCACGTATTGCGTGGGCGGAACGCCGATTGCCGACGACGCCTACTACTGGCTGCTCACCACCGATCAACTGGCGCAGGACAAGGCCGTCTACGGCACGCTCCAGGCGCTGCCCGGCAACGAGCACGTGCCCACGGAGATGTTCATCACCGCGCCGCTTGCGCACTACCTGCTCGCCAGCCTGCGCGGGCCGGCCGGGGAAGATGAAGCGCTCGCACCCACGGCCGGGCCGGCGTCCGCGCGCGCGTCCGGGACCAGCCACGGGACCAGGAACAATCCGCCGGTCGAAAGGGTGGTCACCTACAACAACGAGGTCTTTCAGCAGGATCGCCTGCTGCAAGTGGATTTTTCCAAGATCGTGGCTGGCTTCACTTCGCGCGATCCCGAGGGCGGCAATGCATTTTTGGGCGATTATTTTCAGGGCGTGAGCGACTCGCGCGCCACCGCCCCGGCCCAGCAGGAGCTCGATCTGGAAGCGGCCAGCCGCATCACTAGCAACATGCCCGGGATTCTCGCCAGGGGTCGCCGCGTGCCACCCATGTCGTTCGGCGTGCAGACCGCGTTCTCTTACGATCGCTCGGTGCTGGGCAACCTGAGTCCCGCGACCAAGTCCATCAATGCCGCCTATTCGCTGAACAACTTTACCGTGGGCGGATTTCTGCAGATCCGCCTGCGCGGCCGGCATTCGACGGACGGCCTCACCGCGGTGCGCTCGCTTCCGCGCAGCCTTCTGGTGTTTACCCCGCGCCAGTATCAGGTGCAGATCAACCACCAATACCTCTTCTTCCCCTTCTCACCGCCACCCGGCGAGCTTACGGTGGCGCTGCCGCGCAACGACGCGTGGACCGATCGCGCCGGCTTCCGCGAGGAGTTCGGCCACAACAGTCCGAGGGCGTTCTTCTGGAGCGGCGATTATCTCGAAACCGGCGTGGAGCTCAGCGAGCAGGCCAACGTGCTCTCTTCGCTCACGCTGGCGACTGGCGCCAACCAGAAGACCTGCGCGGTGAGTGCCAACATCACGCTGCAGACCTGCTTCACCCAGGCGCCGGCGCTGACCATTAACAAAAGCACCACGGTGGTGGGCGCGCCGGGCGTCAAAACGCTGCACAGCCCCGGCTTCTACTGGCAGTTGCACATCCAGAACCGCGTATGGGGCAGGGAGGCGAACAAACAGTTCAGCCTGGTAAGCGAAAGCCAAGGCGACTACTATGCCGGCCGGCCCGTGAACCTGGAGCTGCCCACGCAGACCGAGTATGCCATTCCGCTCAGTCTCTCGCTGGTGGTGCCTACGCTGGGCAATCTCTCCTTTGCGCCGTCCTACTCGGCATTCTTCTATAAGTCGCAGCTGAGCGCGCAAAGCCTGCAGGTGAACTCGCTCTCCATTGCGGCGCGCTGGTACTTTGCCCGCGACGCGCGCGTGCCCATCCGCCGCCAGGCCAGACTCCCCGGCCCCGCCTCCGCCAACCAGACCAACACCGGCAAGGCGCACTGAGCGGCCCCGCCGGCGCGCTCTCTGATTCCTGAAGAGGAGAGATTCTCTTCCGGCTCCGCGTTCTCGCGGCTCCGGAAAAAGAACCTGTCGCGGGTACCGGTGTAAACTAGGGCATGACCCCGGGAGCCGGTTCAATCGCGGACCGGCTCGCCTTGCGTCGGGACGTGGCTCAGCCTGGTAGAGCACTCGCTTGGGGTGCGAGGGGTCGGCAGTTCAAATCTGCCCGTCCCGACCATTCAAATTCAAATACTTACAAAACCTCAGAATCTCCGATTCGCTGCGCACTGTGGGGACTTTTGTGGGGACTCCAAATCGCTATTCGCGCCGGGTCTCCGGCGTAACTAGAAATGATCTGAGAGTATCCAAAGCGAGGCGCTCGGGAACTTAACATTCGTTCACCCATGTTCAGGAGGCTTTGTACCGGTTACGCCGACAGCCCGACCAAATAGCTTGGGGCGCAATCACTAGACTTAAGTAAAATGGTGGCAGGTTCCCAGCCCAGATCTGGAGCTTCCTATGCGCTCCGCCGTTAGAAATACATGCTTCGCAATTCTTTCGAGCATTGAAACCGATTTGCGAGAAACAATTGGCGACCTGGCACTATGCAAAGATTCAATCGACATACTCCCGCCAGATGTCCGCAAGGTGGCCACTGAACGGTTTGAACTCGATGACAAACACACCCCAGGTACGGCCCCAGAGAATGACATCGACCTGATCAACTACACCGATTTCGCAGATCTCGGGAAAATGGTCCGTCTCCGTGCCAAAGAACTCTCCTCGATGTGCGGAAGAGATGTGACGACCCTCGCGGACCAGTTGGAATCGATGACGCGCGCTCGAAATAGGGTTTGCCACTCGCGCCCCCTTGAAGACGATGACCTCAGCCGGTTTATTGAGTTGGCTAACTTGCTGCTGCGGGACTTCCCCCGACTTCAATGGAGGGAACTACAGAGCGTACGCCTAAAGATCGAGCAAGACCCGACATTCGTCCTTCGCCTGGAAATCCCAGCATTTTGGACCGCAGCAGCAGATCTCACGCCACACAACCTTCCAATGGTTGACTTTGATGAAACCGGATTTGTGGGGCGCATAACGGAAACAAGAGATGTAATAAGACACCTCTCTGGGCCCCACCCCCTCGTGACGATCGTGGGAGAAGGAGGTGTCGGCAAGAGCGCCCTCGCGCTTCGCTGTCTCTACGAAATCCTCGACACAAAAAAAGCACGCTTCGATGCGATTGTTTGGATATCCCTCAAGACCCGAATGTTGACCCCGGCAGGGGTGAGGGAAATCCACGATGCAGTAACAACGACACTGGGGATTGTGGAGACAGCAACGGCGGAGCTCGGATCTCTCGCGCGAGGGGCAGACCTTAGCACTCTTATCCAAGAGCTAAGGAACTATATGGAGCAATTGCAATTGCTGCTGGTGATCGACAATCTTGAGACGCTTACCTTGGAAGAAGTTCGACCGCTGCTCGAGTCCATACCAACAGGATCAAAGGTTTTAGTGACATCAAGGATCGGACTTGGCGAATTAGAGCTTCGGTACAAACTGGACCCGCTGGACAAGGGGCAGTCGATTTCACTCGCAAGGCGACACGCCAAGAGCCTCAATCTTCAGCTGCTGGGGGAGGCCACTGATGAACGCCTCGCCAGGTATTGCCAAGCATTGTTCTTTAATCCCCTCCTAATTAAATGGTTTGTGTCGTCGGTAAGCAGCGGTGCGGACCCAGAAAGGCTACTGATCAGGGGAAGCCAATCATTTTCGACTGCACTCCAGTTTTGCTTTGAAAATCTCTACAATCGGCTGTCTGACCGTGAAAAGCAAATCCTTCAGGTGCTTTTTGCCGCTAGACGCCAACTTTCTCAGACTGAAATGTTTTTTCTCTTACAGGAGGCAACCCGAAGTGTACTTCAGTCGGGAAGCATCCCCGGACGCGGCACGGGGTAGATGACGCGTCGACTGACCAGGAGCAGA
>JASHTS010000194.1 GCA_030040425.1 Acidobacteriaceae bacterium | reverse complement strand
AGGTCCAGCAGCAGCCCGCCGCCGGCGGCCGGATCGTTCTTCCACACGCGCTCCCTGGGTAGAACGGGCCGCCAGCGGTCCATGCGCGACTCGTACGCCACCAGACGTCCCAGCGATTCTTCGCGCAGCAGTTTCTCCACCGTCAGGAAATCCCCGTCCCAGCGGCGGTTGTGAAAGGGCGCGAGCAGCAGGTTCTTTTTGGCGGCGAGCGCCATCAGCTCGGCAATCTCCTCCGAGGTCACCGCCATCGGCTTGTCGACGACAACATTTTTTCCCGCGCGCAGCGCTTGCCGCGCCAAGTCGAAATGCGTTCCATTCGGCGTGGTCACAACGATCAGCGTGAGCGACGCATCGCCGAGCAGCTCGTCGAGTGTGCGATAGGTCGCGATGCCGGGATAGCGCTCCGCGGCTTTGTTCGTCGCGCGCTCCAGCACCGCGGCCAGCTCCATCCCGTCGACAGAGGAGAGCAGCGGCGCATGAAACACGCGCCCGCCCAGCCCGAATCCGATCAATCCGACACGAATCATAGGCCCACGCGAATCATCAGTTGCACCGGAACACGGCTCGCAGACGGGCGAATCTACGCCGATAGCCCCCCGTCTTCAACGCGCCCTCCAGGATATGGTAATCCGCCTCCGTTATCGGTATTCTGAAACAGAGGAGCACCGATCATGGCCATTCTCGATTGGTCCCAGTGTCCGGCCATGGAAAGCATCCCCGGCAAGCGCAGCGGTGCGTGGGTCTTCCACGGAACCCGAATGCCGGTCTCGACGGTCTTTGAGAACCTTCAGGATATGAGCGTCGAAGAGCTTATCGAGGAATTTGATGTAACCCGTGAACAGATCACGTCAGTCCTCGAGTTCGTGGCGCAGAGCCTCGAGACATCAGCGCCTCAGCCCGCGCCTGCCTGTGTTCATCCTTTTTGATCGCGGAACACGCCGGGCATTGCGCGCCCGCTCAGGGCGCCCGTCAACGCCGACCTACTCAGGCGTTGACTGCCCAGCAGTTACTTGAAACCGCGTATTAAGCTCACGAACGCGGTCCTCAATCTCCACCTTCTCCCGGTTCCACGGAATGTAGTTGTACGGGTTGACTCGGTGTTGAGGTAGCATGCTTAGGAACAAAGATTTGTTATCGAGGTACCGCTCGGAATGTTCGTCCGGCGAGAACTTGGGATCAAACTGTCTGTAGGATATTCCAATTTCGTTGTGCAGGTCGGCCGTAATATCCTCAATCTGCTTTAAGCAATCTCTATCGTGCGGATCTGTGAAAGACGGTCGGTAAGCGCTGATGATTTGGCGAGTCTTCGCATATACGAAGAAAGCCCGGTCCCAATCGCCCTCTAGAATTTGGGGATTGAATGCGTCCCGATCAAACAGAGGCGAAAGAATCTTCCAAAGCGCCCCGTCCTTAGGCGCTGGCGTGGCGTCGTTCAACTGCTCGAGGATCTCGTCAATTCTAGGATCCCCCACCCGCTGCCACCTGGGCCCTGGAGGAAATTTGGCCTCCGGAGGGACCAGTCCCGCGGAACCCGTCGGACCGCTCAGAACAGTCTGCCGAGCCGGATCAACTACCACCAAACGATTCATTTTATGAATGGTATGCGCAGCGAAATACGCGCCGAAGACCAAGACTAGACCGCCGGTGATTCGCTGAGTCCAATCGAAGCTCATAGGATTCGTAAATACGATCAGTGTAGTAAGACTCACCACAAGCGGCAAGAGGTATCTTTCGAGAAATTCTGGCATAGCGTCCAGAGAACTTCGCCCCTCGGCTGTCCGCGGTCCCTCAAGTTCTACGCGTGTCATTAAATTATGATCCTCCTTTCGCCTCCAGCGCCCTGTGATGAAGGCATTTCCGCGAAGACGCACTCCGGGGAGGTTAGCCTTGCCTAACACACATTTCGCTTTGAATCTGTTGCAGTCCTGGCGGCAAATGCCTACAGGCCTCTCATGTCTCAGCCGCGTCGAAAACCCGTTCTCTCAGGCCAACACCCTTGGGAAACCCATCTTCACCCCTCCAGCTTGAACCGCGTCTCCGCCAATCGATACAGCCGGCGCCATACCAGCCGGTTCATGGTCACCACCATCAACGAAATGAAGATCGTGGCCAGCAGCAGCATGGCAAAGCGTCCGCTGTCGGTGGCGGCGTCAATCTGCGCGCCCAGGCCAATGACTTCAAGAGTCCGGTCCTTCACGTGCGAGTACTCGGCCATCACCGAGGCGTTCCACGCGCCGCCGGAGGCCGTCACCATGCCGGTGATGAGATAGGGAAAGATGCCGGGCAGGATCAGCCGCGTCCACCGCTGCCAGCGCGTGAAATGGTAGAGCGAGGCCACTTCGCGCAGGTCGGACGGGATCGACATGGCGCCCGCGATCACGTTGAACAGGATGTACCACTGCGTGCCCAGGAGCATCAGGGCAATGGAGCCGATGCCCAGCCCGCCGCCGAGCCGCACCAGGGCGATGAGCAGCACGGGGAAAAACGCCGTCGCCGGCACCGAGGCCAGAATCTGGGCCAGCGGCTGGACAACTCGCGCAAGTCGTGGATTCAAGCCGATGGCCACGCCCACGGGAATCGTCCATGCGGCAGAGATGAGCAGCGCCGCGTTGACGCGCAGAAACGTGGCCGCCGCGCCCTCGAGCAGCAGCCTCAAATCGGGCCACGTAATGCTGCTCAGCATGTAGATGGCCTGCGCCGCGGCCCAGATCACCGCGGCCGTCACCGCCGCAAGCAGCGCCCAGTAGCCGGGGGAATTCTTCTTCGCGCGGGCCGCATCCATCGGCTGCACCACGCGGCACTCGTGCGTCTGCGCCAGCCGCCGGTAGATGGGCTCCTCGATGCGCGCCGCCACGCGCCCCGGCACGGTGCTGAACAGCGTGGATTTGCGCAGCAGCTCGAGAATCGGCGACTT
>JASHTS010000193.1 GCA_030040425.1 Acidobacteriaceae bacterium | reverse complement strand
GGCGGCGAGCTCATTATTCTCGCGCCGGGCGTGCGCGAGTTCGGCGAGGACAAGGGCATCGACGCGCTGATCCGCAAGTACGGCTACCATGGCACGCCGGCCACGCTGAAGGCAGTCCAAGAGAATCCGGAGCTGGCCCGCGACCTGAGCGCCGCCGCGCACCTCATCCACGCCAGCTCCGAGGGCCGCTTCAAGATCACCTGGTGCCCGGGGCATCTTACTGAGCAGGAGATCACCGGCGCCGGCTACGCGTATGGCGATCTCAACACCATGCTCGCGCGTTACGATCCGCGCAAGCTGCGCCACGGCGCAAACCGCCTCAACGGCGAAGAGATTTTCTTCATTGCCAACCCAGGCCTCGGTCTTTGGGCGCATCGCAGCCGTCTTTGAATTGAATGGCACCGAATCAGGAAACCATCATGGCGGATTCAAAGTTAAAACTCGGAAGATGCTCGGTAGGCGTAGGCGACCGGTTCGCGCACCAGGCCAAGGCGCAACTGCAGGCCTGCGTCAAGGCGCTCGAAAGGGGCGTCGAGGTCATACCAGTCTGGAACAAGTCGAACCGCGAGCACACCATAATCGGCTCCGAACCCGCTTCCACGCGCCAGGCCGCAGACGCAGCCGTAAGCGCGCTCCACTGGAGGCTGCCTTACTACCTCGACGCCGACCACATCACGCTCGAAACCGTGAGCCGCTTCCTCGCGCCCTGCGATTTTTTCACCATCGACGTGGCCGACTCCATCGGCCGGCCCGCGCAGGATGCCGACATCGAGAGATTCATCGCGCGGCATCCGGAGCTTGTGGGCTCCATCGAGCTCGCAGGAACCGACGAATCCTTCGAGATCACCCGCAACACCCTCCAGGCCACGGCACAAAAGTTTCTGGCCGCAGTCAAAAAAGCTGGCGAAGTCTATCGCAAGATCGAAAAGGAAAAGGGCGCGGGCAGCTTTATCTCCGAGGTTTCGATGGACGAGACCGACCGCGCGCAGAGCCCGGTGGAGCTGCTCATCATTCTCGCCGCCATCGCCGACGAGCAGATCCCCGTGCAGACCATCGCCCCCAAATTCAGCGGCCGCTTCAACAAAGGCGTGGACTACGTGGGCAACGTGGCCCAGTTCGAGCGCGAGATGGCGGTCGACGTGGCGGCCATCGCTTACGCTGTGCGGCAATACGGCCTTCCCGCCGACCTGAAGCTCAGCGTGCACTCGGGCAGCGACAAATTTTCCATTTATCCGGCCATCCACGCCACCATGCAGCGCACCGGCGCCGGCGTGCATTTGAAGACGGCGGGAACCACGTGGCTCGAAGAGCTGATCGGGCTGGCCGAAGCCGGCGGCGACGGCCTGGCTCTCGCCAAAGAAGTCTACGCCGAGGCGCTCGCTCACCGCGAAGAGCTGTGCGCGCCCTATGCCACCGTGATCGACATCGATCCCCGAAAGCTTCCCTCGGCCGAAACCGTGCGCGGCTGGAGCTCCGCGCAATACACCTCCGCGCTGCGCCACGTGGAGGGCGACCCAAATTACAATCCCAGCGTGCGCCAGCTTCTGCACGTGGGCTTCAAGATCGCCGCAAAAATGGGCCCGCGCTACCTCGTCCTGCTCGAAGCCAATGAAGCGGTGATCGCCAAAAACGTGACCGAAAATCTCTTCGATCGCCACATCGCGCCCGTCTTCCTGGGAAGAAATGGATAACCAACTCAGCGGATAAATGGGCGTCTCAAACTCGCCAGGCAGTCCCAAGCGCCGGCGTTGGACGCCGCTAACCTGCTAACTCGCTGATATCCGCGCAACGGATGCTAACTCGCTACTGGAGACCCGATGAGCAAGAACTTTTTCAGCCTTGAGGGAAAGACCGCGGTCGTCACCGGAGGCACGTCCGGAATCGGCCGCGCCATCGCCATCGGCCTGGCCGAAGCCGGCGCTGACGTCGTAGCCACGGGCCGCCGTCCGCAGCAGGTGGAAGACGCCGCCGCGGAGATCGAAGCACGCGGCCGCAAATCGCTGCGCCAGCCATCCGACGTCAATGATCGCGCCTCGCTCGAAAAGCTGCTCGCCGCCGTGCTCGAAAAGTTCGGCAAAGTCGATATCCTCGTAAACTGCGCCGGCATCATCAAGCGCACGCCCACGCTCGATCTGGGCGAAGAGGAATGGTCGAATATTCTCAACACCAACCTCACCGGCACGCTGCGCGCCAGCCAGATCTTCGGCCGGCACATGATCGAGCGCGGCCAGGGGCGCATCATCAACATCGCGTCTTTGAACAGCTTCGTCGCGCTCACTGAGGTCGCGGCATACGCCGCCAGCAAAGCCGGCGTGGCCTCGCTCACCCGTTCGCTCGCCGTCGAGTGGTCCAAGAAGGGCGTGACCGTAAACGCCATCGCCCCCGGCGTCTTCCGCACCGACATCAACGCCAAGCTGCTCGACTCAACCGCGCGCGGCCAGGAGCTGCTGCTGCGCACGCCCATGGGCCGCTTCGGCAAGACGGAAGAGCTGGTGGGCGCGGCCATCTATCTCGCCTCCGACAGCGCGTCCTTCGTCACCGGCGAAGTGCTCGTGGTCGATGGCGGCTTTCTGGCCAGCGGCGTCAACCAGTAAGCAGCCAAGCCAGACTTGACCCTGCCAGGCTAATTCATCGTAAGCCTCACATAGCACAGGCCATACAGACGACCTGCGGAGCTTCTCCACAGTCGCCGTACGATTTTTCTTGCCTCCTATCGCAATTTGCGATATAGTTATTGCAATTTGCAATGGCATGAGATGCAAACCCCAAAAGCCATTGCCCCGGCGGCCATGAAGCTCGGCGAAAAAATCCGTTATCTGCGCGAGGTCGAAGGCAGCCTCCGCGGCCTCGGCCGCGCCATGAGCCAGCTCGAGCTGGTGCGCGCCATCGCGAGCGAAACCGGCTCCCGGTTCAGCCAGAGCTACCTCTCGCAAATTGAATCCGGCGCGCGGCCGCACCTGACCAACACCACGCGGCAAACGCTGGCCGCGTTTTTCAAAGTGCATCCCGGTTACCTGGTCGACGACCCCGAGGGCTACTCGCCGGAACTGCAGAGCGAGCTGCGCGACACCGAAGACAAGTTCGACCTGTGGCTGGTATCGGGCGCCGAGCGCTTTCGCCGCGATCCCGAGCTCAAGAAGGCGCTGCTCACGCTGGCCCAGCACCAGCGCTCGCGGGAGTGCGTGCTGTTGCTCGAAGCGATTCTCGAGACGCCGGGACTCGACCGCCGCCTGGCCGAAGTGCTGCGCCCCAGGCTCGAGGCCGGCGCAGCCTCGGGAAAAGCCGTTTCCAGGAATATCCCTGATCTGCAGCACAAGACAAACCGCGCGCGCAAAAATATCCACCGCGCAGAACGTCATTCGGAAAGGAGGGCGCGGCGATGAACTGGGAGGTGCTTTACCTCGTCTGCTTTTTCGTTGGACTGGCGTTCAGCCTGCTCTCACTGCTGGGCGGCCTCGGTCATTTTGGCGGCCACTTCGGCGGGCACATGCATCTGCCTCACATGCACGCGCCGCACACACCGCACATTCCGCATGCAGCAGGAGCGCACCTCCCACACGCACACGGCGGCGTGAAGGCCGGAACTACCGGCGCAACCGTGCCCTGGTGGAATTTTTTCTCGCTCACCATTTTTCTCTGCTGGTTTGGAGCCGCCGGCTACCTGATCTCCCGCCACGGAACATTCGTGGCCGGCGTGGTGCTGCTGCTGGCCGCGCTCTGCGGCGCCGTGGGAGCCGCGCTGGTGTTTCTCTTTCTCACCCGCGTGCT
>JASHTS010000192.1 GCA_030040425.1 Acidobacteriaceae bacterium | reverse complement strand
GATCCGCAAGGCATTCCCGAGGTTGAGCCGGAAGAGGTCGCGCTCTTTCTCTGGAACGGCCTCCAGGAATCGCTCACCATTCCGCTCGCCTTTCACCGTGCCCAGGAATACCTGAGCGGCTTACCCAGCGGCGATGAACGCAACGCCTCCTGCAAGATCGTCTCCGAAGATCTTGACGTGACGATCGAGAAAAGTGGATTCCTCACTAATCTCGCCACCGTGAACCTCATTGCCCAGAGAGACGGAGTCGCCGTCATCCCCCTCGATCTTTTTCCCACCCTGCGCGTCAGCAAGGTGGAGACTGCGCAGGGCGTCCCCCTCGATTTTGTGCAGGAGAACAAAGACGACGATCCCGACTTCGGCGTTATCCTCGCGGCACCGCTGAGGCAGGGTGAAGGCGCGGTCCTCAAGATCGCCTATGGCGGCAAGGACGTTGTCCAAAACATGGGCGGCGGCAACTACTATCCCGTGGCCCGTGAGAATTGGTTTCCCAACGCCGCCCAGGGCCTGGGCGACTACGCTAAGTACCACATGCTTTTTCACGTGCCCAAGGGTCTTCAGCTTATCGCTACCGGCTCGCGCTTGAGCCAGTCCAATGAGAGCAACGTCACCACCTCCGAATGGAAGACCGACACGCCGCTGCCCGTCGTTGGTTTCACCCTGGGCGATTTCGAAATGAAGGAGACGAAAGTCGGCGCCGCGCCCAGCGGCCAGCTCGAGCTCGATGTCTTCGCCAATCGCACCCCGCCGGATTTTATTACACCCCTTGCCGGAAGCGGCGGGCTGGGCACGCTTGCCACCACCCCTATGCTCGCCAACGAGCTGAGCCAGGGTCAGGCCGCCCTGCAGATCTACGCCAATTACTTCGGCCCTTTGCCTTTTTCGCACGTTGCCCTTACTCAGCAGTCCGCCTGCAACTACGGCCAGAGCTGGCCCATGCTCGTCTATTTGCCCATCTGCGGATTCTTTGACGACGCAGAAGCACTTCCTCGGCATCGGCTGGGAGAATCTCACCAATCCCATGTATTGGAAAGTCGTCACGCCGCACGAAGTGGCGCATCAGTGGTGGGGCCAGACCGTGGGCTTTCGCAGTTATCGCGACCAATGGATGAGCGAGGGCTTTGCCGACGCCTCCGCCTCCATCTTTCTTCAGGCCACGCGCCCCAAGCCCGATGATTACCTGGATTTCTGGAATGAGGAGCGCAAGCTGATCACGGAGAAAAATCAGTTCGGCTTCAGGCCCATCGATGTCGGCCCGGTCACCATGGGCGTGCGCCTGAGCTCGCCTAAAACCGGCTGGAACATCTATCAGGACCTGGTCTATCCCAAGGGCGCGTACATTCTGCACATGATCCGCCTCATGATGTGGTCGCCGAAAGACGGCGACGCGCGCTTTAGGGCCACCATGCACGACTTCGTCGACACCTACAAGTTCCAGGCTGCCACAACCGAAGACTTCAAGGCGATCGTCGAAAAACACATGAGCCCCGGCATGAATCTCGGCGGCAACGGCCGCATGGATTGGTTCTTCAACCAGTATGTCTATGGCACGGAACTGCCCGCCTATCACTTCGAGGGCCAGGTCACTGCGAAGGACGACCAGAACTCGCTTTCCATCAAGCTCACCCAGTCCGGCGTCTCGCCCGACTTCCGCATGCCTGTGCCGTTGTATCTCGAGTTCGCCAACGGCAAAGTATTGCGCCTGGGCGAAATCATCATCACGGGCAATGAAACCATCGAGCACACCGTGGCGCTGCCCAAACTGCCTGCGCCCGTCAAACGCGTCCTCATCAACTACTACGACGACGTCCTCTGCACCTACGATTGACGCCGCAACGAGGCAACGAGCGCCGTCACATTTCCCCGCGGCTTCCGTGCGCTATACTCCGGTGCGGTACTGAACTCAAGGAGGAGCTCTCGAATGAACCGCCAGGTTGTGAGCAGGATCACCGCGGCATCGCTACTTGCGCTGAGCATCGCATTTTCTCCCGCGCGCTCCCTCGCGCAGCAATCCGGCGGCACCGTCATCGCTCCAGCCGATGTGCAGAAGCTGCTCCCGCCCAGCGTCTACTATGCGGGCCAGTCCGCGCCCGCGGAGCTGCGCAACTCCGGCGGCGTCAAATTTGCCGACGGCAAGTACGTGCTCGCGACGCTGGTTGAAACCAGCGGCTACTCCACGTCCGTCGCGGCCAAGTATCAGGCTTATTTCGTTGCCGAAGTGCCTATCCACATCGCCGGCAACGACCTGCCCGCCGGCGTCTACGGCATCGGTTTCATCGCAGGGAACAAGTTCGTGGTCACCGATATCGGCGCCCACGACGTCTTTACCGCCAGCTCGACGCACGACGATGCCATCCGGCGCCCGCGCCCGCTTCTTGTCACCACCGACCCCGCCGGCGGCTTTCGCCTCTATGTCGGCCGCGACTACGTGACCTTCACGCGGTAAATATCGGCAGGACAGGGAATCGTCTTTTGTGCCTCGAGACGGGCACGGGGCGCTTGTCTCATGGATTCGCCTTGAGAATGGCCTCTGCCCATTGCTGGGTTGCGGTGCGCAGCCAACGCACAGTGTCGTCGTCTTTGTAAGTGGTAAACAGGTAGCCAAAGATCACACGGTCCTGCACGCGCGCCAGCAATATGCCTGTGGCCATCTTTGTTGTGCTTCCTTTCACGGTAACCGGCGCAATCATGCCGAACCCGGCCGCATCGCTCTCGGAGAAGAACGTTCCCAGGGGAAAAGGCTTATCTACGCTCAGGTCTGTAACGTTGGATCGGAGTTCCTTCAGCCGCTCGGCCACCTCGTCCGCGCCCTTCTTCACGTCCGCATCGAGGTTGGTCCCAAGCTCCGTTGCCACTGAGCCGGCAATCACCCTGAAGATGACCGGCGTCACTTCCTTGAACTCCGCGGAGCGGGGCACCTCCACAAGTGCATACGTAGAGACGTCCTCTGTGCTCCCGTTGCGCAGCGCCTCCGTTTCCGCCGGCAGCACAAACGCAGCAATCACACGGTTGGTGTTCGGCGCAAAGGGTTCGAACAGCACCCGATAATCGGGCCCGATCTCCACAAGTTCGCCGGTCGGCGAGGGGATTGCGATGGACTTGAGGCCCGCGCGATACGTGGGAACGGCCGTCTTCTCCTGCGCGCGCAGCGCGACGAGCGGTAACAAGAACATTGAGAGGGCGACACACGCCGCCTGCCCGATGCGGATTCGCATGTTGGCTCCTTGAGTTCTCAGGAAGTCTAACAGAAAGTAAAAGCGCGGACCCCCGGGGCCCGCGCTCTTTGTCCATCCTTGTTTTCGATCACGCCTTCGCCGGCGCCGCTGCCATCCGCTCCCTCACCAGCTCCTGCCCGCGCGCGAACAGCTCTTCGTGCGTCACCTTGCCCGCAGCCAGCTCCGCCAGCACCGCCTTCTGCGCCGCGTATTCCTTGTTCACGACGCCGGCCTTCGACTGCAGCATCCGCCATGCCTTGCGCCGTTCCACGCAGAACAGGACAAGCTGGCGTGAGAGAGCGCGATACTCCACTTTCCCGTTCTCCTCCCACTGGATGTACACGCCGAAATCGGGAATGTAGGCGCGATGGTCTTTGAGCAGGTAATAGCGGTACACCACGTCCTGCTGCGTGATCCGCACCAGCATGTTCTCGAGCGGAATTTTTCCCTCGATCTGGTCCGGCTTCAGTTTCTTGAGATGATTGCGGAACCGCGCCTCGGTAGTGCACCAGTGCGCCACCGTGTACCGGCTCACCGTGCCGTCTTTGGCCCGCGCCTCGTACCAGTCCAGATCCACCGAAGGATTGCCCTTGATGTCGAGCGCCTCCTGGTAGCTCTCGCCCTTGCGCGGATCGAAAACAAATTCGGGAACTCCGCGGGAATCCCGGACGCGCTGCGCCTGGTGAAGGGCCATGTCGTCCGGCACGCCGTGCTCCGGCTGGCAGGTGGTAAACGCCTGCAGGAACATGGTGCCGCGGTATTCCAGGCCGTCGAGAATCGCCCGGTAGAGCTTGGGCGCATTGGCCATCGAAACCTGCGCCACAAACGGCGAGCCGTGCCCGGCCAGGAACGTCTCCGCCACGGTCTTCTTCTCCGTGTTCTTGCCCTGCGTGGCCGCTCCAAACACGTTCATGTCGTTGCCGCCCAGCATCGGCGTCGAGTCAGAATTCTGCCCGCCGGTGTTCGAATACACCTGCGTATCCAGCATCAGCGCCTTCACGTTGGGACGGTTCTGCAGAATCACCTTCGACATGTTCTGGTAGCCGATGTCGCCCATGCCGCCGTCGCCGCCCACCACCCACACCTTGGGCAGCTCCACAATCTCCTGGTCCGTCATCAGCGCATCGGTAAAGTGCGTGAAGTGGTAGTACTCCTCCTCCGTGATGCCTCCGTCGCGGAAGAGAATCACGTCCGCCAGCCGCTCCGGAATCACCGAGCGCCGCGCGTGATCCACGATGAAGCTCTCGCCCATCAGCCAACCCACCGTGATGCCGTCCTGGAACAGCGAGTTCATCCATGGATACGGGTGCGGATTGTTGGGCGAAGTCGAGCCGTACACCGTGTTGCAGCCCGTGTGCGCGGCCATCGCCATCACGCTCATGCCGTTGGCCAAGCGTCCATCGATGGGCTGCAGGTTCTTGTGGTTGAATGCTTCCGTCAAAAGCACCGCGGCAATCGCCTCGACGAGCTGCGCGTCTGTGACTGCGCCATGCTCCGCTTCGAACGCTGCGATACGCTTCTTCGTGTCCTTTGTGTCTTCGCCGCCCAGTCCCATCACCATGTGCTCGATGGCCTGCCGCAGCAGCGCGTACTCGGCCGGATTGCTCGACTGGAGGGCTGCAAGCCGCTCCGCGCCCTTCTTCTCCAGCTCACCTGCCTTGGCCACGAAGCGGTCGCTCTTGGCGTGGTACACCGGCCGCATGTAAGCCTCGGTCACTGCCGCAATCGAGCGCAGCACGCTCTTCTCGCCGCAGCCGGCGCAGGCGCCGTCGCCCGCCACCAGCGCGTCGTAGTTGGTGCGCACCATCAGCATGTTGCGCAGCGTCGCCGTCTTGGAGTCCGCTGGATTTGCGCCGTTATAAAGGCCAAGATATTTCTGGCTCGTATCCGGCAGCAGGTTCAGGAACGCCGTCCCCGTCTCGTGCTCCGCATTGACGTCCTCGGTCTCCTGCACCATCTTCAGCGCCTGGTGATCGCCGCACGCGGTCACGCAGGCCGCGCAGCCCTTGCACAAATCCGAAACGAAAATGGAGAAGATACCACCGGAGCCAGGTGTCTTCCGCTCGGGCGAGCTAAAGATGGCGTTGGTCTTCTGGTAGGCCATCGGCACTTTGTCGAGAATGTTGTAGAACTGCGTCTTGGCCGCGGCCGAGAAGCCATCCACGCTTTCGGTGACTTCACGGATGATCGTGGGCAGCGAAGTGCCCGCCTTGATATCGGCGAGCATGCGTGCGCGCGTCTGCTTCTCGATCTCCGGCAACTTGGCGAGCATTTTGCGCCGCTCGCCGGTGTCGCTCACGTAGCGCGTGATCGCAATGCCCAGAATCGTGCTCAAATCCTGAGAGCAGTTCGGCAGCGCCGTATCCGGGCACACCGAGATGCACTCCATGCACTGCGTGCAGTTCTCCGGAATATAGAGCGGCGTCTCCCGCCGCGCCACATATTTGCTCGCCGTGTCGCCCGTCGCCGCCGCAATCACGCCCATCGCCGCCAGCGGCGTGGCCGGCTGGTTGTATCCGAATCCGGAGCGGAACTCCGCGTTGAAGGCTCCGATGGTCGAGACCGGAGGCCGCGACTCCTGTCCTTCCGGCGCGGGAATCGACCGGCATCCCCCGGCGCGGCATCCACTCTCAACGCCGACCTCCGCCATTTCGGGCTCGGCTTCCAGGATCGGCAGCAGCGCCTCGCCGCGCAGGCTGGAGTGATCCGCGGCTTTGAGCTCGCCGATCTTGATCTCCTTCACCCGCTCGAAGCCCTGGATCATGACTTCCATGTTCGACTGCACCACGGCTTCGCCCATCTTACCGAACTTCTTGACGTACTGCTTGTGCACCACTTCGCGGAACTGCTCCTGCGTGATGCCGAACTCTTCAAGCAGATGGCTGACCGCGAAAAACCCGCCCAGAAACGCGTTGCCCTGCATGCGCAGTTGCAGGTCGCCGCGGTCCGTGGCCTTGCGCGCGATGTCGAACCCAGGGAGGGTGAACACGCGAATCTTTTTCTCGATGATCTGCTTGCGCGCCCAGATGGGCAGGTTCTCCCATGCCCGCTCGCCGTCCACGTCCGACTCCCACAGGAAGCTGCCGCCCTGCTGCATGCCGTCCAGCGGATTGCAATGGGTGAACGCCTTCGGGTCGCAGCAGAGCACCGTGGTCACATGGCGCAGGTCGCAGTTCACGCGGATGCGCTCCTTGGCCGCAACCATGAAATAGCTTGTCGGCGCGCCCTTTTTCTCCGATCCGTACTTCGGGTTCGCGCTTACGTGAATCACTTCCTTGGGGTTGCCGAGATCATCTTTCAATCCGTCGCGCTCGAAGAGCAAGTCGTTCAGGTCGCCCAGGATCGCGCCCAGGTTCTTGCCCGTGGTGATCGCACCCCATCCACCCACCGAGTGGAAGCGCACCGCAACCGCGCCCTCGGGGAGCAGGCTCGGCGTCTCATCCGCGACCACGCTGTAAGGATGGTCGATGCCAAGAACCATGAAGAAGGCGCCGTCCGAAACCTTGCGTCCGTCCTTGCGGGTGCGCTGTCCGGTTGCATACTCATATGCGCCGATGATGTGCTCGGGGCGAAAGTCGCGCGAGCCCAGTCCGTAGCTGCCGGCCACGATATTCGGCTTTTCCGTGGCGACGATCAGCGGCAGTTGTTGCCGCTCCACGCGGCTGCCGTGCAGCTCCGAGCCCTGCAACGCCTTGTTGAGCGCGGTGCGGATGTCGCGCGCCAGCGGATTGTCGCCGGCCATGGCCTCGTCGGTCCGTTCCAGAATGATGACGTTCTTCTTGCCTTGCAGCGCCTTTACGATGGCCGCCTCGGGGAAGGGCCTTATGACGTTCACGTGGATCGAGCCCACGCTCGCCCCGCGCGTAGCCCTTAGATAATCGACCGCGGCCTCGATGTTTTCGGCAGCCGACCCCAGCGAGACAAACACCGTTTCCGCGTCTCCGGTCTTGTATTCACTCAACAGTCCGTAGTATCGGCCGGTCAGATCGCCGAAATCCTTGTACGCCTCTTCGAGGAAGCTGAGAATCGGCTCAACGAAGTTATTGCGCCGCGCTACCACGCCCTGCATGTAGTGTTCCTGGTTCTGCACCGGACCCAGCAGAACCGGATTGGCCAAATCCATCATCTTCGGGACACGCCGGCGCGTGGGCCCGAACAGCACTCGCTGCGCCTCGGTGGGGCACTCGATGATGTCGTCCGGCGCGCCCAGATACTGGCGGATCAGCTCCGATTCGTGCTTGTAAAACGTCCGCTCCAGGTGCGTCGTCAGAAAGCCGTCCATGATGTTCATGCCCGGCGTGAGCGACAGCTCCGTAACCCGCCGCAGGATCAGCGCCTGGTCGGCGGCCTGCTGCGCGTCCTTGCCGAAGACCATGATCCATCCCGTGTCCAGCGCGCCATAGATATCGTCATGTCCGCAGTGAACGTTCAGGGCATGTTTTGTTAGAGCCCGGGCGCCGACCTCGAGCACCATGGTGGATCCCTTGCCGGGCGCGTGATAGTACTGCTCCACGCCGTACACCACGCCCTGCCCCGAGGTGAAGTTCACCACGCGCTTGCCGCACACCGAGTGCGCAATGGCTCCGCCCTGCGCCGCGTGCTCGCCCTCGGTCTCGATGGCGATCGTGTTCCCGCCGAATACGTTCAGGTGCCCTTCGGCGTACGCCTGCTGAAACAGCTCGCCGCCCTCGGTCGAGGGCGTAATGGGATAAAACACGCCCGCATCGGCGATGCGCGTCTCCGTGTGGTACGAGACCAACTGGTTCCCGTTCGCGGTCACCCGGACGCCTGGATATCGAGCTGCAGCTTTCATCTCTTTTTTCCTCTCCCTCAAGCCCGGTAGTTGCGTTTCGCTTCAGCGGGACATGGAGTCATGCGTGCATGCGCCCACTCTCCAGCCTGAAGCCTTCGCACTGAAATCCCTGTGCCCCATGTCACACCAAGACAGCCCGCGCCTGCGGACTCTCGCCGCCCTGCGTGTTGTCTTCGTACAGCCGTTCCTTTGCGTTTGCCGGCAATTCCCGTCCGCCGCCCGGAAAACTTTCCTTATCGTCCTGCGACCGGACTCCGGGAGACTCACGGGGAAGGTTCTCCCGCTCAATTTTGGAATCCGGAAGCCGCACATTGCGTGGAGCTTGGGTTCCCGCCCCGTGGTGCCTGCCGTCCTCCGGAATCAATCCCGTTCTGCGCGCCGGCCTCAGTGCAAATCCGCGTCTTCGCGCCGGTTTCCGCGAAGACTGCGGCACGGTTCACTTATCAGTATGCACCTGCTCAGGGGAGACGCCGTCTCAGCATGCGGGATTGTTGAGCTGCCCAATCCCGCCTCAGGAAATGCCGACGACGACGTATCCATCGTTGAAGGCAGGCACCGTTTCCCCGTACAGTAAACCCAGCCAAATGAGGTGCGTTCTTCTCTTCGTCTTGGTGGCGGCGCTGACCCCGGCCGCGGCGCAAGAGCCCCTGTCTGCCCGCGATGCTTTGGCCACGCTGTATCCAGGCTATGACGCCGCGAACGGCACTGCTCCGTGGCACTGTGCCGCAGAGCAGAGGGCAGGGAAGGCGCATCCAGGTTGGGAATGTACGCCGGACTACGCCACCGTCTCGATAACCGTGCTTTTGAGCGCACAGGTCCCGGAGGGTGGCGAGATGAAGACTTACTTGGTCACAAGTGCGAAGCCGACGGGGCCAGACGCGGGATATGGCTGCCATGGCTGCGCGCCGGCCATCGGAGCGGCCTTATTTGCCTTCGACGGCAAAGATTGGGCGGCGGAGGGAGCTAATCCAGCAATTGGCTTCTACGGCGGATGGGGAGCTCCTCCTGAGGTCTCTCTGGTGCAGGTCGGCCCGGAAAGGCACGGCATCGTTCTCTCCTGGACTGACATGGGGCAGGGCTTCATCGGCGCGTCGAAGTCGTTGCTGATCCCGACGGGAAAAACTGTCTGCGATGTTTGGGACCTGGATGACGAAGAAGACGATCTGGGTGCAATCGATCCCTCCGACAAGATGAACAACCTCCGCCCGCACCGCTCTTCCGCCGCCTTCCGGTTCCTCTCCGGAGACGAAACCACCAACAGCAACGGCAACCCGGACTATTACGACATCGAGGTCATCGCACGGGGAGACAATCACGACGATTGGGGCAAGCCGTCGAGGTCGCAGAATTGGACCGCGATTTACCGTTTCAGCAATGGCAAATACCGGTTGCTCAAACGCATGCAGTTCACAGAGGCGCCGGCGAAGAAGTAGCTTTTTAAGGACCCAAGCACCCGTTGCCCCATCCTTGGCGCGTCTCTTGCACCAAGGGTGGGAAAGAAGAACCTAAATCCGCCCCGTTACCCAATCTTTTCCGTGCTCTTTGCGGAAAGGGTGGGAAAGAAGAACCCTCTCATGCCCGATGCCGACTCTCAATTCGCCCGTTATCCCAGCCTCGAAGGCCGCTCCGTGCTCATCACCGGGGGCGCCACCGGCATCGGCGAATCCCTTGTCACCCACTTTGCCCGCCAGGGCGCGCGTGTGGCGTTCTTCGACCTCCAGGACGAGCCTGCCCAGGCCCTGCGGAAAAACCTCGCCGCCGAAGGCTGCCCCGAACCCCTCTACACCCACTGCGATCTCACCCAGCTTTCCGTGCT
>JASHTS010000191.1 GCA_030040425.1 Acidobacteriaceae bacterium | reverse complement strand
TCAATTCGCCGTCGGCCGCTCCACCGTGTCCACCACCAGCGCCTCGACCGGCCCGCGCGTAGCCTCGAGCCGCAGACCCAGTTGCTCCTGAATCGCCGTGAAAAGCGGCGGAGCCTGCGCGTCGGCAGGCGCCGTCGGAACCTCGCCGCCGAACTGCGTCTCATCGGCCGCCCACGTCAGATCGAAATCGAACCTTCCGGCGAGCCCCGTCCTGTCCACCACCGGCCGGTCCAGCACCGCCCGCTGCAAAAGCGAAACAAAATCCGCCATGGTGGCATTGCGCGCAGGCAGCTTCAGGTAGTCCGGATAAACCGTGCTGATCAGCGCCGGTGGATCGTCAACTGGCGCCGTGCTCGCCTTCAACCCCGGACCATCGCCCTCTGCGTACTTGGGCCCGCCCTTGTTTACTTCGAGCGCATAAATCGAAAACTCCTTCGGCTCGCGATGAAAGCTCAGCTTGAACCGCTCCGCCAGCAGAGCGCGCAGCATGGCCATCTGCTCATCGTGGCTCGGGCGCTTCAGGCCCGGCGTGAGCGCCAGGATGTCGTAGTGGTCGGAATCCACCCACTCGGCCCCGCCGGAGATTTCGCGCGGATTCAGATCGTACGCCGCGGCGATCAGCAGCTTGACCGTGTAGTACTTCGCCACAAACCGGTCGTTTCCCTGCATCACGATGTAGCGTGAGGCTTTTTCGTGAGTTTCGACCGGCTTGATAGTGGCCACTTCAAACGCCGGCTCAGGCGCCGCGGCATCGCCTGCCGCAACTCCGACCGCCTGCGCGCGTGAGAGGGGTGTCACCCCAGCGGAGACCATCAGCACAGCCACTGCGAATCGCATCAGCATCTCATTCGCCGAATCCAGTTTTGCGTTTCCGCATTTTAGAGAAGACCCCGGCCAATAGGCCAAGTAACCCGACTGCGGCCAGAACTCCCAGCCCAATCCATATCCGCTCTTCAAGTAGGTTTTCGAACTGTGCGCCACCATGGCGAAGATCGTATTCACCCAGAGCGAGCCATACGGCGAGAAAGAGCGAAAGCCCCACAAACGCCAGTGCCGCCGCCCTCCGGACTCGCCTCGATCGATCCATGGCCGGGATTCTACCAGCTTCCTTGCCTTCACGCCCGCAGCAGCAGCTCCAGCGCTCTGCGCGCATTTTGCAGGCACTCCCGTGCTTCGTCTTCTGTCAGCAACCCCTGGTGCACGGCTTTCCTGCCCGTATCGTTCACCCTGTTGGCGACGTGCGGAAAATCGGGATCGATCCCCGTCAACTGCAGATTGTTATTCACTTCGTGCAGCAGATTTCCCAGGGTAGCCGCGTTCCGGTAGCGGGTGCGCACCAGGCGCGCCAGCCCATCCGGTAGCCGTTGCTTCACTGCCTCTTCGAGCACCGATCGGCACATCACCGCACACGCCGTAAACAACCCCAGAAAGTAGCAGCGGGTCGCTTCGTCGAGATAGCGGTCCGCCTCCTCCGAGCACGGCGTCGCCACCACGCACTCGCGCAGATGCGTCGCCCTCAGCACGGCAGGCTCGACCATCTCCAGTTGCTCCATGGCAAAGGCCGCACGCAGCAGGTCATTCTGCTGCCCATCGAGCGCCCGCTGGATCTCCTGCCACGCCGGCGCATCGGCGGCCTTTGATTCATGCTGCAGGCGCGTCAGTTGCGTCAGCCGCTGCCGCGCGTGGTGAATAAACCCCTGCCGCATCTCCTGGCCCAGGTTTTTCCAGCCGGCGACAAACCCCGCGGGATCTCGCCGGTAGCGCGCCCACAGCTCCTCGTACACCACGCCCGGCAGCACCGGGCGCAATTCGCTGAACCTCCCCGTGCGCGCCAGCTCGGCAATCGCCTCGCAAAACTCCCGCCCCGGCGCGCCCTCAGCCGACATCTGCTCCAGCAGGCTTTCCAGCCGCCCAATATCGATCGGCATCGCGCCAAGGTCCCCTGTCTTCTGCCCTCCCTCAGTCTAAGTAGAATCCGCAGCGCCCGTCCCGTCCATCCTTTCGCGCCCGCGCCGCCGGTGCTGGATTGGGAACCCTCTGGGCCTGCTTCCCGCCTGCAAAATCCTCTGAAGTATCCTCCCCCGCAACGGCGCGTCATGAACCCGGGCAGGCATCGGCGCATCCTCCGCACCTGTGGATTTACCCGCCGCTCCAACCCCAACATTCATCAATGTTCCGGCACATCCTCCACACAATCCACCATCCGTCCACACCCGTTTTTCCCCGCGCCTGTGGGAGCCGTGGGAAAAACCGCGTCTCTGCCATTCCGCGTGCCCCTTTTTCCAAATCTCCTGAATTTCCCGTGCACGATTTAGAAATCCCGCACGCACTCCAACTCGCAGCCCGCAAGCTACTTCCCCCGGAAATCCTATTTTTCCTTTCGCCCTACGGGGACTACTGTTCTTTGATAAGGAAATTCTCTCCTCAAACAGGCCCTCGCATTCCCCAGCCGCAAACTTCCTCCCTGCGAACGACAACTTCGCTTCAGAGTGAGAAACCCCCAAACAGGATCGCACCCGCAAATTCCATACGAAATTCCGCATTCCTCCCACGATTTCCACCTTTCTTTAAGTCGGGAGATGAATACAATCAAGGGGAGCAAATTCAGCCGTTTCCGCTCACCGGCAAAGTGGTAGAGTGAGGACGAGAGCGGAAAGCAGGCTTCCGGAGCGAGGGGTAGGCGTATGCCGTTGGTCGAAGCCGAAATGGAGAAGCCGGCTGCGCAGGGGGCAGCGATGGAGATTACCGTAAGCCGCCAGGACCTGGTGAGGGAACTCACGGCCACGCAGAGCGTGGTCGAACGCAAGACCACCATCCCCATCTTGTCCAACTTTCTCCTTGAAGCCGAGGGCGACCGCCTCTC
>JASHTS010000190.1 GCA_030040425.1 Acidobacteriaceae bacterium | reverse complement strand
TCAGGGATCAGGGTTCAGTTGGCGCGCGATGCGATATGCGCCCGGCCCGATGCGAAGAGGAAATGAAAATCAAGCGCCGCCAGTTGCGGCAATGAGTGAGGAGGGTTTCAGAGGAAGTCGAATGGCCGAGTGATCGGTTTACTGATCCCCGAACCCTGATCCCTGATCCCTGTGCGGAGCACACAATGGCAATTTCGAAAGCGAAAAAGGCGGAAAAGGTGAAGCTGCTGGCCAGGGAGCTCGAGGCTTCGACCACCGCGATCATCGGCACATTCAGCAAGCTCACCGTGGCCAAAGATTACGAGCTGCGCAAGGTGATTCGCGAGGCGGGCGGCAAGTACCGCGTGGTGAAGAACAAGCTCGCGGCCATCTCCGGCAAGGGCACCAAGGTGGAGAACGCGCTCAAGGGACTCAAGGGCGTAAACTCCGTGGCCTTCACGGCGGGCGATCCCGTGGCGCTGGCCAAGGTGTTTGCCAAGTGGGCCGGCGACAATGCCGAGTTCCAGTTCAAGCTGGGCATTGTCGATGGCAAGCTGCTCAGCGTGCAGGAAGTGAAATCGCTGGCCACCATGCCGGGCAGGGAAGAGATTTATTCCAAGCTGCTTTTCCTTATCAATGCGCCGGCGCAACGGCTGGCCACGGTGCTCAACGCCGCGGGCCGCGACCTGGCCGTGGTGCTGGGCCAGGGTGTGGAGAAGGGGAGATTTGGCGGCGAGGCCGCACAAGCTGTCAGCTCTTAGCCTTCAGCTTTCAGCTCGATTCTGCCGAGGCTGGGGTCATGTCCCTCAGCTTGGAAAGGCTAAGAGCCGATGGCTAAAAGCTGATAGCTGTTCTTGGGGATTTTGGCTGTCGGGCAATCGGAGAGGGCGCAAGTCTGGCGCATCGGAAACTTTCCGACCTGTCGAGCAGCCGGGGAAACACAGAATTTCATTTCGTTTGGATGGGAGAAGAACATGGCGGATATCGCGCAGTTGGAAGAGCAAATTGTGAGCCTGAGCCTGCTGGAAGCGGCGGCTCTGGTGAAAAAACTGGAGGAGCGTCTTGGCGTTTCAGCCGCGGCCGCGGCTCCGGTGGTCGTTGCCGGCGGCGCCGGTGCGGGAGCGGCAGCTCCTGCAGCCGAGGAGAAGACCGAATTCCAGGTCATCCTCAAGGATGCGGGTGCCAATAAGATCAACACCATCAAGGCGGTGCGGGAAGTTACATCGCTCGGTCTCAAGGAAGCCAAGGACCTGGTGGATGGCGCGCCCAAGCCGATCAAGGAAAGTGCGACCAAAGAAGAGGCTGAGGCCATCAAAAAGAAGTTTGAGGGCGTGGCCACCATCGAAGTCAAATAGGCATCACGAATGCTTGCATGTACTGCCGGGACGCGCTACGATAAAGGTTGCGCGTTTTCCGGCGCCTTCCGGCGTCAGGGCCGCGAGCGGCACGGAACTGGTTGGCGCGCGCTTTTGATGGAAAGGTGGTAGGCAAGCGCCCGAGGGCCGGGGTTGGGCCAAGCCCCCGGAGGCGGGCGACCGCAGACGTTAAGTTCTTCAGTGTCAATGGATTGTCTGAAGGTCAGGCAGGCGTTCCGTTGACGGGCGTAGTGGGTCTGGCTGGCAAGCGGCGAAGCGAATTGGGATCGGCGAGAATAAAGACACAGAATTCGGATGGGGGCACAGGCGATGGGCCGCGCTCGTGAGGCATTGCGTCCTTACGGGCTTTTCGCGTCCAACCCTGGATTGAGGCAAGCGATTTTGAGCGTTTTCTGCCCAATCTGCGTCACTCGCACAATCTCCCTGAGCGGTTTTTCCCCTGGTCCGGGATCAAACCGCACCGCCCGCCTATCGCGAACGTGCGCAGTCTAGCCGATTCGGCGGACGCGTTGCAATGCCCGCCACGCGAAATTCACACGGCTCTTACGATACCCACCTGACCCCAAAAAATCCGGCCCTTTCCCACGGCGAGTCTCGAACGAGCCTCCCGGGCGGCCGGAATCGGATGGGACCCGGATTTTAGGGTCCGCCAGTCTGGTTTTTCTTGTTCTTACCGTATCCCGCCGGCGCCACCGAGACTCGGGCGCCGGCCGGCGCTCCCCGCCGAACGTTGCCCGGGCGCCGCAGCGCAAGAGGCTCAGGAGTGATCATGCCCAACGAGAAGCGCGCGATCCGCAGCCGGCTCGATTTTTCCAAAATTCCAACCGCAACCCAGATTCCCAACCTGATTGAAGTGCAGCGCCGCTCCTATGAGCGCTTTCTGCAAATGGACAAGCTGCCCAATGAGCGCGACGACTCGGGGCTGCAGTCGGTGTTCGTCTCCGTTTTCCCCATTACCGACTTCCGCGGCATCTCGCAACTCGACTTTGTCGACTTCGCCATCGGGAACTGGGAGTGCAAGTGCGGTCACCTGAAAGGCCTGCATCACCTGCGCACCGCCTGCGTGCACTGCGGCGCCATGGTCATCACCGATCCGTTCCTTCCCGGCGATGTGCTCTGCCAGAAGTGCGGTACGTACAACCGCAACATGCCCGACTTCTGCAACAAGTGCGGCGACCCGGTGAGCCTGCAGCTCAAGTACGACCAGCAGGAGTGCGAGGAGCGGGGCATGACCTTCTCCGCGCCGCTCAAAGTCACGGTGCGCCTCACCATCTACGACAAGGATGCCGAGACCGGCAACAAGACTGTCCGCGACATCAAGGAGCAGGAGGTCTTCTTCGGCGACATTCCGCTGATGACGCCCAACGGCACGTTCATCGTCAACGGGACAGAGCGGGTCATCGTCTCCCAATTGCACCGCTCGCCCGGCGTCTTCTTTGAGACCGCCAACAACCGCACCTACTTCCTGGGCAAGATCATTCCCTACCGCGGCTCGTGGGTGGAGTTCGAGTACGACCAGAAGAACACGCTTTACGTGCGCATCGACCGCAAGCGCAAGTTCCTGGGCACCATCTTTCTGCGCGCGCTCGGTCTGCGCTCCGACGAGGAGATTCTCAAGACCTTCTACGTGGTCGACCGCATGCACATTCAGGACGGCAAGCTCTTCTGGGCGGTCACCGAGGAGGGCAAGGCCACGCATCTGCTGGGCGCCAAGCCTGCGCACGCCATCGCCCACAAGGGAGAGGAGCTGGCGCACTCCGGGCGCAAGATCACGGCGCACTCGCTCAAGGCCCTGCGGGGCGCGGGGATCGAGAAGGTGGAGATCGAATCGGCCGAACTCGATGGCGCGCTCACCGCGGCGGACGTGGTGGATACCACCACGGGCGAGGTGATCGTCGAAGCCAACGTGGAGCTGACCGCGGACCGTCTGCACAAAGTGATGGCGAGCAAAGCCACCAGCTTCGAGGTGTTCTTCCCCGACCGCGACGACGTGGGCAACATCATCACCAACACCCTCAAGCGCGACTCCGTGCGCAAGCCGGAGGAGGCGCTGATCGAGATCTACCGCAAGCTGCGCCCCGGCGATCCACCCACGCTGGACACCGCGACGGCGCTCTTCGAAGGCATGTTCTTCGATCCGCGCAAGTACGATTTCTCGCGCGTGGGACGCCTCAAGTTCAACATCAAGCTCTACGAGAACCAGGACGCCACGCCGCTCGATCACCGCACCCTGACGCCGGAGGATTTCTACGCGACCATCCGCTACCTGCTCAAGCTGCGCAAGAACGTGGGCGTGGTCGACGACATCGACCACCTGGGCAACCGCCGTGTGCGCGCGGTGGGCGAGCTGATGGAAAACCAGTTCCGCATCGGCCTGGTGCGCATGGAGCGCGCCATCAAGGAAAAGATGAGCGTCTACCAGGAGCTCTCCACGGCCATGCCGCACGACCTGATCAACGCCAAGCCGGTGATGGCGGCCATCCGCGAGTTCTTCGGGTCTTCGCAGCTCTCGCAGTTCATGGACCAGACCAACCCGCTCTCGGAGATCACGCACAAGCGGCGTCTCTCGGCGCTCGGACCGGGCGGGCTCTCGCGCGAAAGGGCGGGCTTCGAAGTGCGCGACGTGCACCCCACGCACTACGGCCGCATCTGCCCCATCGAAACGCCGGAAGGCCCGAACATCGGCCTCATCAGCTCGCTCTCGTGCTTTGCGCGCATCAACGAGTACGGCTTCATCGAGTCGCCTTACCGCAAGGTGAAGGATTCGCGCATCCTCGATTACGTGGAGATCGTCAACGCCGGCGAAAGCGGCCTGCGCGTGGGCGACCACATTGAGAAAGAGGAAGCGCAGCGGCTCAACGCGCAGCTCAAGAAGGCCGGCAAGCGCACCATCGAGCACATTCCCTACAGCTTCTATCTTTCCGCCTGGGAAGAGGACAAGCACACCATCGCGCAGGCCAACATCGAGTTCAACGAGAAAGGCGAAATCACCGAAGACCT
>JASHTS010000189.1 GCA_030040425.1 Acidobacteriaceae bacterium | reverse complement strand
ATGGCGGCCGAGATGGCCTCCATCCAAGGCAAGGACGGCCTCTGGCGTCCCGGCCTGCTCGATCCCGATGCCTACCCGCTACCGGAAGTCTCCGGCAGCGCCTTCATCACCTACGCGCTCGCCTACGGCGTGAATGAAGGCATCCTCGACCGCGCAACCTACTGGCCCGCAGTTCAAAGGGCCTGGGGCGGCCTGTTCATGCACGTCTATGCCGATGGCCGCCTCGGCTCTATCCAGCCCGTGGGCGCGGCGCCCGGCGCGTACACGGAGACCTCAAGCTACGTTTACGGCGTGGGCGCGTTCTTGCTGGCGGGATCGGAGATTTATCGCGGCGTGAAATAAAACCTCAGCGTTTCCTTGCTCCCCGCTCACTTCACCAACTCCGACGCTCCATTCAAAAATCCCGGATCCATCTCCGCGATATCCACGCGATAACTCACCGTCTTTGCGGTGGGAAAATCCTTCGGAACCTTTTGCGTCACGCGCCCCGTCGCCGCCCATTCGGTCCCGCGCTGAAAGATGGTCATGAATCCGACGCAGCTCATGGCGAAGACGTCATGGCCGAGCGTGGTGTGAAAGATTCTTCCCTTTCCATAGCGAAGAACCATCACCATCGGCTCCTCTTTGCCGGTGCCGTGATTCTTCGGGTCGGAGTGGGCCGTCGCCAGCACTGTCATGTTTTCGCCCGGCCCGCGGAGCCCGGCGTAGAGCTCGTCGCTGGCATGCATCCACACCGGCGGCAGCCCGCGCATGATGGGGTGTTCAGGGTCGCGCACGGTCAGCTGAATCGGCAGCCGCGCTCCATGCTGGCCGGCCAGTCCGGGTGTCGTGTCCGCGACCAACTTACCATCCTGCCAGTACCAGTGCGGGCCGGCGTGCTCGTCGCGCTTGCGCCAGCCGCCGATGCCGATCATCTGGTTGTAAGCCGGCCAATTGGGAAAGGCATTATCCGCCGCGTGGACGATCACCAGGCCTCCGCCGTCATGCACGTACTTTTCAAATTGCGCGCGCAGGTCCGCAGGCCAGTCCGGCGCATCGTAGTTCATCACGATGGCGCGAAACTGCGCGAAGCCGGGGTGAAATTGACTGAAGTCTCCGCCCCAGGCGGGCGCGGTAATCACTGTGACTTTGAAGAGCCCGGTCTCTTCGAGCTCCCGCTTGAGCACGGGCGTGGTCAAGCGCCAGTTGTGATACGCGCCTCCGCTCGCGCCGTCGAGAATGGCCACGGGAATCGGGCCCGCCGCGCGCGCCAGGGGCGCGCACAGCAGCATGAGAAGAGAAACAGCCATTGCCATTCGTTTCATCGGTCAGCCTTCGCGGATCGCTCTTTGTCCCGGGCGAAAGAATATCGCTCCGGCGGGCGCCTTGGCCAGGATCCGGGGACGAATTCGCTCCCCTCCGATTCGATCTTGCCCACGCCATGCCGAGCACGATGCCGTACAATTCCGCCACTGATCTTTTTGCGCGTCGAAAGGAGCACGCCGTGCCAGCCGAAGCCTCCCGCGTGCGACAGAACTACCTTGCCATCGTAGTTGCCGCGATCGCCAGCTTTCTGTTTGAAGCGATCTGGTACTCGGTTTTTCTCGATCTGTGGCTGAAGGGAATCGGCCACAACCGGCAATGGCTGGAATCAACCGGCGTGAGTCTCGGTCTGCAATGCGCCACGGCTCTGCTCGCGGCCGCGGCCCTGGCCGCCGTCATCTCCGCCTTTACCCAGCGCACAGGCGCGCAAACCGCGTGGCGCGGGATCAAGATTGCGGTAGCGCTCTGGGCCGGTTGCGTGCTCACAACGATGGCCACCGAGTACGTTTTCGAGGTTCGCAGCTATGCCATTTTCTGCGTCAACGC
This sequence comes from Acidobacteriaceae bacterium, assembly GCA_030040425.1. Lineage (GTDB taxonomy): Bacteria > Acidobacteriota > Terriglobia > Terriglobales > Acidobacteriaceae > Telmatobacter. Next base: position 15,251 of record JASHTS010000189.1, on the reverse strand, counting down.
CGGCTTCTGGCTGATCGGCATGATGCTGATGGGCGCCATTGTCGGCGCGTGGAAGAAGAAACAGAAAAACTAAGCGCGGAAAAATCGCCCGTTTGGTTCCCTCGATTGTCTGATCCCTGTTCTCTTGCTTCCCGCCTTTATTCCGGCGGCGGATAAAACGGCAGCTTGTCGTTCTTCTCGTTCGCACGCTTGACGGTGGCGTCGTCGAAGAGCAGCGCCGGAGCCAAGACCGTCTGCGGCACGTCGCCAAAATAATTTGCCACCCAGAGCGTCTTGCCCGCAGCCTCCAGGCTGGTGCGCAGGGCCCGCTGATCGATATCGTCGAGCACTGCACCGCGCACCAGCTCGCGCGTTCCATCGAGGCTCACGCGGTAGAGCAGGCGCGGCGTCAGCGCGCCGCCCAGCGTCTGCACGTAATAAACGCTTTTCAGCCCGCGGTCCTTCGCCAGCGCCAGCAGTTTCCGGCTCAGCTCCTCGTCGCTCAGCCCATTCTGTGCAGTGATCTTCAACACGCCGATGGTCGGCCTCGGCGCTCCCGTCATGCCGGCGCGCCCGTGCCCGTTCGATTGCGGAAAATCTTTCACCGGCTGCCGGCCGATGAGGTAATTCGTGAGCCGGCCGTCTTCGATCAGCTTTACCGCTTGCGCGGGCACACCTTCGTCGTCTACGTCGTAGGCGCCCAACAAGCCATTGCCGTCGAAGGTCTTCAGTCCCGGATCGTCGACCACGTCCATGAACTCCGGCAGCACGCGCGCCTGGTAGCTCGAGGCAAACGCGCCATTGGTGCGGGCCTCGGTTCCCAGCTTGGGCCGCGTGGCGGTTACGGAGTCGCCCACGAGCGACATCATCGTGTCCGCGCCCGCGTCCGCGCTCAGCAGCAAGGGGCCGTGATACTCTTCCTCGACCACGGGCGCCTTGCGCAGCGCGCTCAGCGATGCAATCTCTTCAACCGCATGCTGGTTGAATTTCTGCTCGGAGTCGAGATCGGCGAGCTTCACTCCCGACGTAGCAAACGAGCGGTCGAGCCGCATGCCGTCATCGGCCTGCGTGCCCACGCCAAAGGTTTCGTCGAACTCGGTGGCCGAGGTGCGCACGATCGTGCCCTCGTTGTTTACCAGCCAGGTGGTCTTCGCGCGCCCGCGGAAACTCGCGGTCGAATACTGCACGCCGGCGGAGTCGGCCTTCACGGTTGCATCCGTGCGGTACAGGCCGCTGGCGCGCGCCACGCGCTCCGTCCACGCCTTCTCGTCGACCACGAGCTGCTCGGGCGCAGCCAGCGAGATGAGCGGCTTCTCATGGCTGAAGTCGTCGGCCTGCGGCGGCGTCTGCACCTGCTTGAGCTCCGCCTGCTTCTGCGCGTACGCGGCCAGCGCGGCCTTGTAGGCTTCGTCGGTGGCATTCCACAGCGCCGAGCGCAGCGCGATCGGGTCGTCGTCAAGCCCGGCCAGTTCCAGCGAGCCATCGCCGCGCTCGCCCGAGCTGTCGGTGTTGTAGTCGCCCATGCGCACCGTCACCCGCGCCACGCGCTCGCGGTTGCGCGTGGCGCCTTCGCTCGCGCCGTATTCCGCCTTGGTCTCGAACTCATCCACTTCCTCGATCCGGTATTGGATGAAGAAGGGCTTCGCGAACCCCGGCAATTGCAGCTCGTCTCTGCTGCGGTCGAGCTCTACGAGCATCGCCTTCAGCACCGGATCCTTCTCCGCGTCCGCGCGCGTTTGCTGCGCATGCGAGATATGAGGAGCGACCATGCAGACCGCGAGCCATCCCGCGGCAATTGTCTTTGCCATCCAGGCCGCTCTCATCGCGCGCCTCCGCTCTTGGGCGCGGCGCTATCGCCGGCCGATCCCTGATTCCTGATCCCTGATCTCTGCTCCGAAGGAATGGGCAGAATCGGCGGCCTTGCCGTTCCCTGCGGCTGGCGCTGCGTTTCCAGATCCTTGAGCAGCATCGCCGGCGCCACCGCGCTCACCGGAATGGTTCCGGACTCCGCGCCGCATTCGCCGTTGAATACCTCGCTCTTGTCGCCCGTGGCGAGGATGCTCTTCATGGCCTCGAGCGGCGTGCCCACGATGCTGACGCCGCGCACCAGCTCGTCGGGCCGGCCATCGACATACACGCGCCACACGACCAAGGGAATCACTTGAAACGCCTGCGGCGAGCTGCGGGTGGTGACCGCGAATCCGGAAGAGATATCCTCGAAATAAAGTCCGTAGGGCTTGCCCTGGCTTCTGGCTTCGGCGATCAGCTCCTTGCGCAACTCCGCTTCAGGCACGGTTTTGGTCGAGGTCACAATCAGGTTGCCCTGCCGTCCGGTGGGCATGCGGCCGGTTTGCGCGCGCCCGTGCCCGTTCGACTCGCCGAAGTTGGCGATCGGCAGCCGCGACATGAGAAACGTCTTGAGCACGCCGTCTGCAATCAGGTCCACGCGCTGCGCCTTCTGCCCTTCGTCGTCGTATTCGTAGCTCCCGCTGAGCCAGGTATTGCCGAATTTCGTCTCTGTGGGATCGTCGGCCACGGAAAGGAAACTGGGCAGCACTGCCTTGCCCACGTCCTTGGTAAACGTCTGTCCCTCCTCGTCGCCGCGCTGGCGCTGCCCTTCGAGCCGGTGGCCCAGCACTTCATGAAAGAACACCGCCGCCGCGCGCCCCGACAGAATCGCCGGTCCGTCGAAGGGCTCCGTCACCGGCGCCTTGCGCAGCGCCTCGAGGCTCTCAGCCAGGTCGCGCATCGAGGCCTCCAAAAGCGATTGCGGCGGCAATCCGTCCACGGTCTCCGCCTCGAAGGTCTGCTCGCGGAAGAGGTTCATGCCGTCGTCGGCGCGGGTCATGGCAATCACCACCAGGCGCGCCTGGAGATGCGGCGTCACAATTGCGGAGCCCTCGGATGAGGCGAAGTAGTCGGTCTCGTTCTGGACGGTCAGCATCACGAGGTTCTGGTAGACCTCAGGGTAATCGCGGAACACCTGCGAGAGCGCCCGCACGCGCGCCTCCCACGCGGCGCGATCGATCTCCACCGGCGGCGCCGTGGGGCCGATGTGGGTCTGCGCCGGCTCATGGCTGAAGTCCGGCGACGTGTCCTCTTCCTTGGCGCGCACTTCGGCCTCGGTCTTCACGCGCAGGTAATTGTCGAGCGCCGTGCCGTAGCCGGCGTTGGTGGCGTACCAGAGCGAACGCGCAAGCGCCTCGCGATCGTCGCCCAGGGGCAGTTGAATGCTGTTGACGGCAGAAGAGCGATGGTCCCCGTGCGTGTTATCGAGCTGGGGACCGCCCACCCGCACCTGCACGTCCGCCACACGCATGCGCTCGTGCGCGCTCTCAACCAGCGCGCCGTATTGCGCCTGGATGGACGCATAGTCGGCATCGCTGACCGAGTAGCTGATGAAGTACGGCGGCAACTGCTTTTTGTCGCCGGCCGCGCCCTGCTTGCCCAGATCGGTGAAGGCACGCTCAAGTTCCGTCGTCATGGCGTCTAAAACCGCGGGCGTCTTCTCGCCGGGCGCCGCGCTCGCGCGTGCGGAAAACGCAGGCAGAAGAAGCGCCGTCAGCAGGAGAGACGGTTTCAGGAGCTTACGCCAGCCGGCGCGCGCGGGCCTCTGGACTGGCAGGAAGGGGTGAGAATCGGGTAAAAGCATCTGTATGCTCGATTGTCGCAGAGAATGGGGCGCCGTGGAGAGATTACCGATGCGATCGGCCTGCCGATGCCTAGTTTTACTCGGCTGGGTTCTTCTTTGCGCCGCGTCGCCTCTCGCTGCGCGATCGCCTTCGCAACCGGCAGCCAATTCGCCGGCCTCTGCCGCCGCGCCAGCCCCGGCCGGCCAACCGGCAAACGCCGCCCAGGCGTACACGCTTTCCGCAGACAAATTCGCGCGCGCCATCGCGCTCACCCGCATCCGCAACATTCTCGATATCGCCGGCTCCGTCTGGGGCATTGTGTTTCTCTGGCTGCTGCTGACTACGCGCGGCTGGGCTTGCATCGAGGCCCGGGCGCAGCGCCGCACCTCCCGCCGCTGGATGCAAGGCGTGTATTTTTTCTTCGCATTCTTTATCCTCACCTGGCTTGCCGCCCTGCCGCTCGAAATGATCGGCCATCATTTCGAGCGCAGTTACCAGATCAGCGTGGAGGGCTGGGGCGCCTGGTTTGCGGACGGGCTCAAGGCGCTGGCGCTCACCCTCGTTGTGGGCACCCTGGTCCTGCTGCTCTTCCACCGGATCGTGCGCAAATGGCCGCGCCGCTATTGGCTCGCCGCCTGGCTGGTCACGATTCCCCTCCTGGTCCTGTTCATGTTTGTCGAGCCGCTGGTCGAGCCGCTCTTCGATCAGTACGAGCCGCTTTCCAAGAACCATCCCGCGCTGGTTCGGGAACTCGAAAAAGTTGTGGCTCGCACCGGCACCGACATCCCTCCGAATCGCATGTTCCTCATGCTGGCCAGCGAAAAGACCAACGGCCTGAACGCGTACGTCACCGGCCTGGGCGCCACTCAACGCATTGTTGTTTGGGATAACACCGCCGGCCGCATCCCCGACGACGAAATCCTCTTCATCTTTGCCCACGAAACCGGCCACTACGTTCTCGACCACATTCCGAAGATGATTGCCGGCTTCGCCGCAGGGCTTTTCTTCGTCTACTGGGGATGCTCGGTCTTTGCCGCGTGGCTCATTCGACGCCGCGGCGTCAGCTGGGGCGCGCTCGATCCGGAGCACGCAGCATCCAACCCCGCAGAAGTGGCCCTCGCCACGCGCACGGGCTTCGTGGTGCTCCTCTTCACCGTCTCCCTCGCATCATTTCTGCTCGAGCCGGCGGGCAACGCCTTCAGCCGCCACTTCGAGCACCAGGCCGACGTCTACGGCGAGGAGGCCATTCACGGCATCGTTCCCGATCCGCAGAAGACGGCCGTCGCCGCCTTCAACGATCTGGGCAAGGCCTGGCTCGACTCGCCCGACCCCAACCCATTCCTCCAATTCTGGCTGAACAGCCATCCCAGCACGCAAGCCCGCGCCAACTTCGCCCTGCACTACAATCCCTGGGCCAACGGCGGCCCCGGGAAGTACTTCCGCAAATGAGCGCGAGGGTATGAACAATTCTTGAATATGTCCGGAAGCCGCCTGAGATTTTCCCGGCAACCTTGCGCGCACGCCGGATTTTTACAAAGCGGTGACCAGCCGGTGACATCTCCGGCGCGCGACCTGGCCTACGATCAGACCGCTGGAAGAGGCGCATCGCGCGGTGCGCGTGCCGCGGTACCCGCGCCTCTTGCTTGCATGACTTGAAGAAGGAGAGTCGCATGATGCATTTTGCGAGGACGGCAGCCGCCGTTTGTCTCGGCGGGTTTCTTTTGATGCTTTCGGTGCCGGCCGAAGCGCAGTATCAACTCACGAACCTGGTTTCGAATCAAGTCGGCCAGGCCCCAACCATCGATCCACTGCTGGCCAACGCCTGGGGACTGGCGCGCAGCGCCACCAGCCCCTGGTGGATCAGCGATAACGACACTGGCTGGTCGACGCTCTACACCGCAACCGGAACGCAGGAGTCACTCAAGGTCCTGATTCCCACGGCCGGCAATGGGCCCTCCTCGCCGACCGGCGGGAATGGACCGGGCATGCCGACAGGGGTGGTGTTCAATGGGTCATCCACGGATTTCCAGGTTGACGGCGAGCCGGCGAGCTTCATCTTTGCCACACTCGACGGCACCATCAGCGCATGGTCGGCCAAGGAGAACAAGAACCAGTCGATCCTCGCGGTGGACGACTCGGCCAGCAAGGCCAGCTTTACAGGCCTGGCCATCACCAGCTATGCCACAGGGAACTTTCTTTACGCGGCGGACAACACAAACAATGTGATCGATGTGTACAACGGCAGCTGGACGTGGGTGAAGTCCTTCGGCGATCCCAACGTCCCGTCAACCATGTCCGTGTTCGGCGTTCAGGACATCAACGGACTGGTTTACGTCACCTATGCGGTACCCAACATCGGCGCCGGCGGCGTGCTCGACGTCTTCAAAGAGGACGGCACCTTTGTGAAGACGCTGGTGGAGAGCAATGTTCTCAACCAGGCCTGGGGTGTGGCCGCGGCTCCGTCGAACTTTGGCCCGCTGAGCAACACCCTGCTGGTTTCCAACAACTCCGTCGACGGCACGATCAATGCCTTCGATCCGATTGACGGCAAGTTCGTCGGCACCATCCGGGACCGCTTCGGCCGGATGATCGTTCTCAATAACCTCTGGGGAATCGCCTTTGGCGGCGGGAATACCACCAACGGAGCGGCCAACGAGCTGTTCGTCACCGTGGGTCCAGGCATCGGCACCAACGAGCTGGCCGGCACCTTCGCCAAGATCGTCTTCAAGCCGTAACCGGCAAGAAGCAAAAATGCAGCGAGGGCCGCCCTAACAGGCGGCCCGTTGGGTTGCTGCAGCCGACATCGAAGATGGCTGCCCTCACTCCGCCGGAGCGATCGGCTTCGCCGGCGGCTTGAGCACGAAGCCCTTGCGCACCAGCGCAAATCCCGCCTGCGGCAGCTCGGCCTGCAGGAGTTGATTCTCCGGTCCTGAAAACAAATCCGTATGCGTGCCCGCGATCGTGGCCACCAAGTGGTGCACGGTGATGGTCTTTCCGCCCAGCGTTCCCTGCTCGTCGGGATACGTCGCCAGCTGCACCGGCTCAATCGATCCCGCATTCTTGGGCAGAATGGCCCAGAGCTCGCGATTGTTGCTGGCGACCGCGAGCGCCAGCAGCGTCTCCAGCGCGCCGGGATCGAAGTCGGGCAGAAACACCGCGCCCGCATGGGCCGCGAGACGCGTGGTGGTGCTGCGCCCGCTCGCCGAGATGTTGAGGAGAATCTGCGCGCCGGCACCGGGATCTGGTTTGGCCACGACCGTGACCGCCGCGCCGTTCACCACCGCGCTCAGTTGAACATGCTTGAGCTGATCGGCCTGCGTGAGGCGCTCAGTCTTCGAGAGCGCGTAATCGAGGCCCTGCATGGCCACGCGCACCACGGAAGTGGAATCATAGCCATGCGCGCCGGCTGCGAATTGATAGGATGCCGTGCCCACGGCATGGCCGTGCTGCGCGATGGTAAAGCTTGCACTTTGGGCCGGCGCCGGCGCAGTCCCAAATGGCGCGAGAATCCCGGCGAGAGAAAACAAGGCAAAAGTCCGCACAGACGCTGCACCACCCCTGCCTGGTTAGACTCCGAAACAGGGATCAGGGATCTGAGATCAGTGGTCAACGGGTTTGCGAAGGGGCCTGCACGCCTCTTCGGATGGTCACGCAGGCCGCGATGGCGCGTACGCGATCGGAGTTCTGCTTTGGGAGCCGGCACAACTCACCGCTTACGCACGGAAAAACTGAACCCTGATCCCTGATCCCTGTTGTCTGACCTTCACCCCTTCGCTAGGCCGAACCGGCGGTTCACTTCTTCCCAGTTCACCACGTTCCACCATGCGGCCAGGTAGTCGGGGCGGCGGTTCTGGTATTTGAGGTAATAGGCGTGCTCCCATACGTCGTTGCCGAGGATCGGATAGAGCCCCTGCGAGAGCGGCGAATCCTGATTCGGCGTGGTGATCACCTTCAGCTTGCCGCCGGTAAACACCAGCCATCCCCATCCCGAGCCGAACTGTTTCGCCGTGGTCTCATTGAAGGTCTTCTTCATCGCCTCGAAGTCGCCGAAATCCGATTTGATCTGCGCGGCAATCGCGCCCGTCGGGTCGCCGCCGATGCCGGGCGAGTTGGCCGGGCCCATCAGTTTCCAGAAAGCGCTGTGATTCGAATGTCCGCCTCCGTTGTTGCGCACGGTGGCGCGAATATCTTCCGGCACCTTGTTCAGATCGCGGATCAGGTCGTCGACCGAGAGCGCGGCCAGGTTGGGATGATTGGCCAGCGCCGCGTTCACATTGTTGATGTACGCCTGGTGATGCTTGTCGTGATGCAACTTCATCGTCTCGCCGTCGATGTACGGCTCAAGAGCGGAGTAGTCGTAGGGAAGCGGTGCAAGTTCGTAGGCCATACGAAGGATTCTCCTCCTTGGTTTCGATTGTACTGTGCGCATGCGGCCCCTTCGCTTCGCCCGTCTTCTCAAATTCCGATGGGGCGAAACCCGAAGGGGCGAAAAAAGCTCGCGCAACAGCGGGCCCGTTGGTTTCGATGCCCGAACGCAGCGCCAGGTCACAAAATCGAGTCTTCACCGGAGTGCGCCGCGTGCGGCCGTCTTCGGCGAGCGCCGCGCAAGCGCGCTCCGGTGCAGTTGCGGGAAAAGCGCGTCGCTTGCCGGTTCGATGAAGAAAAATTGAACCTCGCCCCCGGGGCCGGCGTCATAGACTACGGAAGGAACAGTACCGGCTCTTGGGTTGCGTTACTGCGCCTTTTTCAACCCGTCATCTTCGATACCCAGGGAAAGCGACCCCGCACGATGAGCGAAGAACCGTTGTACCGGTGGCTTGAGCAGCAGGGAGAAGCCTTCGGCGCTCCCGGCATGCAGCCACGCTGGACTTCGAGCGTCAAGGACGCCGTAGGCACCGCCTACGCGGCTTCCAGCCGCATCTGGTTTACCTGCTCGCACGGAATTCTCAACGAGGTCTACCACCCCACCATCGATCGCGCCCAGGTGCGCGACATGGAATTCCTCATCAGCGACGGCGAAACCTTCGTGCACGAAGAAAAGCGCGATCTCCTCTCGCGCTTCGAGTACATCCATCCGGAGGCGCTGGGCGTGCATTACACCAACTGCGACCCCGACGGCCGCTACGCGCTTTCGAAGGAGATCATCTGCGACCCGCATCACTCGGTGGTTCTCACCCGCGTGCGCCTCACCGGCCACGCCGATCTCCTGCCGCGGCTCAAGGTCTACGCGCTGCTCGCGCCGCATTTGGACGGCGGCGGCGCCAACAACTCCGCGCGCGTGGTCGATATCTCCGGCCATGCTGTGTTCATGGCGTGGAAAGGCGATTGGTCGCTGGCCATGACCGCCAGTTGCGGCTTCTCACGCATGAGCTGCGGCTTCGTGGGCGTCAGCGACGGCTGGCGCGACCTGATGGACGACTTCAAGATGGATTGGCAGTTCGGCTCCGCCACCAACGGCAACGTGGCCGTGATGGGCGAGCTCAATCTCAAGGGAAAGATTGTTGCGGGCGAGGGCACGGAAAGCGCGGTCGAATTCACCGTCGCCCTCGGCATCGGGCCCGGGCATCACACCGCCGCGCAAAAGACCATGGGCGCCCTGGCGATGCCTTATGCTGAGCTGCGCGAGCGCTTCATCGTGCAGTGGCGCCGCGCCGCCGTTCCGCAGTGGCTCGCGAAGAAGTCCCTTGACGGCGGCAAGCTGATGCGCGCCAGCCACAACGTGCTGCTCACCCACGAGGACAAGACGTATTCCGGCGCGTTTGTCGCCTCGGCGTCGATTCCGTGGGGCCAGAGCAAAGGCGACGACGACCTGGGCGGCTATCACCTGGTGTGGACGCGCGACATGGTGCAGACGGCGACCGCCCTGATCGCCTGCGGACGCGAAGAAACCGCCCGCCGCGCGCTCGTCTATCTTGCCTGCACCCAGCAGCAGGACGGCGGCTTCGCGCAGAACTTCTGGATCGATGGAACACCTTACTGGAGCGGCAAGCAGCTTGACGAAGTGGCCTTCCCCATCATCCTCGCCTGGCGCCTGTGGAAAGCCGATGGCCTCGGCGAGCTGAATATCTTTCCCTTTGTGGAGCGCGCGGCCGCCTGCCTGGTGCGCAATGCTCCCATTACCCATCAGGAGCGCTGGGAAGAGAACGCAGGTTACTCGCCCTCCACGCTCGCTGCCGTCGTTGCCGGCCTCATCTGCGCCGCAGAGATGGCGCGGGCGCACGACTCCGACGAGCTGGGCCAGTTCCTCGAGGAGTACGCCGATTGGATCGAGGGCCATCTTGAGGACTGGACGGTCACCAACAATGGTGTTCTTCATCCCGAAATCAAGCGCCACTACATGCGCATCCGCCCGCCGGAGTGCGGCGAGAACTATGCGCACGAAGGGTGCGGAAAGGAAATGATCCACATCGCCAACCGCCCGCCCGGCGAGCCCACCGAGTTCGAAGCGCGCGAGATCATCGACGGCGGCTTTCTGGAGCTGGTTCGCTACGGCATTCGCCGCGCCGACGATCCCCTCGTCATCGATTCCCTCAAAGTGGTCGACGCTGTGCTCAAGCGCGAGCTGCCCCAGGGCCCGGGCTGGCTGCGCTACAACCACGACGGCTATGGCCAGCGGCCTGACGGCGGTCCGTTCAAAGGCTGGGGCCAAGGCCGCGCGTGGCCGCTGCTCACCGGCGAGCGCGCGCATTACGAGCTCGCGGCCGGCCACGACATCGAGGCCCTCATCCGCACTTACGAGAAATTCGCCACCTGCGGCCAGATGCTTCCCGAGCAGGTGTGGGACGAGCCCAACCGCCCCGAGCGCCGCCTGCGCCTCGGCCAGCCTGCGGGTTCCGCCGTGCCGCTGGTCTGGGCGCATGCCGAGTACCTCAAGCTGCTGCGCTCCGCCGTCGACGGGAAGGTCTTCGACCGCATCCAACCGGTCTTCGAGCGCTACTCGAATCGGAACGGGAGCCAACTGCCCAACCACGGCATCGAAATTCACAGCCGCGTGCGTCCCATCCAGAAAATGGACGCCGGGCGGACGCTGCGCATTCTCGACGAAGGAAACTTCGAAGTGGTGTGGAGCTGCGACGGCTGGCGATCCAAACGGACCACCGCCAGCCGCGCGCTGGGCAGCGCGGGAAGCGCCGCCGATCTTGTTCCCGGCGGGGACTCGATGGAGCTGGAGTGGACTCTGCACTGGCCGGAGCGCCAGAGTTGGCTTGGATACAATGTGAAAGTCAGGATTGATGCGGTCGCCTAGGATTTTTCTGCGCCCGGGCCGCTCGAATCCCAACCGAAAGGACACGTTCTCGTCATCATGACTTCCAGCCTCGCGTCCCTTTCTCTCGATCAGCTTTCCATCGATACGCTGCGGCTGCTGGCCGTGGACACCGTGGAGAAAGCCAAGAGCGGCCATCCCGGCGCCCCGCTGGGCTGCGCGCCCATCGCCTACCTGCTCTTTCACAAGCTGATGAAGCACAATCCGGCGCATTCCAAGTGGGCTGACCGCGACCGGTTCGTGCTTTCCAACGGCCACGCCTCTGCGCTGCTCTACGGCTCGCTCTTTCTCTCCGGTTACAAGCTCACCCTCGACGACCTCAAGGGCTTCCGCCAGTGGGGCTCGCTCACGCCCGGCCATCCTGAATCCGGCGAGACGGACGGCGTGGAAGTCACGACCGGCCCGCTCGGCCAGGGCATTGCCATGGCCGTGGGCATGGCCGCCGCGGAAAAGCATCTGGCCGCGGTCTACAACCGCCCCGGCTACGAGATCGTCAATCATTACACTTACGCACTGTGCGGCGACGGCGATCTGATGGAGGGCGTTTCTCACGAGGCCGCTGCGCTCGCCGGCACGCTCGGCCTGGGCAAGCTCATCTTCCTCTATGACGACAACCTCGTCTCTCTCGACGGCCCCACGGAGCTGAGTTATACCGACAATTATCTGGAGCGCTTCGAAGCCTACCACTGGCATGTGCAGCGCGTGGCCGACGGCAACGACCTCAACGCCATCGAGGCGGCCATCGATGCGGCCAAAGCCGAGACCGCGAAGCCCTCCTTCATCGCCGTGCGCACCGTGATCGGCTACGGCAGCCCGCGCGCCGGCACCAACAAGGTGCACGGCGAAGCCCTGGGCGCAGCCGACACCGCCGCCACCAAGAAATTCTTCGGCTTTCCTGAAGACAAGAGCTTCTACGTACCCGACGATGCGCTGGCCAACTGGCGCAAGGCGGGCGGGCGCGGCGCGGCCCTCGAAGAAGACTGGAACAAGCTCTTCGCCGGTTACAAACAGGCCTTCCCCGATCTCGCTGGCGAATTCGAGCGGACGCAAGCACGCAAGCTTAAGGCCGGATGGGAAAAATCCATCCCCAGCTTTCCCGTGGAAAAGCCCGTGGCCACGCGCAACGCAGGGGGCGCGGTGATGAACGCGGTTGCCGAAGTGGTCCCCGAGCTCTTCGGCGGCGCCGCCGACCTGACCACTTCCACCAAGACCATCTTCAAGCCCGGCGCGAACTTTCACGTCGATCCCGCCGGCCGCAACGTCTTCTTCGGCGTGCGCGAGTTCGGCATGTGCGCGGCGGTGAATGGCATGGCTGCTCACGGCGGGCTGATTCCCTTCGGTTCCACGTTCTTCTGCTTCTCCGACTACGCCAAGCCGGCCATTCGCCTGGCGGCGCTCATGGAGATTCACTCGCTCTTCATCTTCACCCACGACTCCATCGGCCTGGGTGAAGACGGCCCCACGCACCAGCCCGTCGAGCACCTCACCATGCTGCGCGCGGTCCCCAATCTCACTGACTTTCGCCCGGCCGACGCCAATGAGACCGCGGCGGCGTGGCGCCTCGCTCTGGAGCGCAAAGGCCCCTGCTTCATGGCCCTCAGCCGCCAGGATCTGCCCGTCATCGATCCCGCGCAGCACGACGCTTACGCCTCCGTGAGCAAGGGCGCATACGTTCTCCAGGATGTCGAGAAGCCGCAGGTCGTGCTCATCGGCACCGGCTCCGAGCTCTGGCCTGCCGTCGACGCAGCCAAACTTCTTGCGAACGATGGCATCCGCGCCCGCGTGGTGAGCTTTCCCAGCTGGCGAATCTTCGAGGAGCAAACGGCCACGTACAAGGCGAGCGTCCTTCCCGCCGGCGTGCCCAAGCTGGCCGTCGAGGCCGGCGCGACGCTCGGCTGGTGGAAATACGTTGGCGCGGACGGCGGCGTCGTGGGTCTCGATCGCTTTGGCGCCTCGGCGCCTGGACCGGTGGCGCTCAAGAACCTGGGCTTCAGCGCGGAGAACGTGGCCGCGAGGGCAAAGGCGCTGCTCAAGTAAGAAAGGGGTCAGGTTTCAGGGGTCAGGGGTCAGAAAAGGCGCTCTTGCAGCCGTCCGACCCCCAATCATTCAGGAACAGATGAATCGGAATGCCACTCACCCCGTGCTGCCGAAGGTTTTCTGATCCCTGATCCCTGCACTCCGAAGGAGCGCACATGAAACTCGTCATCGCCGCCGACCACGCGGGATTCGCCCTGAAGGAGGACGTCCGCGGCTATCTTGCCAAGAAGGGCCATGAAGTCGTCGATCTCGGCGCCTACACCGGCAGCAATCCAGACGACTATCCCGACTTTGCCGAGAAAGTCGGCGACGCCATCAAGCAGGGCGTGGCCCCGCGCGGCATTCTCATCTGCGGCTCCGGCGTGGGCGTCTGCGTGGCCGCCAACAAAATTCCCGGCATCCGCGCCGGCATGTGCCACGACACGTATTCCTCACACCAGGGCGTGGAGCACGATGACATGAACGTCATCGTGCTGGGAGCACGCATCATCGCTTCTGCGCTGGCCTACGAATGCGTGGACGCCTTCATCGGGGCCAAATTCATCGCCAACGAGGAACGCTTCGCGCGGCGATTCAAAAAAGTCCTCGCCATCGAAGCCCGCTACATGTGCGGCGAAGGCTCCACAAACCCCAAAGCGTGACCGACCCCAAGGCCTAACCAGACATTGACCCAGGCATTTTATTCACGGCCCTGCCCCGCTGACTTGCTGACTCGCCGACTTGCTGACACGCTAACCCGCTAACACAGCTAACACCGCTATGAACTTTCCCTTCGACGTAATCCTCTTCGATGTCGGCGGAGTCCTGCTCACCAACGGCTGGGACCACCGCGAACGCGCCGCCGCGGTGGAGGAGTTTCATCTTTCCCCGGAGCCGTTCGAGGTGCGCCATCTCTCCGTCGTCGACGCCTGGGAGCGCGGGGCGATCGATCTCAATGCCTATCTGGACGCGGCGGTTTTCTTTGAGCCGCGGCGGTTCTCGCGCGAAGATTTCTTCGCTTTCATGCTCAGCCAGTCGCGGCTTTTGCCGCAGGGCGCTTTGGGAATCGCCGGCGAACTGGCGGCATCCAAACCATGTACGCTGGCCACGCTCAACAATGAAGCCCGCGAAACCAACGACTATCGCTTCGCGCAGTTCGAGCTGCGCCGGTATTTCAAAGTGGCGCTGAGTTCCTGCTATGTGGGACTGCGCAAACCGGAGCCGGCCATGTACCGCCGCGCGCTCGACATCTTCGGCGCCCCGGCCCGGCGCGTGCTCTTTATCGATGACCGGGAGGAAAACGTGGCTGCCGCCGCCGCTGTGGGCATGCAAACCATCGGCTTCGCAGGCGAAGAAGCTCTTCGCCTCGACCTGAAGAAACTGGGCGTATTGTGAAAATGGAAGACCGGATGCGGATGGCCGCTCTCATCTCGAGCGGAGGCCGCCGCGGCGGGCGAGCGGAGTCGAAGGATCTGCGGTTGATCTTTTTGCATTTTGCGCAATGGAACCGGGGCGCCACACCGCAAGCGAAAAGCGAATAGCTGAAACAGAGGAGGAATTATGCAGCTTGGAATGATCGGCCTGGGCAAAATGGGCGGCTTCATGGCGGAGCGGCTGCGGCTGGGCGGGCACCAGGTGGTGGGGTTCGACTTCAACGCGCAGGCCGTCGCCAAACTCACCCAGTCCGGCAACGTGGGCGTCAGCTCGCTCGAAGATCTCGCCAAAAATCTCAAGGGCCGCCGCGCCATCTGGATTATGGTGCCGCAGGGCAAGCCCGTCGACGACACCATCGCCAAGCTCGAGCCGCTGCTCAATCCCGGTGACATTCTCATCGACGGCGGCAACTCCTATTACAAAGACTCCATGCGCCACTACCGTGAAGTCACCGCGAAGGGATTTCAGTTTGTGGATGTGGGCACCTCCGGCGGCGTCTGGGGACTCAAAGAGGGCTACAGCATGATGGTTGGCGGCGACAAGGATCCGGTCGACTATCTGCGCCCCATCTTCGAGACCCTCGCCCCCGCCAAAGACAAAGGCTGGGGACACGTGGGCCCCGCGGGTTCCGGCCACTTTGTCAAAATGATTCACAACGGCATCGAGTACGGCATGATGCAGGCCTTCGCCGAGGGGTTCACCATCATGGAAAACAAGAAGGAGTTCTCGCTGGACCTGGCGCAGATCGCGCAGATCTGGCGCTTCGGCAGCGTGATCCGTTCCTGGCTCCTCGATCTTGCCGCCGACGCCCTGGGCAAGAACCCCACTCTCGAAGGCCTCGAAGCCTGGGTCGAGGATTCCGGCGAAGGCCGCTGGACCGTTGTCGAAGCCATCGACCTCAACGTCTCCGCTCCCGTGATTACAGA
>JASHTS010000023.1 GCA_030040425.1 Acidobacteriaceae bacterium | reverse complement strand
ACACGCCCTTTGCTGTCAACGATTTTTCTCTTGACACTGCGGCGGAGGCCTAATCATAATTTCTGGCGTTCATTGAGGTCTGACCAATCGGCCGCCCGGAATTCTGTCACAGAACAGTCGGGCGGTCTTATAGTGCTCCCGCTCAAGCTTGTCTTTTCCGGAGGTTAGTCATGCTGCGCCGCGCCCTCGTTGCCGCTTCGTCATCCGTGTCTCTCGCTTCTGTCCTGCTCTTTTCTCCCGCCAGAGCTTCCGCGCAGACGCCCGTCGCCCTGCCCTACACCATCACCACCATGGCCGGCCTCGCGCCCATGTCTTCGACCACGGGCACCCCTTGCCCCAATCTTCCCGCAGGCCAGGCGTCGACAGATGCCTACGGCGACGGCTGCCTGGCCGTGAACGGTATCTTCGGCGCGGCCGGCCGCGGCGGCGTCGTGGCCGACGCCTACGGCGATATCTTTGTCGCCGACGATGTCTCCGACGTGATCCACATGATCGATCCCGCTTCGGGCATCATGACGCGCCTCGCCGGCCAGGGCTCGGTCTGCTCCACCAAGCTGGATGGCTCGGGCGACGGTTGCATCGCCGCCACGCAGACCTCCATCAACAGCCAGCGCGGCATCGGCATCGACCCGTGGGGAAACGTCTTCCTGCCCGGCTACGGCGATCACATCGCCCACATCATCTGCCGCGCCGCTTCGCCCCTGTGCACGCCCGCGCAGGTGGGCACCCTGCAGGCTGTTGCCGGCTGCGTCACCAACACCGGCACCAACGGCACCACGGGCACGGGCCTCGACAACACCATCGCGCTCACGCTGAACGCCGGCACCTGCTCCACGTCCCTGGGCGAAATTAACACGCCGCGCGGCATCGCGGCCGATCTTTACGGCAACGTCTACATCGCGGAGACCGCCACGTTCCGCTTCCGCGTCGTTCTCGGTCCGGAGACTTCGCCGTACTTCTCCGGCACCAACCCTCTGTGGACCGCGCTCGCCGTGCACTACCCCTCGCTCACCCAGGGCTTTGCCTACACGGTCGTAGATATCGGTGGCACCACCGGCGCCACGACCGCCGGCGCATCCTGCTCGGAAACGACGAATGGCACTCTCTTTAGCGGCACCGCGCTCGACAAGCTCGGCGACGGCTGCCCGCTCGATTTCAGCTCCGTGAGCACCGGCTCCAGCAGCTACGTGCAGGGCGTGGCCACCGACGGCGCGGGCAATCTTGTCTTTACCGATCCCGGCAACGGACGCCTGCGCGTCTTCTTCGTGAGCGGCGCGGGCGCGGCAGGCGCAGCCATGGCCGCGGCCATCTCCGCCAACAACTCCACCATCACCACACCCCAGCCCGGCTTTGTTTACTCGCTCGCCGGCGGCGGGTCCACTTCCATCTCCGGCACGCCCACGCTCGGCTCCGCCACCAGCGGCATTGATTCCTCCATCTTCAAAGTCGCCGTCAGCCCCCAGGGCAACATCTTCGTCGGCGACAACAGCAAAGTTGAATTCTTCGATATCAATTCCGGCTACATCCGCACGCTCTTTTCGAGCGCCTCGAATGTGACCACGGGCGACTTCTGCAACGGATCGTCGGGGCAAACTTCGCTCAGCGCCTATAGCGACGGCTGCCCCGCATCGAAATCGCTCTTCACCAACTCGAACGGCCTCGGCCTCGCTGTCGACGGCCAGGGCAGCCTCTATCTCTTCGACGCTTCGAGCAACACCTCCGGCATGCTGGTGCGCAGAGTCCTCGCGCAGGGCCTCGCCGAGCAGACGCTCACCGTGCCGCTCGCGCAGACCTTCGATCTGCATCTGCCCGAGTCGGCGGCCGCCTCGCCGGCAGGCGCAACCGCCGCGCTCAGCTCAGCGTCCGATTTCTCCGCCGGCACGCCCACGTGCACGCAGAATGCCGACCACTCCGTCGATTGCACCGTCGCTGTCACCGCCACGCCTTCCGCGGCCGGCCTGCGCTCCGCCGCGCTCACCCTCACGCTGCCTTCGGGCTCGTGGGAGAATCCTCTCGCCAACATCGCTCTCGGCGGAACTGTCTCCGGCTCCTTGCTCGCAGTCGATGATGCCGCAACCACCGTATCCGGCGTGACCACACCGCTCGCGCTCACCACCAGTTCCGTCTTCAGCGGAATCGCGCCTCTCGGCGTCGCCCTCGATGGCGCAGGCAATGTCTACACGATGGACGGCAATTCCAACTCCATCCTCGAATCGATCGCCGGTGCGCCCGGCGTCGCCATCTCTTCCTCTCTGCCCGCGAATCCAGCCCAGATCGCCGTCGATCAGCAGGGAGATGTCTTTGCCGTCGGCAGCGGTACGCCGGAGATTGAAGAACTCGCCGTAACCGGAGCGCCCGCTTCTGCCGGAGCGCCCTCTAGCTTCACGGCCACTTCCATCGGCTACACGCCCGCTGACAGCGGCACGCCCGCGCCTCAGGCAATCGCCGTCGACAAAGCCGGCACTCTCTTCGTGGCCGACGACCAGGGCTCACCCGCGAACAACGCCGTCTACCGCCTCACACTCGAAGCCAATCCCGCAAGCCAGCAGACCGAGATCGCCTCCGGCTTCTCCAATCCGGTCTCGCTCGCCGTCGACGCGCTCGGCAATGTCTA
>JASHTS010000188.1 GCA_030040425.1 Acidobacteriaceae bacterium | reverse complement strand
ACGACTCGAATGTGGTCTGACCACCAAAATTTCAAAGGACTCCCCATGCAGAATTTCGATGCTCTTCGCCGCAATCTTCTCCGCGCCACCGGCTTCGGCGTAGTCGGCGCCGCATTCCCCGCCGTCTCCCTCGCCGCGGCCGCTAAGCAGAATCCCGGCGCGGCGGCCGCTGCCGGCATCTTCGACGCGCGCCGCTTCGGCGCCACGGGCGACGGCAAAACCGTCGATACGCCCGCCATCAATCGCGCCATTGAAGCGGCCGCTGCCGCCGGCGGCGGCCTCGTGCTCTTCCCCGCCGGAACCTATCTCTGCTTCTCCATTCGCCTCAAGAGCTACGTGCACCTGCATCTCGAGCAGGGCGCAACCATCCTCGCCGCCGACTCACCCAAACCCGGCGAGTCCACCGGCTACAACGGCGGCAGCTACGATGCGGCCGAGCCCAACACCGCCTGGGACGCCTACCAGGACTTCGGCCACAACCACTGGCACAACTCCCTCCTCTGGGGCGAAGACATCCACGACATCTCCATCACCGGCCCCGGACTCATCTACGGCAAGGGCCTCAGCTTCGGCGCCGGCCCTGGGCGCCCGCCCATCGCCGGGCAGGAGGGATCCGGGCCCGCGCCCGCCGGAGCCGCGCAAGCCCCATCCGCTCCCGGCGCTGCTCACACTGAACCCATGCGCCAGTTTCACGTCAACCCGCGCGGCGATTACCCGATGTACCAGGCCGAGCAGGCCGGGGTGGGCAACAAATCCATCGCTCTCAAGAACTGCCGCAACGTCGTCTTCCGCGATTTCTCTCTCTTGAAAGGCGGCCACTTCGGCTTCCTGCTCACCGGCGTCGACAACGTCACCCTCGACAATCTCAAGCTCGACACCGACCGCGACGGCATGGACATCGATTGCTGCCAGAACGTGCGCGTCTCCAACTGCACCGTCAACTCGCCCTGGGACGACGGCATCTGCCCCAAGTCGAGCTACGCGCTCGGCTACGCGCGGCCCACGCGCAATGTCACCATCGCCAACTGTTTTGTCACCGGCTGGTACCAGCTCGGCACCGTGCTCGATGGTTCATGGCAGAAATTCCCCGCCGGCCGCCGTCCCTTCGGCACCGGCCGCATCAAGTGCGGCACGGAGTCGAACGGAGGCTTCATCAACATCACCGTCACCGGCTGCGTCTTTGAAGGCTGCCTCGGCTACGCGCTCGAGTCCGTCGACGGCGCGCTGGTTGAAGACATCGCCATCTCCAACACCACCATGCGCGACCTCGGCTGCGGCCCCCTCTTCATGCGCCTCGGCGCGCGCCTGCGCGGACCGAAAGACACGACGAAAGTCGGTACCATGAAGCGCATCCTCATCAGCAACCTCGAGTGCTACAACGCACCCACGCGCCAGGGCTCCATCTTGAGCGGCATTCCCGGCTTCCAGATCGAAGACGTGAAGCTCTCGAACATCTACATCGAAACCCTCGGCGGCGGCACCGCCGACGATGCCCAGGTGAAGGTTCCCGAGCTCGAAGACGTCTATCCCGAGCCCGGCCGCTTCGGAACCATGCCCTCGAGCGGCTTCTTTCTGCGCCACATGCGGCACCTGGAGATGAGCCACGTCGAGATCGCCAACCAGACCCCCGACGCGCGCCCCGCGTTTTTCCTCGACACTGTCGAGCGCGCCGATTTCTTCGCTGTCACCGCGCCCGCAGCGAACACGGGCGGCGCCGGCGGCGCCTTCGCGCTGCACAACGTCACCGATCTGCGCATCGGCTGGAGCCGCGCCGCCGCCGACACCGTCATGGCCAACGTCGGCAACACTTTGCTCTAGCTCTCACGTCTCGGCCTGGGGCTTGGGAAATGAGTTCCTGCAGGAAATTGGGTGCCCATCCAAAACCTCCGCGACAGCGGGCGCTTTGGGGGGAAAGCACGAACCCGGACCGTATGACTTCAGTCAAACAGAAAATTGGGTGACCCAGAGCCTGCCCTGAGCGAAGTCGAAGGGTCTCGCTTTCGAGACCTGGAAAGGAACGGCCCTCACTTGCAGTGTTTTGTATCAGGGCGCGAATTTACTCGCGCCGCAGTTGACCTCTTATGGAGCTCTGCTGCGGCGCGGCTGAAAGCCGGGCCCTGACACAAAGCTCGCCAGCCCTGCAGAATTCGTACCGACTTTTCCACATCTAGCACGTTTGTCGCCGGTTTTCCGCGACAGCCGCCGCACGTAGATCGGCTCGATAATGGAGAAAAGGAAAGCGCCAGAGGATTGTGGCCTCTGGCGCTTAGCGGCGGCCCCGTAGCTTAATTGGACAAAGCACCCGTTCCGAAACCGGCCAGATGAAGGTCCGAATCCTTCCGGGGTCACCAACTCAGAGCATCGTAGGAAAGCGCGCCCTGTGCGTGCAAGTGCAAAAAGCGCAATTAAATTTTTCCAGGCTGCACGATCGTTCGTCTACCCCCGCAGCCAGTCCTTCACCTTCTGCACCAGCACGTCGCGGCCCACGTCGCCGATCGCATTGGTCAGCGGAATCTGCTTGGGGCACACCTCCACGCAGTTCTGCGCAAAGCCGCACTCCTGGATGCCGCCGTCGCCGGCCAGTGCGCGCAGCCGCTCCGCCGTGAGCACCTTGCCCGTGGGATGGTCGTTGAACAGCTTCACCTGCGCAATTGTGGCCGCGCCCACGAAGCCCGTCTCCTCGTTGAACTGGGGGCACACCTCCATGCAGCACGTGCACGAGATGCAGTTCGACAGCGGATACCGCACCTCCTGCTCCTCGGGAAACATCCGCGGCCCGGAGCCCAGATCGTACGTCCCATCCACCGGAACCCAGGCCTTCACCCGCTTCAAATTTTCGAAGAGAACCGACCGGTCCACCTGAAGGTCGCGCACCAGGGGAAATTTTGACAGCGGCTCCAGCTTGATCGGCTGCTCCAGGTGCTCCACCAGCGCCGAGCACGCCATCCGCGCCCTGCCGTTGATTCTCATCGCGCACGAGCCGCAAATCTCTTCCAGGCAATTCGAGTCGTAGGTGATCGGCGTGGTCTCGCGCCCCTCGGCCGTCACCGGGTTCGCGGCGATCTCCATCATCGCGGAGATCACGTTCATCCCCGGCCTCCACGTGAGCTCGAACTTCTCCCACACCACCGGCGCATCGGGACTGGCCTGGCGCCTGATCTCGAATTGTATGGTTCTCTCAGCCATGCTTGTTTCCCTGCCGCCCTAGCCCTTCCCTACACCTGTCATCCTGAGCGAGGTCGCCGTAGCGACCGAGTCGAAGGATCTGCGGTTCCGCCCTGTTTCTCTACTTCGCCGCGTCATACCTCCGCGGCCGCGGCTTGATGAACTGCGTATCCACAGCCTCCCACTCGAACTTCGGACCCTCCACGTTTCCGGTAAAGCTGGCCTTCGTCGTCTTCAAGAACTTCTCGTCAATGCGCTCCGGCGTCTCCGGCTTGTAATGCGCGCCGCGCGACTCGTCGCGCAGAATCGCTCCCAGCGTCACCGTCCGCGAGAGCTCCAGCATGTTGTAAAGCTGCCGCGCAAAGGCAAAGCTCGTGTTCGCCCACTGGCTCTTGTCGCTCAGGTTCACGCGATCGAATCGTTCAAGCAGCTCCAGAATTTTTGCGTCCGCCTGCTTCAATCCCTTGTTGTAGCGGATCACCGTGGCATGCTCGGTCATGGTCACGCCCAGCTCGCGCCATAGCTTGAAGGGATTCTCGCCGCCCTGGTTCTCAAGGAGCGCCTTGTTCAT
>JASHTS010000187.1 GCA_030040425.1 Acidobacteriaceae bacterium | reverse complement strand
GCGTCCGGAGACGGTTTTGCGCCACAGGGCGTGTGGGTTTCAAGGACGGCGCCGTGTTTGATCGCCAGGTCGCGACCGGACCAAGGAAAAGCCCCGGCTCAATCTTCATCTGCGGCCGGGGCTTTGGTCTGGCGCAAGCTGGATTGAGCCTGCCGGTTAGAACTCCAGCCTGAGAGAGCCCTGTAATACGCGGGCGGAGATGTCCGAGCTCGGCGGAACGTAGGTGCTGGTGATGGTGCCGAAGGGGATCCCGCTCGCCTGCGTGATGTCGACGGTTGGAGGATTGAAGTTGGGGTGGTTGAGCGCATTGAAGGCATCGCAACGGAACTTCACGTCCATCTTGTTCTCATAGATGGGGAAGATCTTGCCCAGGCCGAGGTCGATGTTGAAGTAGCCGGGGCCACGGAGATTGTTGCGGCTGCCGATATCGAACCCGGTTGGCCCGGTAAAGGCAGCGAGCGCGGCCGTGGGGTTGGAGAATGCCATAAGCGAGGTACCCTGCTTGTTGATGTGCGTGTTCAGGAGTCCGGGCGAGCCGATGAGCGTGGCGGGCGCATTGTTGGCGAAGCTGGCCACGAAGGCATTGGCGCCGGCGTTATAGGCTACGCCGGTGTGCCAGCCGGGCAAGCCACTCAGCTCCCAGCCGCCGATCATCTCGTTCATCCAGACGGGTGCGCTTGCAGCCACGGCCTGCCCGCGTCCGAAGGGGAGCTGGTAGATGAAATTGCCGTTGAAGTAATTGGTTACATCGAAGTCGGAGTTGCCGCGGCACTCGCGCGGGCGGTTCACATCGCAGATGTAACCGAATCCTTCGCTGCCGGCGATGAAGTTCGCAATCGCGGAGACGTTATCGATGGAGTGGGACCAGGTGTAATTCAGGTCAAAAGTGAGGCCGTAGCCGGCGTTTTTGTGCAAAGTGGCGAGAAGGGCGTTGTAGTTCGAGGATCCCTTGTTGGTCCACACGGTGTTGTCGGCAAATTGCGATGCCATGCCGGCATCGAGCGGTAAGAGTTGTCCGAACGGAAATCCAATGGTCGAAAGACCCTGGACGGTATCGGCAAAATCGCCGCGTTGCGGATAAGGATACACGTCGTAAGCAACCATCTCTGTGTTGCTGGCGAAGCCGTTGGCCGCGCCCGCGCCCGGCGTGAGCACATCTTCAAACCACGGTTGCGGGGTGACGGCCTCGATCGCTCCCAACGCGCCCCGGTATGCTTCCTTGCGCAACTGGGTGGTCAGAGCCCCCATGGCCTGGGAAAGCGTCTGCGTCGACATGCCCGTATTGTCGGGAAACTCGACTACCTGGCTGCCATCGGCCTCGGCCAGCAGCCGTCGTCCCAGCCTTCCCATGTAGGTCATCTTCAGAATGTAGCCTTGCGGAAACTCATGCTGCATCCCGAAGTTGTACTCGATGTTGTAAGGAGTCCTCAGCTTGGGATTGATCATGAGGTTGAACTCGCCGTAGGGGAGGCCGTAGGGATAGGGGCCGACGCCGGAAGGCGTCTCTGCCGCTGTGAGGTAAAACGGGACGAAAGGCGTGGCCACATCCGGGGCCGAGGGCGGAGGGGGAGGCGCATTCAGAGCAGAGAATCTCTGCGTGCCTCCGGCTGCCAAGGTCGCTGTGGGATCTCCGGCGGTGCCGTAATTGGAAGTGTTGTTGGCTTCGAACAGGTAGGACGTTTGCAACTGCTGGAACTGCAGCGCGTTGATGATGCTGTGGTCGTAAATGATGCCCGCGCCGACGCTGAGCACAGTCCGGTTGTCATCGAGGGGCTGGAAGGCGAAGGCGATGCGCGGCGCGATCAGATCATTCTGGGGCTGGTAATACCCCTGCGCGTGGTTGGCTTTGCCGCCGTAGATATATTGCAGGAGCGGGATTGCATTGCCGCCTATGGTCCCGGCCGAGCTCTGCTTGTTGCGGGCGGCCCAGTACGAATCGAAGTCAAAGGGAGTCGCACTGCCGCTTCCGGCGTTCATCTCGATCGATGCCTGATCGCCGTGTGTCTCATAGGGCACGGTGTAGTTTTCATAGCGCACACCATAAGACATGGTCAGATGCGGCGTCAGCTTCCAAGTATCGCCGAAGTAAAGCTCGGTCTCATAGTAGCGGTAAACAAGGTCCAGGCCCGAAGCGGCCGGCTGCGCCACGCCCTTATTGTTGTAGTTGAAGTTGGTGCTGGTGCTCGCAAATGCGCCCAGTGCCGTGGAGAAGGCAGAATCGTAAATGGTGGTGTCGGAGCTGTTGATATCGGCCGGTCGCAGGTTGGGTGTGAGGGCGGTGAAGTTGGTGTTGCCGGCCACGCCCACGCTGACGAAGTTATAGTCTTCCGCCGCGAATTCGTTGGGCGTTTCCCATTTGAACTGACCGCCGAACGTATAGCTGTGGCGGCCCTTTTCCCAGCTGAAATCGTCGCGGACGACGGGGATGGGATAGGTGCGGGCCTGGGAGTTATTGCCGCCCCCGTAAGGCCCGCTCAGGCCCGCATAGCTGTACTGGTTGCTTCCCTGCGGGTTGTAGGTGATATCGAAGTTGAAGTCCTCGAATGTTTCGCCGACCACAGCCTGGTTGAGCTTGTTGGTGCCGAGCGTCCATGTATGGCCCACCACCCACGCATAGCTGCGGTCAAAGAAAGGGAACTCATAGGTAGGATCTCCCGGAAACTGGATCGGGTTCTCAACGCCGTTTCTCCGCGCAACGGTGCCGCGTCCGAAGATCTTCATATTGTCGTTGATATTGAAATCCACGCGGCTTACGTAGACGTCCTCGGTAAACGGGTTGGGCGCGTTGAAGCGATAACCAGCCGTGTTGACGAGGTCTCCGACGTCGCCGGTGAGATCGTTGGCAACCGGAAACTGCTTCTGGAACATGGTGAGCTCGGCCTGGTCCCATCCAATTCCCTGCGGGTCGAGACTGGCCACCTGGGCAGGGGTGAGGGCGACCGTGGCGCCGCTGCTATTGATGTAGCAGACGTAACCATCGCGGTAGCTGGTGCTGCCGGCGCAGCCGGATTGGCCGGCAACTCCTCCGAGCGGCACGGTGCGGTCTACCAGTGTGCTGCGCGTGTCGCGGCGACCGTCATAATCGAAAAAGAAGAAAGCCTTGTTTCTCCAGATTGGCCCGCCCAGATCGCCGCCAAACTGGTTGCGCACCAGGGGGGGCCGGGGCGTGCCCGCATTATTGTTGAACCAGTCGTTGGCTTCGAGATCGGTGTCACGGTGATATTCGACGACGGCGCCGTGGAACTGGTTGGTGCCGCTTTTGGTAACGAGTTCGAACTGGCCGCCGCCGCCCTGGCCGGCGCTGGAGAGCGGCTCGCCGACCACCCCGCGGTACTCCTGCAGGGAATCGACCGGCGCCTCGCCGACGATGTAGCCGAACTCGCCTGTCGCCTCATCGTTTACCTCGAGGCCGTCGAGGGTAACATTGGTCTGGTCAGTCCGCGCACCGGTAACGGCGCCGGAGAGCGTGACACCGGGCTGGTCGTAAAAGAGCGCGGAGGGATTGTCGCGACCCTCGATCGGCATGTCGTTGAGTGTTTGCACCTCCACGCTGTTGCCGATGGTCGCGTCCGTGGTGTCGAGGGTCTCAGTCTGCGATGCTGCGGAGACCTGCACGATCTCGGACGATGTCCCGACCTCCAGCCGCGCGTTCTGGGTGCGCGTGGCATCCACGTTCAGACTCAGGTTGGTGATCGTGACGGGGTGGAAACCACCAGCCGAGAAGGTGATCTTGTATCCGGGCCCCGCCGGCACATTGGCGATGGTGTAGGCCCCCACGGAATTCGTCACCGCCTTGAAGGTTGTGCTGTTCAGCGGGTTTTCAAGGACCACGTTTACGTTGGGAATCACCGCGCCGCTGGAGTCGGTGACGACGCCGGTGATGGACGCCACGTCCTGGGCATGGGATAAGGCCGCAAAGGACACGAACAATACGGAAAGGGAGAGGATGAAGATTTTATTGCGCATCGATTGCCTCCAAAATTAAGACGTGCTTCCTGTTCCGCGAAAGAGATGCCGGGCCGGGGGCTGCCTCGAAAGCCGGAGGAAGCGAAATCGGCCGACCCTTGACGCGGATACCACGCACTCTCCCGGGTGGGCTCGCAGGAGAACCCATGGTCCCTTGTTCCGGCGAACAAAGGGACGAAAAG
>JASHTS010000022.1 GCA_030040425.1 Acidobacteriaceae bacterium | reverse complement strand
TGGAGGCATTCACAGCGACCGCGAAATGCTGACGCAGGGCTCGATCGAGCGCCATCATGTGACCGGAAAGGTCGGCGGCGGAGGTCCGCTGGTGCGCATCGAAACCGGATCGGGTTCGATCACGATTCACTGAGCAAAAGACAGCGGAATTGCGGCGTCAGCGGCGTCAGCGGTGCCAGAGATGGTTGCATAAATGGGTTTGAAAAAGGGGCACGGCTGGTAGGTCAGGGCTGGTAGGTCAGGGCTGGTAGGTCAGGGCTGGTAGGTCAGGGCTGGTAGGTCAGGGCTTCAGCCCTGACTGCCGCAAAGGCCGCATAAACATTGGGGCTTTAGCCCCTGAGGGAAGTTACTTCACGGCCTTAATCCATCGATGCAACCAGTTCTAGCCGCGCAAAACCAGTGCGGGCTTCAGCCCTTAATGACGCGTCCTGACCGCACCCGGCCGCGTGCGCAACCGGCCCTACGGAATCAGGTAATACGGGTTCGGATACTTGACGGAGAACTCCGCTTCCGGCGCGCCTTTCAGATCGCTCCACTGGTCGCCCACATTGAGCACAATTTTGTAACCCTGGGCGGCAATCTGCGCGCGCACGCCGGACTTGTATTGGGTCACGGTTTCTCCTTGGGTGGAAGCCAGGCGCAGGGTCAACTGCTGCCAGTCGAATCCCTGGGCGCGGAGGTTGCGCTCGGTCGCGTCGCGCTCGGAGTCGGCGCGGCCGGTGATGAAGAAAACCGGAACGCCGAGGCGGTCGGCCTCCTTCGCCAGGCGCAGCGTGCCGGGGATGGCGGGCGCTGAAGCCGTATCGACCCAGGCATCGAAGGCCGGCTTGTTGAACACATAGCCCTCGCGCAGCATCTCCGTGTAATTGGTAAGCGAGGTTTCGTCAATGTCGAGCACCACGGCGAGCTTCTCGCTGGGCGTGCGCCGGGCCACGCGGCGCCGCAGGAAGGCGATGGCGCGATCGGCCTGCGTGTCCAGGTCGTGCGCATAGCAGCCGCATGTGCAGGTGCAGTCGTGGTACTGCTTGAGCTCGGTGACCAGCGCGCCCAGGTTGGGAATGCGCTCCGCGGTCGCGTCAACACTGAACACGGGGCTGAGAACCTGGCCGCTCGCCTGGGGTTGCGCTTGCGCGGCCAGACCGTGCGCAGCAAAGGCCAATGTAGCCGCGGCTGCGAAGAGAATGCTTCTCAAATCTTGTCCTCCCGTTTACATAAAAGGAAAGTCTAAACGAGCCGGCCCGCTAGAGCTGGTTGCACCAATGGCGTGGGCGGCAAAGAACCTTTCCTCTGAGACTAAACAGACTGCTCAAAAAACCCTATCGAGAGTGGCTTTGTAACCAGGGCACGGCTTTAGCCGGGCCGGAAGAGCCGCATAAACATTGGGGCTTTAGCCCCTGAGGCAATTCCCGGCACGGCCTCAATCCATGGATGCAACCGGCTCTAGCTGACCCGCAGCGTCACAATCTCCGCCCTCAGCTCCCCCTCCGCGCTCACTTCCAGCAGACCCACCGTCACCGGCAGCTCAAACCGCCGCGGCCCGCACGAACCCGGATTGAAGTAGAGCACGCCCTTCTTGGTGTGAAAGTTCGGCACGTGCGTGTGCCCCGAGAGCACGGCCGCAAACTTCGCCGCCGCCGGATCGAGATGCAGCGTTTTCAGGTCGTGCAGCATATAAAGGATGCGGCCCTCGGCCTCGACCACCTCTGTCTCCGGCAGCCGCGCGCACGCGCCCTCGCCATCCACATTGCCGCGAATGGCCGTCACCGGCGCAATCTTCGCGAGCTCGCCGAGAATCTCGATTCGGCCCACGTCGCCCAGGTGCAGGATGCGCTCCACGCCGGCAAGGGCGGGCAGCACTTCCGGGCGAAGCAGTCCGTGCGTATCGCTGACGATGCCAAGTACCATGCCTCTCTTCTTCACGCGGCCATCGCTCCTTTGAACTCCCATTGGCCCTTTTCGCATTCATTGACTCGCGCCGCCTGCCGAGTTGCAGCTCGAAATCTTCCCCTCCTTTTGCAGATTATTTCGCCCGTATGAGCCATAATCGTCTCAACGATGAGCCCGCATTGCGACAGTAGAGCCATCAGGAGCCGTGTAAGTCCTTTGCCTGGACGAATCTGCAAACAACTCTTTTCTTTGCACGAATTTAGCGCCCAAGTCGCTCGCTAAAGTGAAGAAAACAAGGAATTAGCGCCCAGATTAGGGAGGGGGGGTGGCCGGCTCTCTCGCCGTCTCGCTCCTCGACCTCATCACCGTGGTTTCGCAAGAGCAATACCAGGCCGGCTGCTGCGCTCACGTATATGAGCCCGAAAAGCGTCGCCGGCAGATATCCATCTCGGGCGCCCGGGTTGCGAAGCGAATAGGCGAATCCCCACAAGCTGAGCGTTCAAAGCAGGATTTTAAGCCGTCGCTGGATGCCTCTATGGAAAGCACTGCTCTTCGCCATCCTCTCCGAAGGAGTGCGTCGAATCACAGCCCCAGCTCCAGCCGCGTCCGCGGGTCGAGCTCGTCGCGCAGCGCATCGCCCAGGAAGTTGAACCCCAGCACCGCGCCTGCAATGGCAATGGCCGGAGCCAGCACCAGGTGCGGCGAATCGAACAGGTGCAGCCGCGCGTCATCCAGCATCCCGCCCCAGCTCGGCGCCGGTGCCGGAATCCCCAGCCCCAGAAAGGAGAGCGTTGCCTCGGCCAGGATCACCCCCGCCATCCCGATGGCCGCCTGCACCAGCACCGGCTGCACAATGTTGGGCAGAATGTGCCGGAAGAAAATCCGCAATCCGCCCGCACCCAGCGCCCGCGCTGCCTCCACATATTCGCGCTCGCGCACCGCCAGCACCTGCGCCCGCACCAGCCGCGCGTACCCCGCCCATCCGCCGATGGCCAGCGCCAGCACCAGGTTCGTGAATCCCGGCCCCAGAAACGCCGCAAACGCAATCGCCAGCAGAATTCCCGGCAGCGCCTGAAAGGTATTCATCGCAAAGGTGGTCAGTGCCGTGTCCACCCATCCGCCCAGGTAACCGGCCACGCCGCCCACCGCCAGTCCCAGGATGAGCGAAATCGCAACCACGGTCACTGAGACTGCCAGCGAAATCCGCGCACCCCACAGCAGGCGCGCCAGCGTGTCCCGACCCAGCTCGTCGGTTCCCGCCCAGTGCGCCATCGACGGCCCCTGGAGCCGGTGCACCAGGTCGATCGCCGTCGGATTGTACGGCGCAATCCACGGCGCGGCCAGCGCGCACACCAGAAAGATCGCCAGCAGCACCACGCCCAGCACGGCCAGCGGCTGCCGCCGCGCCCGTTTGCCCGCCACGCGCAACACGCTCGAAGGAGGGAAAAGCATTCCGTTCCCCAGCATACAGCCACTCACGCCCCGCGCCGGTGTTTAATGAGGCATGAGCCTTTTTGCGCGCACATCTCTTCTTGTTCTCGCGCTCGCGTTGCCCCGCGCTGCTTTGCTCCGTGCCCAGGCCTTTCCGCAGGATCAGTCGCTGCCCGATCTCCTCTCCGCCGATGAGCAGATCTTCGCGCTTGCCAACCAGGCCCGCGCGCAAGCCGGCGTTGGCCGTCTGGCGTGGGATCCGGCGCTGGCCGCGGCCGCGCTCGCGCACTGCCGCCGCATGGCCATGGAGGGCCCCATCGCCCACCGCTACGGCGGCGAGCCCGATGTAAGCCAGCGCGCTGCGCAGGCCGGCGCCCACTTCGGCGTGATTGAAGAAAACGTCGCCATCGGTCCCTCCGCCTCGGCCATACATGAGGAATGGATGAACTCGCCCGGCCATCGCCAGAATTTGCTCAGTCCCGATGTCGACCACGTCGGCATCGCCGTGGTCTCCGCGCGCGGCGTGCTCTACGCCGTCGCCGACTACTCGCACGCCGCGCCCGCGCTCTCGCCCGCCCAGGTCGAAGCTAAGATCGCCTCGCTCATCCGCGTCAGCGGCGTTTCGATTCTCGGCGATCGCTCGCTTGCCCGCGCCGCCTGCGCCGCGGACTCCGGCATGCCCCGCGCCCCGGCCGGCGCGCCGCAGCCGCGCTTCATCATGCGCTTTCAGGATTCCGATCTCGACCGCCTGCCGCAGGCGCTCGCCGACCGCCTCAGCTCCGGCAGCTATCGCAGCGCATCCATCGGCAGTTGCCCCGCGCAAAGCAGCGAAGGCGAAGGCGCTTTCACAACTTATCGCGTAGCCGTGCTGTTATATTGATCGCAAACGAAAAGGCGCTCATCCAAAATCGCGGTGTTCCTTCCAGACCTCTGCCCATGGGATTCGCGGCGGACCGCAAACAAAGATGTCGGGGTGAAATTGGCTCTCTTCGTTGCGCACGCCTTCAGAGTTGCTGTTGTGTCCCGCAAGCCGGCAGCCGCTGAAAATGCTGT
This sequence comes from Acidobacteriaceae bacterium, assembly GCA_030040425.1. Classification (GTDB taxonomy): domain Bacteria; phylum Acidobacteriota; class Terriglobia; order Terriglobales; family Acidobacteriaceae; genus Telmatobacter. The sequence goes on along the minus strand of JASHTS010000022.1, from coordinate 3,045 downwards.
TGGCCTGCTCCTCGCTGAGGCCGAGCACGATCAGCGTCGTCGGCGTCGGCGTGGGATAACCGCGCAGCCATTCGGAATTGGTGGTGCCAATCGGCTCGGGGAGTCCGTACGCGCTGCCGAGAATCTCAATGGCTCCGTACTCGCCGTAATTTGCCGTCGTGATTCCCAGATGCGCCTGCTGCTGCGCAGGCAGCGAATCGCGAATTTGCGCCACCGTTCGCACCAGCTCGTTCCATCCGAACTCCTCGCGCAGGTCGCCGTTCCGTTGCAGCGCAAATTTCTCCAGAGGTCCGCTCGCGGCAAGCGGCAGAATCACCGCGCACATGTAGGCGCTGACAAAGACGAATGCGGCCCAGTAAACTCCTTCGATCGTCCGCCGGCCCCAGCGGGGCAGGGAACACAACCATCTCTCCGCCATCACCGCGCCCATCGCCACCAGCATCGGATAGACGCCCGCCGTGTAGTACCCGCGACCTTTGCCCATCCAGAACAGCGCCACCGGAACCACGGCCATCCACGCCAGCATGCGGAAGCGCCGGTCGCGCGCGTAGCCCCACAGCCCGGCAAGCCACAGCGGCGCTGCGGCCAGGTTGGCGCACAGCCAGAACTGCTGCCGCAAAAATCCTTCCGCGCGGCCCTCGCCCACGTCTCGCTTGTGAATGTGCTGCAAAAAATGGTAGGAGATGAAATCGTGCCGCGCCAGCCACAGAAGATTGGGCAGAAATATCAAAAGTGCCAGCGCCACGCCCGCCCAGAACCACCCGCTCTTGAAAGACTTTCGCGTCGGCGTCAGCACAACGCCCGCAAGGATTCCCGCAATATAAAAAGCAATAGCGTATTTGGTCTCGAGACCCACCCCGATGCCGGCGCCGATTGCCAGCCACCATCGCGGGTCCTCCGACTTGAGCAGGCGAATCGTGAAATAGGCGATCAGCGCCCACCACAAATAATCGAACGATGTGTACTGAAACTCCGTGCCCTCGAACAGCGGCAGCGGCGAGAAAGCCACGGCCAGCGCCGTTGTTATCTGCGCCAGGCGCGCGCCGCCCAGTTCCCGCGCCATCAACCCCGCAACCACGGTGGCCGCAGCCTGCGCCAGCACGGAAAACAGCCGCAGCCCCGGCATCCAAAGGCCGAACAGCGCGAGCCCGATCCGCTCCACAAAGGGCGTAAACGGTGGATAGGCCACGAACCCCCAGTCGAGATGCCGCGCATCGCTCAAAAACTGCAGCTCGTCGCGATGAAATCCATAGCGATTATCGGTGAGCCCGTGCAGCAGCGCGATCGCGGTTGCAATTCCTAATAAGATTGCTGCGTCAGCTGTGCGGCGCGTGTCGCGCGATGCGCTCAATGATTGTCCAGTTGTGTCAACGGAGGGCAATCCGGCCTCCTCTTCTGCTTGCGCAATGACCTAGGGGTGATTTACGCGCCCGCGCTGGCCGCGGTTCCCGCGCGCCGGTCAACTTCCGCGCTCCGCTCGAGGGGCGAAGGCACGCGCACCGCGGCCATTCCCGCCGCTTTTGCCGCATCGATGCCCAGTGTAGTATCTTCAAACACCAGGCAATCTTTCGGCGCAACGCGCAGTCTCTCAGCCGCCACCAGAAACGCATCCGGCGCGGGTTTGCTCCGTGCGTAGTCTTCGGATCCTACGAGAACGTCGAACCGGTCCAGCAGGCCCACCGCCGTAAGCGTCTTCACAATCGACTCTCGCGTGCTGCCGGAAACCACCGCGAAGGGAACTTTCCCCTGCATTGCCTCGATGTGCTCCAGCACCTCGGCCACCGGTTTGAGCTCGCCGAGCAGCCCGAAATACAGGCATTCCTTGCGCTCGGCAACTGCTTCTACCGGCATCGCCAGTCCGTGTATCCGGTTCAGCGTGGCAATGATCTCCACGGGCGGCTTGCCGCCCCACGCGTAGAACAGTTTCTCGTCGAACGGGCAATTCCACTCGTCAAGCGCCTGCTTCCACGCGCGGTAATGCAGCGGCATCGAATCGGCAATCGTGCCGTCGCAGTCGAACAGATAGGCGCGAAACGCGCCCTCGGGAATTTTCAGTTTCATACTTGCGGGTTTCTCACGCTAGCGTCGCGCTCCGCGACAACCGCGGCCCCGCTTCCTCTGCGGGCGTCGCACTTTCCTCCGGCCCGCCTTCGCCCGGTTTGGTCGGCTCCATCTGCAAGGCATCGTTGAAGCGGTTGAAGTAGTTGAACAGCCCGATCGCGCACATCAGCTCCACAATCTCGCCTTCGGAGTAGTGGCTGCGCAGCTCGGCAAACTGCTCGTCCGTCACCGCGTGCGCATTGCGCGTCATGGTCTCGGCCAGTCGCAGCGCCGCCTTTTCGGCAGGAGAAAAGTCGCTCCGCGCGGCCCAGTCGGCGAGATGCGCCAACTGGTCGTCGCTCCAGCCGAGCTTCCGCGCCAACCGGGTGTGGCTCGCCAGGCAATAGGGCGTCTCATTCACCTGGCTGGTGCGCACAATAATCAGCTCCTTCAGCTTCGTCGGAACCGTCCCCGTGTTCAGCACCGCGCCAAAGTGCGCCTGCATGGTGGCATAAATCTCCGGCCGGTGCGCCATCACGCGGAACATATTGGGCACATTGCCGCGCTGCGCAAACACTTTGTCGAAGAGCGCCGCCGTCTCCGCGCTTACCGCGTTTCGTTCCACTCTGGAAATCCGCGCCATCGCTGTTCTCCTCACTCCAATCTACCGCAACAGCATCGCGCGGCGCCCGCACTCCACGCGCCGCCTTCCTTTGACGCCTCCAGCTCACTCTGCTACCTTGATATTGGACAAATCAGCGCCACACACTCCTCAGTAGCTCAATGGCAGAGCATTCGGCTGTTAACCGAAGGGTTGTAGGTTCGAGTCCTACCTGAGGAGCCAAAATTGTCCTCCCTTTCTTCCAGCCACGCACGCCAGATCCCAAACAATTTGTACTGCCGGCGAATTTTGCTCGCGGGCTTTTGAGCAATCGCTGTATTAAGCAGGCAGACGGATCAAGTTCGAGCTTCCATCCAAGCTTTTCGACCAGGTACGTCGTCGAT
>JASHTS010000186.1 GCA_030040425.1 Acidobacteriaceae bacterium | reverse complement strand
CGGAACGCCCTTGCTCGTCGTCGGCCACGAGCAGATGATCCTGCGCGTCGAGCCCCTGGGCGCAGCCCGCGCTCCCGAGCAGCCGGCGTAGCAGCACGCGGTCGAAGGCGCGCCAGGACCCCTAACTCCGCCAACCCGCTAACTCCGCTACCACTGCCGTCCCCGCTGTTCCCGCCTGGAGTACAATCCCTGCTGAGGTAAGCCCATGCCCGATGCAACGTTGCCGGTTTTGATTTTCGTTGTAATCGTCCTGCTCTATCTCCTTAATTCCATCAAGATTCTTCGCGAATACGAGCGCGCGGTCATCTTCCGCCTGGGCCGCGCCCTGCCTGCGCCCAAGGGTCCCGGCATCATCCTCGTCTTCCGGCCCTTCGATCAGATGATCCGCATCTCCCTCCGTCAGGAAGTGCTCGAAGTGCCGCCGCAGGACGTCATCACCCGCGACAACGTCACCATCAAGGTGAATGCCGTGGTTACGCTCTACGTCGTCAATCCCAATGACGCCGCCATCAAGGTAGCCAATTACGTCTACCAGACCTCACAGTTCGCGCAAACCACGCTGCGCTCCGTGCTCGGCGAAGTCGAGCTCGACGAGTTGCTCAGCCATCGCGACAAGCTCAACCTGCGCATCCAGACCATCATTGACCAGCGTACTGAGCCCTTCGGTGTGAAGGTGGTCTCGGTCGAAGTCAAGCAGGTGGATCTGCCCGAGCAGATGCTGCGCGCCATGGCCAAGCAGGCTGAGGCGGAGCGCGAAAAGCGCTCCAAGATCATCCACGCCGAGGGCGAATTCAGCGCCGCGCAAAAGCTGGTGGACGCCGCCGCGCTCATGGCCACCCAGCCCATGACCCTGCAACTGCGCTATTTGCAGACCCTCTCCGACATCGGCGTCGAGAAGAACACCACCATCGTGTTTCCGTTGCCGATCGAAATGATGACCCTGTTGAACAAAGCCATTGGCGGCGTCAACCCGTCCGCAAATCAGCCTTAGAAATTGACCGCAGATTCACCGGCTTGGAACGGCATGCCTTGCCAGCTCGCCAATTATGATGACGAATTCCCTCACCCGCCGGTCGAAGGAGAGAGTATCCTTGTTGTGATCTTGCGGCCCCGCCCCGGAAGGATTCGCGATACCCGCCGGGCGTGTCTTCGCAAGGCAGGAAAAGGCGCATGAGGGGAACTTTCGACGACGAAGAGCTTGCACCGGTGAAGGCGAGGCGCGACACCGAGTTGACGCTCGGCTCCGGCGCCTTGCTCGCCATCTTTCTCGGTCTCGCGCTCCTGTGCGTTTTCTGTTTTGGCCTCGGTTATGCCGTTGGCCATCGCGGCAGCACACCGATCGCCGCGCTTCCTGTCCCTTCACAGCCCCTCCAGGCCGGCAACCCCATCGCCAAGCCTCCGGCCACGGCGCAGCCCGATCAATCGCAAACTCCGGATGCAGATGACGCCGGGCAATCGTCGGGCGGCGCAGCCTCCGGCGCAAACGCCTCCCCGAATGCGCAGGTCGTCCCTGCTGCGGCAACGGCCGACGCTGCGCCGGGTCAGCCTGCGGTGCATCCTGCCCTGGCTGCCGGCCCCGCAGCCGCACCCTCAGCGCAGGCGCCGCCGGCGGCCGGCGTGCAACCCGCCGTTGCGCAGAGCGCCGCAATGCCGTCGGGTTCCCCGCCCGCAGGCAGCCTCATGGTCCAGATCGCCGCCGTCTCCCACCCGGAAGACGCCGAGGTGCTCACCGACGCGCTGCGCAAGCGCGGCTATCCGGTCACCGCCCGCCGCGATCCCGCCGACAATCTCATCCATGTGCGCGTGGGCCCGTTTGCCACTCTGGCTGAAGCCAACAGCTGGCGCATGAAGCTGCTCAACGACGGCTACAACGCCATCCTCCAGCAGTAGCACAATCGCCATTTAGTTTGAGAATGTCATCCTGAGCGAAGCGAAGGATCTGCGGGTGCTTCTCTTGGAAAGCCGCGTGCGAGTCCGCCGCGCACTCGCTCCCTCGCTCCCTTGTTCCCTTGTCCCCTTGTCCCTTGCTCCCTGCTCCATGCCTTACCGCATCCACTCCGGCAGCCCTGACGCAATTGCGGCCCGCACCGCTTCGAGCAGCGCCTCGCGCGTTTCGAAGTCGTCAGGATGCACCGGAGCGTGAAACACAATGTGCGCCGTCCCGGGACGAATCTTCAGGCTCCCTTTGCGCATCATGCCTTCGGTTCCATAGATCGACACCGGAATGCACGGTGCGCCCGTCTCCTTCGCCAGATAGAACGGTCCTTTTTTGAACGGCAGCATGTGTCCGTCGCGCGAGCGCGTGCCCTCGACAAACGAGGTCACATGCAATCCCTTCCCCAGCACGCGCCGGGCTGCGGCGACGCTTTCCTGTGCGCTCTCCACGCGCCCGTCGCGGTCGACGGCAATAAACTCGCCCAGCTTGAATCCATATCCGAGCACGGGAATCTTCATCAGCGAGCGCTTCAGGAAAGCCGAAGTCCTTCCCGGAATTCGCGGAAGCAGCGCCGGGGGATCGAGATTCGACACGTGATTCGACATGAAGAGGCACGCGGTTTCCGCCGGAACGTGCTCGCGCCCACGCACCTCCACGCGAATGCCCGCCAGGTAGAATGCGGCCCGCGAGATGCCTTGTGTCGCGTTGTAAAGCGGCGTTGCGTCTCCCGTGATCATGGCCCAGGGAATGAAGACCAGCGCCGCCGGAATTCCCAGCGCGAGAAAAGTGGCGAGCATGACCAGCGAAGCGATCATCCGCGCCCCTCAGCTTGCCGATGGATCCGCGCCCGGAAATCGCTCTTTCAGGCGCGCCGGCAGCTTTTCGTAGATGCCGTCGAAACCGCCATTGGAAAGAAGCGCCACCACGTCACCCGGCTCGACCCGCGGCACGATGCCGCTCACGATCGCATCCGCGTCCGCCAATAATTCCGCTCCCGTTCCCTGCTCATTCAGCTTGCGCACCACGTCTTCCGGGTGCAGCCGCTCCGCGTCGGGTATCCGCTGCTGCTGGTAGACACCCGCCAGCACCACGCGATCGGCCAAACGCAGGCTGGCTACGAGATCCTCCTCGAGCACCTTGCGCCGCAGCGTGTTCGATCGCGGTTCGAGTACCGCCCACAGCCGCGCCTGCGGATAAAGTGCGCGCAGCGCGCGCAGCGTCTCGCGAATGGCCGTCGGATGATGCGCAAAGTCCTCGATCACCGTCACGCCGCCGATCTCCGCGCGCACCTCCAGCCGCCGCTTCACGCTCCTGAAGCTCTTCAGCGCCGCGGCAATCGTCTCCTTGTCCACGCCGCGATCGAAGGCAAGCGCCGCTGCGGCGGTTGCGTTCAGCGCGTTGTGCTCGCCCCCCAGCTTCATCTCCAGCTCCCACCACCGCGCCCCCGCGCGCCATACCTCCCAGCGCATCAAGCCCGACTCGAGACGCAGACTCCGAATTCGCCAGTCAGCATCCTCGCTGAAGCCATAGCGCTCCACGCGGCAGAACGCCCGCTCCACGCACTCCGTTACGTTCGCGCTGCCGTCATAGGCCACAATCAATCCGCGCCGCGGCACCAGGTTCACCAGCCGTTTGAACGCCGTCTTCACCGCCGCGAGGTCCTCGTAAATATCCGCGTGATCGTATTCCACATGCGTCAGAATCAGCGCGTCCGGAAAATAATGCAGAAACTTCGGGCCCTTGTCGAAAAATGCCGTATCGTACTCGTCTCCCTCCACGATGAACGTGCGCGTGGGCCGCAATTGAAAGCTGGTGCCAAAGTTCTCCGCCACGCCGCCGACCAGGAACGAAGGCTCGAACGCAGGGTCTTCCTCCGCGGCCATCGCAAAAATCCACGCCAGCATGCTCGTGGTCGTGGTCTTCCCGTGCGTCCCCGCCACCACCAGCGGCTCGCGCCCCTTGAGAAACTCCTCGCGCAGCAGAGCCGCCATAGAAGTGAACGGAATGTGCTCGTCGAGAATGCGCTCCACCTCCGGATTGCCGCGCGAGAGCGCGTTGCCGATCACCACCAAATCCGGAAATTCGCCCGGCGCAGGCTCGAGATTCTGCTCCGCGTACGGCTCCATCACCGCAATGCCCAGCGCGCGCAGCAGATCGCTCATGGG
>JASHTS010000002.1 GCA_030040425.1 Acidobacteriaceae bacterium | reverse complement strand
CATTTGCACGGCGCAGAGGCGCTGCTGCGCGCGGGCCTCTATTACCCGCGCCTCTCCGCTTTCGATTGGTGGGAAATCTAGCTCGCCGGCGCGCCGCTACTGCAGACTCGTCATCAGTTCGCTCAGCGCACTCTTCGGCGGCCGCGTCAGGCTCTCCGGCAGCGTGGCCAGCGGCTCATCCACAAGGCCCAGCAGATCGATGAAGGACGGCTTCTTCGTATCGATGTAGAAGACCCCCGTCAGGATCTCGCCCTTGTCCTGCGCTTCCATCAACGTGCGCACGGCGCCCGCCTTGTCAGTCGGATCATAGTCCTCAAGCAGCTTGCGCAGGCGCAGGCTGGAGCCGTCGTGCATCTTCACGTCGAGGACTTGTCCCGAGTCGTAGTCGACTTCGATGTCCTCGAAACTGGGCACAAACCCGATCTCGTTGACCGCTTCGTCGTGCTCCTGCAGGAACTTGTAGCTCTTGGTCGAGCCCTCGTGATCGTTGAAGGTCACGCATGGGCTGATCACGTCGAGCATCACCGTTCCATTGTGCGCGATCGCCGCCTTCAGCATGGCGAGCAACTGCTTCTTATCGCCGGAGAACGAGCGTCCCACGAACGTGGCGCCCAGTTGTATGGCCAGTGCGCACGTATCGATGGCAGGCAGATCGTTGATCACGCCCGTCTTCATCTTCGATCCGATATCGGCCGTGGCCGAGAACTGCCCCTTGGTAAGCCCGTACACGCCGTTGTTCTCGATGATGTAAATCATGGGGAGGTTGCGGCGCAGCAGGTGCACGAACTGCCCCATGCCGATCGAAGCCGTGTCGCCGTCGCCGGAAACGCCCAGCGCCTGCACGGTGTGATTGGCGAGCAGCGCGCCCGTGGTCACCGAGGGCATGCGCCCGTGCACGCTGTTGAACGAATGCGAGCGGCTCATGAAGTAAGCCGGGCTCTTCGATGAGCAGCCGATGCCGCTCATCTTGATCAGCCGTTCCGGCTGCACGCCCATCTCGTACATGGCGTCGATGATGCGCTCGGAGATGGCGTTGTGGCCGCAGCCGGCGCACAGCGTCGACTTGCCGCCGCGGTACTCCACCACGGGAAGGCCGATGTGATTCACTTTCGGGCTTGGCGTTGCGGTTGCCATAATTTACAGGCCCTCCTTGGTCGCGAACTCTTCGGTGATGGTGCGTGCGTCCACCGGCAGGCCGTTGTAATGCAGGATGCTGCGCAGCTTTACCGCCTGCTCGCCGGGAAGGTCCAGCTTGAGCAGGCCGGCCAGTTGCGCATCGCGGTTTTGCTCCACCACGTAGACGCGCTCATGCGAAGCGACAAAGTCGTGAATCTCGTGCGCAAAGGGGTACGCGCGGATGCGCATGTAATCCACACTCGCGCCGTATTCGCTCTTGATCTCGTCAAGGCTCTCGCGCAGCGCAAAATCCGTGCTGCCGAAGGCCAGAAACCCGATCTTCGAGGTCCGGTCCCTCACCGTCACCGGTGCGGGCGCGAGCTTCCGGGCGTTTTCGAATTTGCGCGTAAGCCGGTCCATCACCGCCTGGTACTCGCCGGGCTTTTCCGTGTAGCCCGCGGCGTCATTGTGGCCGGAGCCGCGCGTAAAATAAGCTGCCTTCGGGTGCCGCGTTCCGGGAAGCGTGCGCCACGGGACGCCGTCGCCGTCCACGTCGCGATACCGCGCAAAGCTTCCCAGCCGGTTCAGGTCCTCCGCCGTCAGCACCTTGCCGCGGTCCAGTTTTTTCTCCGGATACTCGAACGGTTCCGACATCCAGTTGTTCATGCCCAGGTCCAGGTCGGAGAGCACAAAGACCGGCGTCTGCAGCCGCTCGGCCAGATCGAAGGCCGCGTACGCAAACTCGAAGCACTCTTTCACGTTGCCGGGCAGCAGCACCGGATTCTTGGTGTCTCCATGGGAGAGAAACGCCACCGAGAGCAGGTCGGCCTGCTGCGTGCGCGTGGGCATGCCCGTCGCCGGTCCGGTCCGCTGCACGTCGAAGATCACGCCGGGAATCTCAGCGTAATATCCCAGCCCCGTAAACTCGGCCATCAGCGAAATGCCCGGCCCTGAAGTCGAAGTCATGGAGCGCGCGCCCGCCCAGCCGGCGCCCAGCACCATGCCGATCGCCGCCAGCTCGTCTTCCGCCTGCACCACGGCAAAGGTCGCCTTGCCCTCCGGCGTCACGCGATATTTCTTGAGCAGGTCCGTCGTAGCCTCAATCAATGAAGTCGAGGGCGTAATCGGATACCACGCCACCACCGTCACCCCGGCAAACACCGCGCCCATGCCGCAGGCCGAGTTGCCGTCGATGATGATCTTGCCCGCCGTGCTGTGCATGTGCTCGAGATGGAACGGATCCTCCTTCGTGAATGTCGAAGCCGCGTAATCGAAGCCGGCCTTCACGGCGCCGAAGTTCAGGTCGAAGACCTTCTGCTTCTTGGCAAACTGCCGCTTCACGCTCTTCTCCACCAGCTCCAGGTCAATCTCGAGAAGCTGCGCCGCCACGCCCACGTACACCATGTTCTTCACCAGCTTGCGCAGCTTGGCTTCGGGACACACCGAAGCTGTGAGCTTGTCGAAGGGCACCGGGTAGCACACCACGTCGTCACGAAATTGCTTCAGGTTCAGGCCGGTCTCATAGATGGCCACGCCGCCGGCGGGCAGCGCCAGCATGTCTTCGCGCGCCGTCTCCGGATTGAGCGCCACCAGCACTTCGGAGTCGCGCTTGCGGGCCACATACCCGTTCTTGCTGGCGCGGATCGTGTACCACGTGGGCAGGCCGGCGATGTTCGACGGGAACAGGTTCTTGCCGCTCACGGGAACGCCCATGCCGAAGATGCTCTTCAGCAGCACGCTGTTGGCAGATTGAGAGCCGGAGCCGTTGACCGTAGCTACGATAATGCTGAAATCATTTGTCACGCGCTGGCGCGCGCCGATTGCGCCCTGCTCTTGACCCAGGGCCAGGTCTCCTGTCGCCATTTGGCGGGATTCCCTTCAGAAAGGATTCAGACGGAAACGCCGAATTCGCGCCCTTCTCCCGTAATTATAGTCATCTGTCTTGCGCACCGTCCCGCTGGATGACCCGAAGGTGGTATCCCTTTGTGCACTCTATTGAACTGCCCGGCCCCGGGTTTCAATCCGGAACCAGGCCCAAAGGCGCAAATTCCACTTCTTACCCAACTTCCCCCGGCAGCGCGCTTATCGGCGGGCAACGCAGACCCGAGGGTCGCACCTCCTGGGAATCAGGTCGGCCACGCCGAACCTCGCCTTGGTAATGCCTTCCGCTCCGTGTGCGCTGCTCTGCGTGGCAACGTGCGCCCATTCGTGCAGAATCACCCGCGCCATGGCGCCGGACATCGCCGCCATCCGCTGATCGCGGCTCATCCACTCCCCGCTCTGCGCGAGCGCCTGCCCGATCGGCGTGCACTCCACGTGAATCATTGGCTGGATCCACGGCCCCACTTTCATTACCCATCCCAGCGGCTCGCCCATGGGGAATGGCCCGGGCATGGGATGCAGGGTGCAATCGCCGTGAAGGTAGACCGTCACCGACCGTGGCACCACCGCTCCCCAATCCAAGGCGTCCCCGCGGATCAATTCGACACGCGTGTCCAGCGCGGGAACCTCCGCCGCGGCTTCCTGCAAGCTCGCGCGCACGGCCACAAAGAGCGCTGCCCAGGCGCGATCCGAAAGCGGGCGCTGCGAAAGGAACACCAGCGCCGGAGCTGCTTCGGCCGCGTGCGCGGGCTCAACGCCGCCCGCCTCCGGCTCTCCCACGGTTTGCCCGCCGAGAATCGGCCCTCCATAGATCAGGATGCACAGCAGAAATGCCAGCGACAGGAAGCGGAATTGCGGAGTCTCGACTCTCATTCCCCGAGTCTGAGGCCAATTTGATTATTCGTCCAATAGATTGATAGAATAGATTCGATCTGAACTAGAGATTGATCGCCAGCCGGAGTTTGCCCGATGGAAGTTCGGCAGCTTCAAATCTTTCGCATTCTCGCCGAAGAGCTCAACTTCACGCGCACCGCCGAGAAAGTGCATACCGTGCAGTCAAACGTGACGGCGCAGATTCGCGCTCTCGAAGAAGAACTGGGCATGCCGCTCTTCGACCGCCTCGGCCGCCGCGTCGCGCTCACTGACGCCGGCCGCCGCTTTCAACCCTTCGCCGAGAAGGCCCTCGCCGCCATGGAGCAGGGCCAGCGCGTTCTGCGCGCCGGCTCTGAGCCCAGTGGGCCGCTTCGCATCGGCTCGCCCGAGAGCATCCTTACTTATCGCCTCCCGCCCACTCTGCGCACCTTTCGCCAGCGGTTTCCGCATGTCGAGCTCAGCTTCCGCCCGCACCTGAATGAAACCCTCGTCTCTGAGCTCGAAACCGGCAAGCTGGACATGGTGATTTGCATGGCCGACGGCTTATCGAACGCCGCGCTGGTCTCAGTGCCGCTGCGCACGGAGGAAATTCTTCTCCTCGCCCATGCCAGCCATCCTCTCACCCGCAAGGCTCAAGTCCATCCGTCCGACCTCGCCGGACAAACGCTGCTGCTCACCGAAGTCGGCTGCGGCTACCGCAACAAGCTCGACCGCATCCTGACCCTGCAGAACGTTCGTCCCGGCAACATTACCGAATTTTCCAGCGTGGAAGCCATGAAGCAATGCATCGCCGCTGCCATGGGCATAGGACTCCTGCCGGGCATCGTCGTGGCCCGCGAGCTGCGCCAGCGCCAGTTCAAAGCCTTGCGCTGGACCGGGCCGCCACTCGACATTCATACCCACATTCTTTGGCACAAAGATAAATGGGTGTCACCGGCGATGGCCGCCTTCCGCGACCTGGTCGCCTCGACGCTGAACGATTCCGATCCGGGCGAAACCTAGACCTCCGGCACCGTCGGCCGCAGCGTCACCTGTCTGGTGGTAATCGTGAGCGTGGCCGGAGCCACATCCTGGTGACGCACCTGATTCACCGCTTCGATTTGAATTGCGCCCGCCTGCTTGGTCGATTGCACGATCACTTCCGCCAGTCCGTTAAAGAGTGACCGCTGCGGCTCCTTGTCGCTCTCCTGGCAGTTCGGATTGCCATTGCCCACGCCGATCAGCGCGCCCTCGCCGGAAACCTTGAACGCCAGCAGATGCTCCGCCGTCGGCACCGCGCGTCCGTCCTTGTCCAGCGCCTCCACCTTCACCACCGCCACGTCCTCGCCATCCGCATCGATCTCCGTGCGTTCCGCACTCAGCCGCAATGCCGTCACGGGCCCGGTGGTTTCACGTTTTTCCGTCAAGACCACGCTGCCGTTCTTCGTGCCCCGGGCTTCAATCGCGCCGGGCGCGTAGCGTACCTTCCACTCCACGTGGCCCAGGTGCGGGACAGACTTCGCGCCCAGGCTTTCGCCGTTCACAAACAACTCCACCGAATCGAGATTCGAGTGCACCCACACCGGAATCTCGTCGCCCTCCTTGCCCTCGAAGTTCCAGTGCGGGAACAGGTGCAGCACCGGATCCTTGCCCCACCACGCTTTGTAATAAAAGAACGTGTCCTTGGGAAATCCGCACGTGTCGATAATCCCGAACTGCGAATTGATCGAGGGCCATCCGTACGGCGTGGGTTCGCCGCGGTAGTCGAACCCCGTCCACGCAAATCCGCCCGCCTCCCACTCCCGCGAACCGTAAAACGTCCACCACTGCTCCGCGGTCTCGCCCCATCCCGGCTGGTTCAGGTCATACGCGCTCACAATGTTGCGCAGCGGGTCCGTTTCGTACTCGCCGCGCGTGGAAATCGCACTCGCCGTCTCCGAGCCGAAAAGCGCCTTGGAGGGATGCGTCTGGTGGAATCCATCCGGAAACTGCAGATTGTAGTTGAAGCCGATGATGTCGAGCGCATCGGAGACGCCCTGTTTGTTGTCCCCGTTGACCGCCGCCGAAACCACGCGCGTCGGATCGAGCTCATGGCAGCGCGCAACCATGGTGGCGCCCACCTTGGCGCCCTCTTCGGCCATGTCGTTCTGCATGTGCCACTCCTCATTGCCGATCGACCAGAGAACGATCGACGGCGAGTTGCGGTAGAACTTGATCATGGTTTCGAGCTGCGCCAGTCCCTCGGGGCTGGAGCTCATCTGCCGCGTCTCGCACATCATCATCACGCCCATGCGATCGCACGCCTCCACCCACTCCGGCGTAGGCATATTGTGCGAGGTGCGCACCGCGTTGCAGCCCATCTCCTTGAGCACGCCCAGGCGGAAGTACTGCAGCCGGTCCGGCAGCGCCGCGCCCACGCCGGCGTGATCCTGGTGATTGCAGGTTCCCTGGATTTTGAGTGGCTGATCGTTGAGGAAGAATCCCTTGTCCGCGGTGAACCGCGCCGTGCGCACACCAAAACGGAACCGCTCCATATCGCGCGCCGTCCCGCCGGTCTCCGCCGTCACCTCGGCCGCGTACAGATGCGGCTCATCCAATGACCACAGCTTCGCGCCGGCCAGTTCGGCCTTCGCCGTGTACTCTGCCGTGCCGTCGGCTTCCACGCTCTGCTCCCCTGACTCCGCCCGCGCCACGGTCTCGCCTTGGGCGTCGACAATCCGCCACGTCACGCGCGCGCTCTCCGCTTTTGCGCCCTGGTTTCTTACCGTCGCGCTCAGCGTAAGCGCCGCCGAGTTGCCGTGCAACTCGCTGCGTACCCAGCTCTCCAGCGGCTTGAGGTGAAGCGCGTCCGTCTTCGTCATCCAGACGTGCCGGTAGATGCCCGCACCCTCATAGAACCATCCATCGCCAAAGCTCGCGTCCACGCGCGCCACAATGCAGTTCTTCGCGCCCAGGGCCAGAAAATCAGAAATGTCGAAGCGAAAGGGCGCATAGCCGTTGTCATTGCGCCCGATAAAGCAGCCGTTGACAAACACCAGCACGTCGCGAAAAGCCCCGTCGAACTCAACGGCAACGCGCCGGCCGGCGTCGCTCGCGGGAATCTCGAACTCGCGCCGGTACCAGCCCACGCTCGTGTCCGGATAGCGCCGTCCCAGCGGTTTGTAGCCGTGGGATTTCTGCTCCTCGTCCCACACAAACGGCAATTCCACTGCCCAGTCGTGGGGCAGGTTCAGGGTGCGCCACTTCGAATCGTCGTAGCCCACCTTGGCAAACTTGAAATCGCCGGTCTTGGAAAAGTCATCTTGCCCGTAGCCGAACCCCAGGTCTTTCGCCGGGTCGGTTCCGTTTCCAAATTGAAACTTCCAACCAAAATCGAAGAGCAGCTTCTGGCGCAATCCCGCCGTTTCCGCAGCCGCGCCGGCCTGGGTATCGCTCCCCAGCAGCGCCGCTGCGCGCGCCCACGCAGAGCGGGCAACCGTCGAAGAAGCGGAAAGAGCCAATCCGGAACGAAGCAGGCTGCGCCGCGAAATCGTGGGCATAGGAGGATCCTCATTTCAGGGAGATGTGCCCCAGGGAGCCGTCTGCGTCTCTCCTCTACGGGCAAGACGGCAATATATATCAGCCCCCCGGACCAAGTAAACGATTTCATCGCGGAAGGGCACGCGCTTCAGGCGCGAACGACACGGGCTTCAGTGCCTGCTTCAGAAGCGGGAGCCCCTGGTCGACGGAGTAGCAGATGCATCCCGGAGAGACGCATGGAGATGCGGCGATCGCATCCCGGAGGGATGCAGGGAGATTAGCCCAGGAGAGAGTTTGTGGGCCGCCTTTGGAGACGACAAGCGAAATCCCGGGGCATGCGCAAAAAGAATCCTTGAGCCCCATAGGGACGAGGGAATCGAGCCGCGCTTTTTGCTTTCCGCGCAGCAACGCGTACCCTCGGCCGTCCGTCCCCTTGCGTCTGTACACCCTCCCCTTCGCCTTTCGATTATCATGGTCACTGGCAGACCACCACGCCGCGGAGAGATGGCCGAGTGGCTGAAGGCGCACGCTTGGAAAGCGTGTTTAGGGGAAACTCTAACCTGGGTTCGAATCCCAGTCTCTCCGCCA
>JASHTS010000185.1 GCA_030040425.1 Acidobacteriaceae bacterium | reverse complement strand
CGTGCAATATCCGCACGGAATGGCGCGCCTTTATCCCATCACCACGCCGGGCATTGACGACCGCTATCTTGCGGATAAGGTCTATGGCTTCCCGGCCGGTCCGGCGGTGCTGATGGCCTCCACCGGCAGTGCCGGCACAACTGAGGCGGCCTATGCATCGGAGTCCGATCACGACTTCGAAATCGCTACGCCCTATTATTATGAGGCGGATCTACTGAGCTGGAACGCCAGGGCGGAGCTGACGGTTACGCCGGATGCAGCTTACTATCGCTTCACGTTTCCGGCCAGCGCGCATGCGCATCTCTCGCTGAGCCTGGGTCGACAGGCTGAACTTGAAGTATTGAATGACAATTCTGTGGCGGGCAGCCAGCCCATTGACGGCACCATTGTGCACACACTAACTTCAGCGGGCGAAACCCGCCAGTATTTTTACGCCGAGTTCTCGCGTCCTCTGCCCGGCTCCAGGACCTGGCGGAACGGGACGCTGTCCTCAGAGAAGACGCAGTCGGGGGACAATATCGGATTCGTCAGCGACACACCGGCTGCCGCGGGCGAGACAATCGAGGTCAAAGTTGGCATTTCCTACATCAGTGTCGACCAGGCGCGCCGCAATGTGGAGGGCGAGATACCCGGCTGGGACTTCAATCGCGTGAAAGCCCAGGCTCGCGCGGCGTGGAATAACGCGCTCTCCGCCATTCAAATCACCGGCGGCACGGAAAGCCAGAGGACGATCTTCTATACGGCCCTTTATCGCTCGCTCGGACGCATGACGGACATCACCGAGGATGGGCGTTACTTCAGCGGCTATGACCATAGGGTCCACGATGCGCAGGGACACGACTTCTATATCGACGACGGGCTGTGGGACACATTCCGCTCGCTTCATCCGCTGCAAATGCTGCTCGATCCGAGGCAGCAGGAAGATATGATCCGCTCGTACATCCGCATGTATGAGCAGAGCGGATGGATGCCGTCTTTTCCGTCCGTGGCCGGAGAACAGGCGGTGATGATCGGGCACCATGCGGCAATCTTGATTGCCGATGCGTACGCGAAGGGCTATCGGGACTTCAATGTAGATGAGGCTTACCAGGCGATTCGCAAGAACGCAACGCAGACAACAATGCTGCCCTGGAGCCGGGCTGCGCTGACTCCTCTGGACAAGATTTACTTCGAGAAGGGCTTTTTCCCGGCTCTCGATCCCGGCGAACCGGAGACCGTGCCGGAGGTGACGGGCGAGCGCCGGCAGGCAGTTTCCGTCACGCTTGAAAACGGGTATGACGATTGGGCTATCGCGCAGCTTGCCCGGGCGCTCGGCAAGAAGGACGACGCAACGTACTTTACGCATCTCGCACACAACTACCGCAATCTTTTTAATCCCGCCATCGGCTTTATGGCCCCCAAGGACGCCGCCGGCCGCTGGATTGAACCCTTCGATCCCAAATTAGGCGGCGGGCAAGGCGGTCGCGACTACTTCACCGAGGTCGACGCCTGGCTTTACACATTCAATGTCCAGTACGATGTGGCCGGCCTCATCGATCTGATGGGCGGCCGCGATGCCTTCAATCACAAATTGGATCAGCTCTTTGTCGAGCAATATGGAACCCCGAAATACAAATTCCTCGCGCAGTTTCCCGATGCAACCGGGCTGATCGGGCTCTATGCACAAGGCAATGAGCCGAGTTTCCACATTCCCTATCTTTACGATTTTTCAGGGCAGCCCTGGAAGGCGCAACGGCGCGTGCGCCAGGTGATGGATGTCTGGTATGGGGACGGACCTCTGGGAATCCCCGGCGATGACGATGGCGGCGAAACGTCTTCGTGGTACGTGCTGAGCGCCTTGGGGTTTTACCCTGTCTGTCCCGGCAGCCCGGTCTTTGAGATCGGCAGCCCGATCTTCGAAAAAAGTGTTATCCGGCTGGGAAACGGCAAGGATCTGACCATTCTTGCGGACCACGTCTCTGCGCGCAACAAATACATCCAGTCAGCCCAGTTAAACGGCAAGCCTTTGGACAAGCCGTGGTTCAGCCAGTCGGACATCGCGAACGGCGCCACTCTGGTTCTTGAAATGGGCGATCGGCCCAACTTCAGTTGGGGCTCGTCACCTCAAGACGTGCCGCCGTCCATGAGCAATGAGGACGCGGTTGCGGCCGATGCGAATTGACCAAACTTTTTGCCTTCAGCGTGGCCAAGTGTGTACCATACCTGGCTGCACGGAAAAAAGCAGAGCCTCTGCCGAACTTTTCTCCAGGATGGGAAAACTGCGAATGATTATGTCGAGCTGTGCAAGCCGGTCGGGAGCCGCTTTCCGTGGCAACACGCGACGCGCGAAGCTCGCTCCTTTGCATCACTGCTTTCTTCCGTCAATCTGCGCGCTCATTCTCGCGGCTGCCGCTTCGGCGGCCTTCTCCCAGGAGACTGTTCCCGCAAATGCAATCTACAGGCAGCGCACCGCGCCCGTCGAGCAGCGCCTGGACGATCTGCTCAGCCGCATGACGCTGGAGGAAAAGGTGCGCCAGCTCGATCTGTATGCAGGGGCCCAATCGCTGGTGGATAAGCGCACAGACGACACCCACGCAGCGGCGGATGCAGTGTTCGATCCCGAGAAGGCCGAAGCGCTCTTCGGCAATCTAGGCGTGGGCGGCATTCACGATCTTTACCCCACGCCGGTCCAATCGAACGCGGTCCAGCGCTGGGTGATCGCGCACAACCGGCTCGGCATCCCGGCCATATTTATTGAGGAGGGGTTGCACGGCTTCAACACGGGGACGGTGTTTCCGGCGCCGTTGAATCTCTCGGCCACGTGGGACCCGGAACTTGCACGGCAAACCGGTG
>JASHTS010000184.1 GCA_030040425.1 Acidobacteriaceae bacterium | reverse complement strand
GAGATACAGTGGTTTTTGCGCCGGCTCACTCTGAAATGATGTAAGCTGTCGAGGCATCCTTCAGCTGCACGAACGAACTTGAACGCGATGCATCTGCGCCGGTCCGCGTACAGGGGGAGTACGTGAACAGCTACTTCAAAGCCTTTGGTGTTTTCTTCTTTTCCGCCTGCGCCATGTCAGCGCAGACGCCTCTTGCCCCCACCACAACCACGCTCGAGGTGACGGCGGGCGGGAATGCCGTTACCATCACGCCCCAGAACACGGTGGTCACGCTCACGGCCACGGTGACCGCCGCGGGCGCGGCGGTGGTTCCAGGCCAGGTGAACTTCTGTGACGCCACGGCGAAGCTCTGCAGCGATATTCACCTGATGGGCACGGCGCAATTGAGCAACAAGGGAACGGCGGCGATCAAATTCGTGCCCGGACCGGGCACGCACAGTTACAAGGCAGTCTTTCTGGGAACTCCGCATGCTGCGACGCCATGCGCGGGCAGCGCCTCGGACGCTTCCACGTTGACCGTGACCGCGGCCCCGCTCGATGCCAGCACGACGACGATCACTTCCTCAGGGACCCCGGGGAGTTACACGCTGACGGCCACAGTTACGGGCATGGGGGCCGTTGCGCCAAGCGGCACGGTCTCGTTCCTGGATACGGCCAGTTCCAACGATGTGGTGGCTACGGCGCCGCTCAGCGCGCAGCCAGCCAGCACCGGCACGCTCAGTTTTCGCAACTCCTCCAATCCGTCGACCGATCCCTATCCGCAATCTGTCGCCGTCGGCGACTTCAACGGCGACGGCAAACTCGACCTGGCCGCGCCTGTCTACAGCATCTTCACGCCAATGGCTTCGATCGATGTCTTCCTGGGTAATGGAGATGGAACATTCACCGCGGCGCCCTCCATAGCCGCCACTGGCTACAATGCCAATTTCCTTGCGGTGGGCGACTTCAACGGCGATGGAAAACAGGATTTGGCCGTTACGCTGGCCGACGCGAACAGCGGCGTCCTGATCCTGCTGGGCAACGGCGACGGCACGTTTACCCCTCAGCCCAATATTCCCGTATCCAACGCCTACGAGATTGCCGCGGCCGATCTGAACGGCGATGGGATTCCCGACCTGGTGGTGACGAGCGGCACGGGCTTGACGATCCTGCTCGGCAAAGGCGATGGAACCTTCACGGTGGCCTCAACCCTGGCCGCCACCAACGACGTCACCTCGGTTACGACAGGCGATTTCAACGGCGACGGGATTCCCGATATTGCCGCAACCATCTTTCCCTATCAAGGCACGCTGGGCTCGGGCACCGACGTGCCCGGCTCCGTGGAGATCTTTTTGGGCAAAGGCGACGGCACCTTCACGCCGGAATCAGCGGAGCCCGCTGTGGGTTACAGCCCCATCGACGTTGTCGCCGGCGATTTGAACGGCGACGGCATTCTCGATCTCGCGGTGGCCGATCTTGCCTCCGACAGCAACTACCCCGCGACGGTCACGGTGCTGCTGGGCAAAGGCGACGGCACGTTCACGCCCACCGCGCAAACCCTGCTCACCGGCAATCTTCCCTATTCGGTCGCGATCGGCGATTTCAATGGCGACGGCATTCCCGATCTGGTGACCGCGAACGCAGGCAGCAACACGGCAAGCGTGTTTCTGGGCAATGGAGACGGAACTTTTGCGGCGGGACCGACTCCGTCGACAGGCACCAACCCGATCTTTGCGGCAGCGGGGGACTTCAACGGCGACGGCCTGAGCGACATCGCCGCGGTTCTCAACTATCCTAATTTTGAGGCACCCATTCTGCTGGCCCAGGAAGCGGAGACCGAAACCGCCACAGCCACGGCCGGCGGGGTTTCGGTTATCGGTACGGGAACGCATGCCGTCGAGGCCAGCTATCCCGGCGACGACAATTTCCAGCCGAGCACGTCGGGAACGGTGGCGCTGACCGCGGTGGGATTCAGCCTGAGCGCCGCGCCCACGACGCAGACCGTGCGGGCCGGCAGCGCGGCCGTCTACACGCTCACCGTGACTCCGCAGACGGGATTCAATCTGCCGGTTACGCTCGACTGCCCGGGACTGAGCGCGGGAACCACGTGCAGCTTTTCGCGCGCAACGGTTCCCGGCGGCAGCGGAACCTCCACCGTGACCGTGCAAACGGCAACGACCCTGTCGAGAAATGCTTCGGAATGGACGAGGCGCACAGGGCCGATGGCTGCGGCCGCCTTTCTTTTGTTTTTCCTGCCCCTGGGCGCACGGCGCAGATGGCGGCGATCGCCGATCGGGGTATGGGTCATCGCGGTGGTGGCAACCGGCGCGACGGCGATGGCCGGCTGCAATGCCAGCGTGGTGAGCTCACCCTCCTCTTCTACCCAGACCATTGTGATCACGGGGCGCGCGTCCGCCGGTGCGCAATCGATCACCGCAAGTACGCAAGTCAGCCTGATGGTGGTGGCGAAGAATTAGGCCGCACCGATCGGCGCAACCGGTCACCATGCAGCAACGGGTATCTGGCGTTGGCCGCGTTCACAAGCAACGGTGCTCTACTTGGGCGTGATGTCGGTGACGGGCAGGTCCCAGTGCGCGAGGAGGATTTCGAAGCGGCGCTGCTCTTCGCGCTTATACGTCTCCTGGTCGGGCCAGAGCTGCTGGATGAAGGCGTCTTCGCCGGGATTGGCGGTGGTGGCCACGGTCGAATCCTTGTAGACGATGGTGACGCGGTAATCCCAGCGACCGTCTTCCGTGGTGTGGTAGGCGGGCGACTCGATTTTGAGGGAGACGATGCGGCCGGTCGATTGAATCCTCTTGAGCAGCGGCCAGTGGTTTTTGAGGAAGAGGGCGAGGAACTCCTGCTGATGACCCCACTGGCACTTGTAGTAGTACTCAATGGTGTAGGGCTCGCCCGCCGAAGTTTGCGGAGGCGCGCCCTGGGCGTGCAGCGGGGCGAACGACGCGGCGGCGAGAGACACAAAGAGGGTGAGAAGGATTCTGCGCATGGCGGCTCCAGGATGGGCGGCAACAGCCGGAAAGATGGAAGCATTGTAGCGCGTGGCCGCGGTTCAACGCGGCGGCGAAACGCCGGAATCGTCCGGCACTATTGCGCGCAAGAGGCGCGGTGCGGCGCTTGCTGGCCGCGCGTACCCCATCTGGTGAGCATGCGCAGCCCGGCGCCGAGCGGGCGGGATGGGAACTGGAACAGATTTCCCCAGGGACGGCGCGAACCACCATTCTCGGGCTCCGGAACGCGGACGCGATAAAGGGGGCCCGGTCTGAGCAGATGCGAGTCGTAGAAGCGCTCGGTGTTGCACTTGAAGCAGGTCTGGTGCGCGTCGAAGCCCTGGTGGATTTCGCCGCAAAAGGGCCGGGGCCAGTTCCAGGAGTGGCGAGGGCAAATGAGCGCGCGCAGGATACGCTCGAAGCCGAGAACCAGGCGGATGCGCGCCGTGTTTTCCTTTGCCCTGGGGAAGCCCAGCGTCTTCAGGGCGGGCGGAGGGAGCGGAATGGAGGAGTAGCTTGCAGCCATGTGTTCGGCCTATTACCCAGGCGACGGTGCCGGCGCGGGTTGGTGCTGGTTCCCTCCATCGGCACAGGGTGAGGTTTCGCGAGCCGGATGGGACGGCGATTTCTTGCAGTCACGTTACTTGCGGCATTGGAGCGGGAGTTCCCGATCCCGCCCCGGCAGACGATGCAGAGTTTTTCGAGTCGAGAATGGCAGGGGTTTCGTCGTTGCCGTGTGACCGCGCTCACACGACAAGGTGCAGGGCGCGTTTGCGGGAATCCGGCGAAAGGTTGCGCCCGTTCTGCGCCGAGCAGGGCGATGATTCGAGCTTCCTAGCGGTGCGGCCGGATGCGGGCGCGGAGCCAGGCGGCGAATTTTTTTTCCGGGATGGAATCGCCGGCGACGGAGAGCATCGCCGGCAGGCTTTCTCGATCAGTCGCGAGGAGCTCGCAGCCATTCTTGAGGAGAAAGACCTCCATGACGACCCACGCAGTTCGCTTATTTCCGTCGAGAAACGGGTGATTGCGGGCGATGCCTACGGCATAAGCGGCAGCGGGACCGGCAACGTCCGGCTTGCCGTAGGCTTCAAGGTTTTGCGGCGGCGCCAGCGCCGACTGCAGCAAGGCCAAGTCCCGCAGGCCGGGCAGGCCACCGTGCTCGGCGATTTGTTCGTCGTGCACCGCAAGGACCGATCTCTCCCCGACCCAGCGCCAAGCAGGGGCGGTCACTTTGCCAGCTCGCGGAGAAGGTTGCGGCGCTCGCGCATCACTTTGCGGGCGAGAGCCATGTCCTCTTCGAACTCCGGGTCGTAGGGTGTAATGCGATAGCCGTCGGGCGACTCGGTGAGAAAGAGCGAGTCGCCTTTGGAGACTTTGAGGCGCGCCAGAACTTCCTTGGGCAGAATGATTCCGGCCGAGCTGCCGATGGTGGTCACTTTGAGTTTGGTCATGCGGAGCCTTCGGAGTCTTATTATAACATTCATTATAATGCGGTTCAAAGGTTCCACTCAGACCGACCGATCGCGTTTAGGATGAAGGCGCCGTTTTCGTGCGGGGTGGTATATTTCCCTCACCCGCAAAATGAGAGAGTTCGCTGGGGCGAAGAGGCTCCTTAAGTTGGTTGCATAAATGGTGCGAAGACGAGATGGAAACGTCCCTCAGGGCTAAAGCCCCAATGTTTATGCGGTTTCTTGCGGCCCGGCTCAAGTCACCCCATCGAGCACAAATCGCTCGATGGGGACGCGCGACAAGCCGTGCCCTTTTACGATGCCATTTATGCAACCAGTTCCAGAGCGGTTTCAGAGTAAGTGTAGCCGTTTCCGGCTCCGTTTAAGGTGGCTCTTTCTTGAGGAAAGAGCGACTTGAGATTCGACGGCTTCGGGATACAGCAACTCTGAAACCGCTGTAGCGACAAGAACAAAGGCGTCGCGAGGATGGGTACCCAGTTCGTGCGATTGGGGCGGTGGTTTCCCCGGTCTCAAAAGCGAGACCGGGGGCACCCGGCGAGGCCCTGCTAGTCATCGCGTGGGCATTCGACGAGTTTGACGGCATCCGGCATGGTCTTTATCGCCCCGGGCTAACGCCTGGGGCTACCGTCTCGCGCCCGCCCAAGCGGGCTTGCGGATTGAGTGAGTCGGAGATTTGGACATTCACGAAAACGAAGAGGCAGGTCACAGAGCCCCGGGGGCTAAAGCCCGCTTGATGTTGCCGCCGGTTCGGCACGATTGAAGTCGTGCCCTGATACAAAGCCACACACCTTTTGGTTCTCATGATTCATCCGCGTGAGGGGTAAACCTTCAGGATTTCGCGGGCGATGACCATGCGCTGGATCTCGCTGGTGCCTTCGCCGATGGTGCAGAGCTTGACGTCGCGATAGAACTTTTCGACCGGGTAGTCCTTGATGAAGCCGTAACCGCCGAAGAGCTGCACGGCCTCGTCGCAGATTTTCACCGCGACCTCGCTCGCGAAGAGCTTGGCCATGGAGGACTCGCGCGTGGTCTTGCGGCCCGCATCCTTGAGGACGGCGGCGCGCTGCGTGAGCAGGCGCGCGGCGTCGAGCTCAGTGGCCATATCGGCGAGCTTCCACTGGATGCCCTGGAACTCGGCGATGGCTTTGCCGAACTGGCGGCGCTCCTTCACGTATTTGAGCGCGGCATCGAGCGCGCCGCGGCCGATACCGAGGGCGAGAGCGGCGATGGAGATGCGGCCGCCATCGAGGACGCGCATGGCGTCGATGAAGCCTTCGCCTTCCGCGCCGAGGAGATTTTCTTCGGGGATG
>JASHTS010000183.1 GCA_030040425.1 Acidobacteriaceae bacterium | reverse complement strand
GGAAAATGCCGAATGTCCTCCGGAAACGAAGAGACCTCGATCGCTCGCGGAATTAAGGCCTCAGCTGTCCCCGTGGCCTCGCGCTTCAGATTTGGGGTCGACCATTCACTGCGCGGGAACAAACAAGAGCGACACCGGCGCGCCGATACCGCCGATTTGTTCAATGTGGGTGAGCCGACCGTTTTTCGGATCGATGGAAAAGAGTGAGAGATCGTTCGAGTTCTGGTTGGCAACAAGCAGATGTTTTTGCGCCGGGTCGAGAACAAAATTGCGCGGCCACTTTCCTCCCGTTTGCACAACTTCGATCTTCGTAAGTGTCCCTTTGCGCGGATCGATCGCGAACTCGGTGATGCTGTCGTCGCCCCGGTTTGAAGCATAAAGATATCGACCGAATCGGTCGATCTGAATTTCTGCCGACGCATTCTCGCCGGTGAAATTTCCGGGCAGAGTGGAGATGGTCTGAATCTCTTTCATGGCGCCATCCGCCGCATCGTAGGAGAAGACGACCACGTTCGATCCCATTTCACAGACCAGATAGGCAAACCTGGCGCCCGGGCCGAACACTAGATGTCTCGGGCCCAGGCCCGCAGGCACATTAATGAAATCTGGACGATGCGGGGAAAACGAGCGGCGGGCCGCGTCCACATCGTATATATAGATACGGTCCGTTCCAAGGTCTGGGACAAAAAGGAAGCGGTTGTCGGGTGAGAGCACGACCTCATGAGGATGAGGGTCCAGCTGCCGTGTTGGGTTGACGCTCGATCCGGAGTGCTGATCGAAGCCGGATCTTTTGCCGATGCTTCCATCGGGATTGATGGCGAACGAGACCACGCTGCCCGAGTCGTAATTTACGGCAAACAGGATCCGGCCGGTGTGATCGAGCGCGAGATGGCACGCAGCCTCCCCGCCCGAATCAACCCTGTTCAGAAACCTGAGGGAACCGGTGCGGGGGTCGATCGCGAAGCTATTGAGCCAGCCGCCGCGGTGCGCATCGCCGCGATTCCCCATCTCCGTAGCCACGTACAAGTGGCGATGCGAGGCATCGGCGACGGCGAATGACGGATTCGCCAGCTCCGCCGCGAGTCCCATAGATTCAAGTTGCGAAGTGTCCGCGTTGTAACGATAAAGATAAACACCTTTACTCGATGAGAGCGTATAGGTACCGACATAGAGAAACGACGTTCGCGAAGCTGGCTGCGGATGGGCGAGCGTAGCGTAACCCCACGGCATGCCCGCAAGGGCAAGGAGCGCGGAAAAATGACGAAGGATCAAGGCCACACTCCTGGGTCTCTGCGAACGCGCAATCGGAGCCCTCGATTAATCAGGATCTCGGAATATACCAATTTGCGCCGGTCCAAGATTTTTCGGCCTCGTAGCCGCTGTTCCACCGATCGGCTGAAACTCCTGTTCCACAGTCGGCATATCGTGTCGTTCGACGAGATTGTTGGTGCCTGCAGCGGTAAAAGTGATTTCCTCGCCCGTGGCTGCCCCAACGACTTTTGCAGTGCCGGACACTACATCCACTGCCTCTGCGGGCCACGGATTGCGCGGCTTGATCGTTTGCGCCATTCCAGATTCAATCACCACAGTCGTCGGCACGCCGTGTCGCACTTGCACATCCACCTTGGTCTTGCCGCGCACCTGGACGCTTCCATCATAATCCCATACGGTGGGAACCGCGGGCGCATCCGGACGACTGCATCGTAATCCTGGATCAGCGTACCAGCGCCTCCTCCGGGGCATCAGTGGCCACGCCGCTCTATTCGTACGAGCCGCGTCGGCTCCGATCAAACAGTATTTGTTGCCGGTTGGCCTGCGTGGTTTCGCTGCCGCCACGCTCAGTCTTGGCCGGAGACCCGGAGGCGCGCAACGGAACCTTGCCGAAGCGCCAGCACCTGCAGGCCGCGGTCATGGAAGGTTGAGCGGCAATCTCCGTCTTTCGGTGGACGCTCGCCTCTCCCCAACTTCGGCAAAGTTGCCGAGACGCCTGGTCCTGCGGAGTCAAGTCCGTATGCCGCAGGAGCCTGCCAATCGAGAGGGCGAAACTGCTGCTTTCTAGAACGTCAGCCGCAGCGAGAACTGTACCTGACGCGCCTGCCAGAAGGAGGTTGTGTTTAAGTTCTGTTCGCCGGTGCTGCCACTTGGGTTGACCGAGCCCTGATTGTTCAACAGATTGAATACATCCATATTGAACCGCAGGCTCGAGCCTTCGGTGATGGGGAAGACCTTGAAAAGCGAGGCATCCATGTTGAAGTTGAATGGGCCGGGAAGAACGGTCTTGCCGAAGGGATTAACACCGGACCACGCGCTGGGATCGCTGCCGCCCGTGCCCGCGTTGGGCCCGGGCTGGTAAGTGACATTCTGCGTCTTCCCATTGGTGAACGTGAGCGTGACTTCGTTATCGCCGTAGTATGTGTCCTTGCTTGTAGCCGTGCAGGAGATGTCCATGGGTGTCTGGTAGGCCACGTAGCCTGAAGGGAGATTGCTGACCGTCTTTCCGTTGGATTGCGCCGAACACGAATTATTGGCGTTGGCAGTCGGAGCAATATAGCCGTTCCACCAAAGATATTCGTGATAGCAAGTACCGCTGGAGCAGTCGACAATCGGGTATTTGTGCTTGTAAACGTGAATGGAGGCGCTCGAGGGTCCGGTTGCGGAGGCTGTGGGTCCCCAATTTTCAGAGTTGATCGAGAAATCCTCGTTCAACAGCTGCCCATCGCCGGCAATCTGGTAGCCGCCAACGATCTCATTCACGAGCTTGCCGGAGCTGCCAAAGAGTCTTTTGCCGCGGCCGAAGGGCAGATCGTAGATGTAGTTGAACTGCATGTGCTGCGTAGGTGCGGTCGAGTTCAGCCCGTTGTCTACGTCCATCGCTCCGTAGTTCTCGAACTTGTTGAGAGCCTTGTAGTATCCGTAAGTTACGCCGGAGGGAGGATGCGGCGGCAAGGCTGGAGTGATGGGCGCCTGCGCGTTGGCGACCGGAACCCAGGTGGAGAGGCCGGCATTGGCGTAGTCCAGATACGGATAAATGATGTTATCGCGGCTGGAGTTTCCGCCTACGCGCAGATTTTTTTGCCACACGTACTGAGCCTGCCAGGCGATGCCGCCGTGGTAGAGCTTCTGATAGACGATTTGCAACTGGTTGTCGTTCGACCAGCCGCTCTTTTGTTCGATGGCGCTGCCGCCGCCCCAGGTCGTCTGGTCATACGGTCCGGTAGCCGTGGAGGAATAGGTATTGGCCGCGGAAGTTCCGATAACGCTCGCTCCGCCGGTCGGCGTCGTCTCGCCGTTCAGAACCTCCCAAACGAACGAGGAAGGGTGGTTGTTGTATTCGTACTCCTGGTCCAGGTTGGTTCCATGAACCCAGTTGTAGCTGACGCGCAGAGCCGAGTTCCACTTGAACGGCTGCTCGATGGTCACATTCAACTGCGTAGCAAGGTCAACGGGAAAGTCGGGATCCACGGAATAGTTGTTGAAGCCCGGCGTAATGGCGGTGGTGGTGCTCGTGTTTACTGCGCCGCTCGAGTTGACACCCATGACGGGAGTTGCCCCCGATGTTGCGTAGTTCACGCCGGATGCCGTGGACTGCGGCCAGATGAGCAGATCGCCGTTGGTCGAAGTGGGAGACTGGGCGGCGGTGACGAAGCTCTGACTGTAACCGAGCTGAAAGGGATTGTTGCCGTCCACGCTCTTATAGGCGCTGCGCAGCGGGACGGGAAAGGAATAAATGCCATAGCCGCTGCGCAAAACGGTTCCCCACTTTGGAATCGGCTGCCAGGCAATGCCGAAGCGCGGATCGAAGACCAGGTCGTCATTGTAGATAAGGCTGGATGGCAATCCCGCCGCAGCGGCGCTTTCGAATTTGGCGCCGTCGTATTCGTCGTTGTTGATCGCGGCCTGGGTGGTGTAACCCTCGGATATGAGCGTGGCCATGGGCGCGCCCAGCACCATGGCGTCATTCTTCAGATCGAAGCCGTTGATCAAGCCGTATTTCTCCCAGATAGCCGGGTGCGCCTCGTAGCGCACGCCCAGGTTGAGGGTCAGGTTGTGGGCCACATGGTAGTTGTCCTGCACATACGCATCGAACTCCCACTGATGGAAGTGCTCGTATGGCGGTTCTTCGTTCACCGCGTAGCTTTCTGCGCCGCCGATGAAGAAGTCGGCATTCAGCTGGCCTGTGTTCGCGTAGGCCTCATTGTTGGGGCTTGTAGTCGGGTTATACAGGCCGGTTGCATCGCCGTTGAACTGAATGTTGTCCTGGGCCTCATCCGGTCTCGAGCCGATGCGTTCATGGCGAACCCGGCCGCCGAACATCAACTGGTGCTTGCCGAAGGTCTTCACCAGATTCTCGTCGATCGCGCTGGTGATGGTGGTCATGCCGTAGACAAACTGGGTTCCATCGACCGGGAAGACGATGTTCTCAAAATAGGGAAATCCGCCCTCACCGAAGTTGTTAGGCAGTCCCATTTTGCTTTCAAAATCGGCGTGGGGCGTGCCACCGGCGTTGTTCTGCTCCTGGTACCACTGCTGGCTGGCCACGGTTTCCGAGTAAAACGTGGGCGAAAAGACGTGCGTAAATCCAAGTGCAGTGGCGAACTGCGCGTACTGATAAAAGGTATCGCCACTGGCGTTGGCGGGAAAATGGATGCCGTTGACGGTACCTTCAACGGTGGCCGGCTCGTCCGAGGGCTGGTTGCGCAACACCGTCTCTGTCACGGGGGTCATGGTGTAACGGAGGTAGGAGCGATTGTTCTCGTTAAAGTCCTGATCGAGCCGGAAGGTATAGTCGGGCGCGCGCAGCTCGGTGGGATTTTGCGCATTCAGGTTGTAGGTAACCAGGGGATTCACGTTGGTCAGCGATGCAGTGGGTGGAGGCGAAATGGCATAGACCTCCTGGGCTGCCGGGGACAGGCGGCTCAGAGGGATGCAGTTGGTGGCGCCGTTGCAATTGCTGACCGAGGGATTGGCCCCGGAAGTACCCTCGTTATACTCCTCTGTGAAGGTTGTGCGGCAATAAGGATTGTCGGTGGTGCTGGCGCTGTTGGGCACCGGGCAAGCGGCATTCGCAATCGTAGTG
The DNA here is from genome assembly GCA_030040425.1 of Acidobacteriaceae bacterium. Lineage (GTDB taxonomy): Bacteria > Acidobacteriota > Terriglobia > Terriglobales > Acidobacteriaceae > Telmatobacter. The sequence continues at coordinate 2,412 of JASHTS010000183.1, read as the reverse complement.
TTCGGATCGTAGAGCGACTGCAGCACGCTGGAGCTGTTGGTCAGCCCGCTGTAGTTGCCTTGTTCCCATGCCTGCGGGAATACATACGCGTTTTCACCCGCAATGCTCGAAAGCGAATAGCGCTCATAAGCGAAGAAGAAGAAAGATTTGCTCTTGCCGTGATACAGATGCGGAATCACGATGGGACCGCCCACGGAAGCGCCCGCCTCGTTGCGAATGTAGGGTGTATCCGGCAGCGCATTCTGCCTTGACTTGGCGATGCCCCAGTAGCTATTGCGCGCTGTCCAGAACATGGAGCCATGGAGATTGTTCGTTCCGGATTTCGTGGTGATGACGCCGGTAGCGGGAGTGGCGTACTGCGCACTGAGGCCGCTGGTTTCAATGCGAACTTCCTGGATCGAGTCGAGGTCAGGAAACTGGGTTTGACCGACGTGCGAGCCGCCGAACTCGTCGGAGCTCAAGGGAGCTCCGTCGGCAACATAGGACATCGCATAGCCCTGCAGGCCGTTGGGACAGGCCCCGTAGCTATCCTCGGCGCATCCTTCCAGGCCCGGCGTCGATTCGGCGGTCAACTGCAGGAGATTGCGTCCGTTGAGCGGCAACTGGTTGATGCGCTGGTTCTCGAGGGTCGCGCTCACAATCCCGTTGTCGGTGGTCGTGAGTTGAACCGTATCGGCCGACACCTCAATCCGTTGTGTCACCGCTCCGGCGGTCATGGTTACGTTGATGACCGCAGATTGGGCCACCAGCAGCTCCAGCGCCTGGGTGTAAGTCTTCATCCCGGGTGCGCTCACCGAGACAGCGTAAGTGCCCGTGAAAAGGTCCGGTACCTGGTAAAAGCCGACGCTATTGGTCGTTGTATCGACGGCCACGCCAGTGGCCTGGTTGACGACATGGATGTTGGCGTCTGCAATGACGGCGCCCGTGGGGTCGGTGACCGTGCCCTGAATCGAGCCGGCCCCGCTCTGCGCCGAGGCGGGACGGCCCAACGCAAATCCAATGACGAATGCGAACCCGATCATCGCGCATCGGAAAGCTGGGAGTTCAAGCGTCAGGTACCTGGCTATGCGATTCATCCGAGTCATTCCTCCTCAAAGAGATCTAGTTTGGTTCGTGTTTTTCATGTCCGTGTATTGAATTCAGCGGCCCTTGTGTTCGCCGTGATTCAAACGTCGAGCCGTATCTTTGCGGCTCGACGCACTTGCATCATTTCTCAAACTGAATTTTGCTTAAGTCTGGACTAAATACTCGGACTCCTTGCCTGAATCGGCTCTGGGCGAATCCCCTTGCGCGATTCCCGTGAACGGTTTTCTGAAAATGGACGCAGGCCCGAATCAACCTGAGACGGAACGAGCGATTATTTGCCGGAAGCAGAGTACGGATGGCAAGTGACTCACCGTTTGGCCCATCGCGTGTGCGCCAACCACCGCCAATTCAACTGCTTACTGATCGGATTTGGCTTGTGCCAAACGTGCTGTCCATCATCAGTGAGTGCGGCGAAGCGGCGCTCGAGGCTGCCGTTATGACAGGCGCCCGTGCTCCAGGCAATCATGACTTGACCTTGAACGCAGCCGCGGGCAGCCCATCGATGGCCGCTTCGACTACGCACTCTCCCGTCGCGTAGAGCGAAATTTCCGCTCGGCCATTTGCCAGTTGCACCTCACGGGAGCCTCGAGTGGTTCCCAGGTTGTCAATAAGGCGGCCATTGCCGGCAAGCGAGAATCTTGCAAAATCCCGAGCGTCGAGGCAGAGGACCTGGTTTGCGTCGAAAAGCTTGGCCTCGACCGTAATCCTGTTCCCTTCGCGCTCTTTTTCACCAAGCTCGAAGGAGGCCGGTTTTCCCCATGGCTCGGTCTGGTAAATCAGGCTGATTTCATCCGTGACCGTAATGTCCGACTTATGCGCCTCCACACGCAAGTGATTGGGCCCTGGCGCGAAGGCCACGCTCCAACGCAGGCCCGCAGCGGGAAAATCCTGGCTGTCACGCCTCTTTTCCCCTTGCGGCACGCCATTCAGGAACAGCTCCGCGCGATCGCAGTTAGAGTAAACTTGGACGCTTCGCAACTGCCCGCTCCTTCCCCAGCGGACAGGCCAGCTATGACCGTAGATGTGGGCCATCGGCTTCTCTGACCAGAAAGACTGAAATACGAAATACGATTCCTTCTTGGTCAGGTCGCGCTCGACGACACCCTTCTGATTCACATTCGGGATACCGTTATCACCTCGCTGAGGCGAGGCGAAGTCCTTGAAGATCCACTGCGCTGACCCGGAGAGCCAGTCCAGATTCTCCTGTGTCTTCAAGTGCCAGTCAAAAAGGTGGCAAGCGTAAGTTTCTGACCAGTCGCCGTCGCTGGAGACACGCGGCTCGCCGCCGGTCTTCAGGTAATCCAGGCCTCGCTCGTCAGTGCCCTC
>JASHTS010000182.1 GCA_030040425.1 Acidobacteriaceae bacterium | reverse complement strand
CGCCGGTCGAAACTGTCGAGTTGTTCCGGCAATATTATGGGCCCACCAATCACGCTTTCGGCTCCCTGGATGAGCGTTCGTCCAACAAGCTCCGGGAAGAGTTGGAAACAATGTGGTCAGCGCACAATCGGGCAGGGAGTGAACTTACCTTTGTTGCCGCTGAATATCTGGAAGTTATCGCAGTTCGCGCCTGACTCAGCGGCGCGAAATAGGGGTCGGCGCCGGTGAGCGCATCATCGCCGATGCACTCATCGAGCCGAGATGATTGATTTGGGGCATATTACCGCCGATCCGGAAGTTATCACTTGATTAACTTCTCCGGACGATCAATAGCGAACGGGCCGCAGCTTCAAACCGTCGCTGCTGGTCACATTTCGAGGATTCGGAAGAGTCGCCGGTGTTACAGTGCGTAGCATGCGGAAACATGTACCGAGCGGAAGCGATGCCGGGTACGTCAAAGGATCAGCACCGTCGGCGAGGTTCCCAACGATGGAAAAGCTGCTGCAGAATCTGGGCCTCAGTTTGCGGACGCTGGGGCGAAATCCCGGCCTCACGGCAACCGTGCTGCTGACTCTGGCGTTGGGAATCGGTGCCAACACCGCGATCTTCACCGTGGTTTACGCTACGCTGCTGGCGAAGCTGCCCTATCCGCAGCCCGACCAGCTGGTGATGGTGTGGTCGAAGATTCAGGACAACCGCAATGGGGTCTCTGCAGGCGATTACACGGATTGGAAGAACCAGGCCACGGCCTTTCAGCAGCTCTGCGCGTGGACGGGCACCAGCTTCAACGTCGCCACTAAGGATCAGCCGGAGTACATCTCGGCGCGGGTGCAGTCGCCGGAAATGCTGCAGATGATCGGCCAGCCGCCGTTTCTGGGGCGATACTTTCTGCCGGAAGAGGGCACCGCCGGGCACGAACGCGTGACGGTGTTGACGCACAAGCTGTGGGTGAAGCTGGGCTCGAATCGAAACATTGTGGGGACGACCATCCGGCTGGATGGGCAGCCGTACACCGTGGTGGGGGTGCAGCAAGCCGGGATTTGGGATCACGGGCAGGATCAGCTCACTGTGCCGCTGGTGTTCAAACCGGAGCAGCTGAATCACGACTTCCACTGGCTGCTGGTGATGGGGCGGCTCAAGCCAGGCGTGACGCTGAAGCAGGCGCAGGAAGACATGGATGCGGTCACGGCGCACATTGCCCAGATGTATCCGAAGAGCGACAAAGGCTGGGGCGCCTATGTGGAGGAGTTGAAGAACGACTTCATGCCCAAGGAGCGGATTCGGATGCTCTGGCTGCTGCTGGGGGCCGTCGGCTTCGTGCTGCTGATTGCGTGTGTGAACGTGGCCAATCTGCTGCTCGCCCGCGGCACCACGCGGCAAAAGGAGCTGGCCGTGCGCAGCGCACTGGGCGCGGGGCAGCGGACCATCTTTGCCCAACTGCTCACCGAGAGCCTGGTGCTGGCGCTGGGCGGGGGAGCGCTGGGCGTAGCTGTGGGCTACGGGATGCTGCAGGGCCTCATCGCAGTGATGCCGCCGGACACGTTGCCGTATGAGGCGGACCTGCGGCTGAACCTTCCCATCCTGCTCTTCACGCTTTTGACCACGATGCTCGCCGGCGTGGTGGCGGGATCGATGCCCGCATGGTACGCCTCCCGAGTGGATCCGGCGGAGGCGTTGAAAGAAGGCGGACGCGCCGGCACCAGCGCGGCCAAGAATCGGCTGCGCCGCGTGCTGGTGGTGGGCGAGTTCACTCTGGCGCTGGTGCTGCTGGCCGGAGCGGGGCTCGCGATCCACAGCTTCTGGAATCTGACCAAGGTGGATGTGGGCATCCGGACGGACCACGTGCTGGCGTTTTATTTGCCGGTCCCGGATGCGCGCTCCAAGGATCCGGTGCTCATCACGAATTATTACCGGGAGATTCTGGCCAGGATTGACGCAGTTCCCGGCGTGGAGCACGCCTCGGCGCAGACGGGCTATCCGCTGAACGGCCCGGGCTTCGGGATGCCGTTCACAATCGTCGGCGGACCGGCGTACGCGGATCAGTCCCAGAGGCCGGGAACGCGCTTTGGAATGGTGACGCCGGATTATTTTTCCACGCTCGGAGTGCGCATGGTGAAGGGCCGCGCGCTGGACGATGGAGACACGGCGGCCAACGTGAAAGTCGCGGTGGTGAACGAATCTTTCGTGAAGAAATGGCTGGCAGGCAAGGATCCACTGCAAACGCGCATCTCCGTGGAGCAGCTCATTCCCGGAGTGCAGAATCTGGGGCCGCCGCAGGAGTGGCAGATTGTGGGCGTCTACCGCGATGTGCACGCCCCTGACCAGACGCAGTTCACGCAGGAGATGCTGGTGCCCTTCTGGCAGAGTCCCTGGTCTTCGGCAGCGTTTGCCGTGCGCACTGCCGAGGAGCCGATGTCGATGCTGAAAAGCATTGCCCAGGCGGTGCATTCGGTGGACCCGGAGATTGCCCTGGCGCAGCCGGAAACGGTGGATCAGATTCGCAGCGAGTCGATGTCCGATGAGCGCTTCACGCTGATCCTGTTCGCGGTTTTTGCGGTGGTGGCGCTGTTTCTGGCGGCGCTGGGCATCTACGGCGTGATGGCGTTCAGCGTGGCGCAGCGCTCGCACGAAATCGCCTTGCGGATGGCGCTGGGCGCCACGCGAGGACGTGTGGTGAGCCTGGTGGTGCGCGAAGGCGCAGTGCTGGCCGCGGTGGGTCTCGCGCTGGGGCTCATTGGCGCTTACTTCGTGGGCCGCGGCATGCAAAGCATGCTGTTCGGCGTGCCTCCACTGGATGCGATGGCGTTCACGGTGGTGGGAGCGGTTCTGATGATGGCGGCGCTCCTGGCCTGCTACCTGCCGGCAAGACGGGCGGCGTCGATTCATCCCATGCAAGTGCTGAGGATGGAATAGAAAGCTTGCAGCTCGCTGGCTGCGACGGCGGGGCTCAAGGTTCGCATGAATGCGATGAGGGGAATCCGAAAGTGACAAGGAATGGGAGAACGCCAAAGGATTCTTCGAGGCATAACTGAGTGTGGCACCTCAGGGGCTGATCCCGCGTCTAGGGGGCCGGAATAAGCGGATCCATGCCGATGACGGCGGTTTGGGAGGCGAATCCGCGGGGTATACGTCATCCGAGGGCCACAAGGCGCACACAGGGCAAATCCGGGGCAACACAGGGCAATCCCTGAGCCTCCAAGCGGATCATTGGTGCGCAGGAATCGATCCGAGGGGCCAATTCAAGGCTTATTTGACGACAAGATGCTTTCAGCCGGATCCATCCGACTGTGGGGACTTTTGTGGGGACCCTGGATAGAAAATGGCATATTTCGATAGCAATCGAAGGGTGTTGCAAGACGCGCTTAAGCCGATGACGATAGTGGAGTTCAGCAGACAACAGCAGTCCGTATCGATTCTGCGGAAGTCGCTTGGGGTGCGAGGGGTCGGCAGTTCAAATCTGCCCGTCCCGACCATTTCTCTTCCTTCCCGCAATGCAGTTTCGATCTTCCCATCGCGTTGGGGCCGACCCATGAAGCACCCCAATCCTGGCATTCGCGCCAGCGAATGCCGAATATAGCCTGCGAGGGGTCGGCAGTTCAGGGGTCCCCGGCGACAGTTCTTGGTCGCCGGGGCGGAAATCTGCCCGTCCCGACCCTTTCTCTTCCTTCGCGAAGTGCGGCTTCCGTCTTCCCAACCCGTTCGCGCCGGGCCATCGAAAGTCACATTCTCATGCCCAAATCCTGAGCCTCGGCCAGGATATCCTCCCCTTGCCGTCGTTCCTCGCGTTCATCCAAAATATCCCGCGCCTCTGCCTTTGAACAGCTTGGCTCTGACCAGAGCGGCTGCCTTTTCCTTGGTTACAGTGCCGTCTCGATTGGTGTCGAGGCCCGAATTCCGCTCATACTGCGCGCTCGGCCTGCTGAACAGAACCGTCGCGTCCGGCTTGCCGACGGCGGCCGGCCACAGGATGGCCATGTAGACATCTTCGATGCTGTCGAGCATGTGTCGGTACGGGCTGAGATGCTTCTCCATGTAGTCCATCTGGTCTACGGCGCTCATCGCGGCCAGGTCTGCCGTGCTCGTCCCCAGCTCGACGGCTGTGTCCGGTGTGAATTGAATCAGCCCCGTCGCTCCGCTGGCATTCTTCACTGATGGGCTGAAAGTTTCGCCGGTCTCCAGGGCGATGGCCGCAATGAGGTGGTTCGGATCGGCGCCAAGATTCCCAGAAACCTCAATCAGTTTAGCTTTGAACGCGGCGCTCACCCTGGCTCCCCACGCGATCTGCAGATCGCCGAGAGCCTCCGCGGTGATGCCGCGGGTAAGTACGCGGAACGTGGAGTCATCCGGCTCCAACGTGCCATTGGGCTGCATCCTGGGCAGCTCGCGGCGCTGCACCTCTTCAATCGCAGCAATGGTCGCTCGCCCACAGATGCCATCCACCGCGAGCGGACTCGAAGCACCGAGGTTGATCAGCCGTTGGACGATGCTTACATCGCCGAATAAGTTCCTGCCCTTCCGTCCGACCGAACCGCAGATGCTGATTTTGACCGGCATAGTCAGGTTTTCCCACTTACTCAGGTGCGATTGTCGCCGTTGTCTCATGCGGTAACCGGTGCTCGCTGCATTCGAGAGTTGACGCTCAAACGCCGATGAGGCGCCCGCCGCCCTCACCAAAAGGTTCAAGGGAACTCACACATTCCGGTTATCGCGCCCATACTTTGTTATCTTGTGCCGCGAAAACTTCCATCTGATAATAATTGCACTCGAATCCAGCAGTAGGTGAACACCGGGCTCCATCGCGCCGGCTCAATTCGGTAGCCAAAGGACAAACCTATCCGTGAGTCCTCGGCTGGTTGGACGCGCGAGCCATTTTTGAGTCCACGCGCGCAATTGTGAAACCAGCCATCAAAAGCTTCATCGAAAGCCCGAATCACTCCTCGCGCCATGGGGCCAGGATCGACACGATTGTGCTGCACTCGACGGCAGCGGCAACCGTTGGCGGCACCATCGCCTGGTTCCTCGATCCCCAGTCCCAGGTATCCGCTCATTACGTCGTCGACAAAAACGGCGACATCTACCAGATGGTCTGCGAGGAGCGCTGCGCCTGGCACGCGAAAGCCCTCAACCCCACGTCAATCGGCATCGAGCACGTAGCCACAGCCAACGATCGCCTCACCGATGCGCAGAGCGCAGCCAGCGCCGAGCTGGTTCGCTGGCTTGTCGCAACTTACGAAATACCGGTTGCCAATGTGCTGGGGCACCGGTTCGCCCCGGGTAACGAAGGAACCACCGACTGCCCGAACCACCTCTTCGGCGACCCAACGGCCGAGTCCGTCGCGGAGTGGGTCAATACCAAGGTTGGTTTGGAACCGAAGGCGTTGCGAAAAAGCCGAAACGCAAGGAACGCGTCCGTTGCGCGCAGGGCGTTGCCGCTGCCTGCGCCGGCCAGGTCCTCGTTGTGGCTCGCCAAATTACAAAGCGACCTGGGGCGCATTCATCAAAACGTGCAGGCTTCGCGGCACGCGTCCGCTGCTGCTCTCACCTCTCTGGAACTGGCCACGATTGCCCTCGAAGACCGCAGATTCTTTTACCATCTCGGCGTCGATATCCCTTCCATCGTTCGCGAGACTCTCAAGGCGCTCGCGAGCCGCAGACATGGAGGAGCAAGCACCATCGACATGCAGTTCGTACGCACGGTGACGGGATTCAGAGCGCCCACGTTCCAGCGGAAAATCTATGAGGCGTTCCTGGCTCTCGTCATCCAGTTCCGTTACAGGAAGCTTGATATTCTCCGCTCGTATCTGGCTTGCGCTTACTTCGGCTCCGGCCTGACCGGCGCCAATGCGGCTGCACAAAAACTCTTCAACCGAAACGCCGACCGGCTGTCTATCGAGGAGGCGTCTTTCATCGGCGCCATGCTGGCTCATCCGCGTCCGCTGGATGGATTGCCGCGCTGGGAGCGGCGAGCGCGTCGCCGGGCCACATACGCGGTTTCCGTGCTTGCCGCCCGCAAGCGCCGCCTGGCCGGCCCCTACGAGATCGCCTCGCTCTAGCGACGCCCCAGCGGCTATGTCCAGAGATCGCACGAGAACAAAGTTCAAGAGCAGAGAGAAATGATAAGAACAATTCCCCGAGCCTCGCTGATGATTCTCGCGGCCGTTCTGGCCGCTGCGGCGCACGCGCAGAAAGCCGGACCCGCCGGCCATTGGGTGGCTGCGTGGACTACCGCGGTCCATGCCCCGCTCGCGTTTCCCGGAGTGGCGCCCGCGCCTACCTTGCAGAACCAGACGGTACGCATGGTGATTCGGCCCACTCTCGGCGGCGAGCGCATCCGCATTCTTCTTTCCAACGTCTTTGGCGCATCGCCCCTCGCCATCGGTGGCGCGCACCTGGCCCTGGTGAAGGCAGGCGACGCCATCCTTCCCGGGTCGGATCATCCATTGACGTTTGGCGGCCAACCCTCGGTCACCATCCCCGCGGGCGCGCCCATCCTCAGCGATCCGGCTGATCTTCGCGTTGCTCCATTTCAAGAAGTTGCCGTCAGCATCTATCTGCCCGGTTCGGCCGCGGTGTCCACGCTGCACGACCGCGCGCAACACGAAACTTACATCTCCGCTCCGGGCGACTTCACCGCGAAGAACGAGATTCCCAATCCCACCATCGAGAAATCCTGGTACTGGGTGGCGGAGCTCGATGTCTGGACGACAAAGCGCGCCTCCACGATCGTTGCCTTCGGCGACTCCATCACCGACGGCGCCGGAGCCACACTGGGCGAATACGGCGACTGGCCTGACCTGCTCGCCGCGCGTCTTGCGGCTGGTCAGCGCTCGCCGCAACGGGCAGTCGTGAATGAAGGGCTCGGCGGCAACCGCCTGCTCTATGACGGCGCCGGCGAGAGTGCGCTGGCCCGCTTCGATCGCGACGTGCTTTCACTGCCGGGCGTATCCGAGATGATCGTGCTCGAGGGCATCAACGACATCGGCTGGCCTCACTGGAATCCTGCGCAGGAGCACAGCGGCCATCCCTTCACCGACAGTCCCTATGCGGCCCAAACCGTCCCCGCGCAACAGCTCATCCAGGGTTTGCAGCAGATCGTCGCGCGTGCGCACCAGCATGGCATCCGCGTCATCGGCGCCACGCTTACGCCCTTCGAGGGCGATGGTTTCTACACCGCCGAAGGCGAAGCCGTGCGCCAGCAGGTGAACCAGTGGATCCGCACCGGCGGCGCCTTCGACGGCGTCATCGACTTCGATGCCGCCGTTCGCGATCCCAGCCATCCCACGCGGTTTCGCGACGACTTTCAGTGGGGAGACTATCTGCACCCGGATTCGGCCGGCTACAAGGCCATGGCCGCGGCCATCGATCTCTCGCTCTTCGGCAACCACCGCTGAACGCCGCGCCCTATCTCTTCTCCACCATGAAGGAATCGTACGAGTCGAGCAGCCACTGGCCGTTTTGCTTGACCAGCACCACCTTCAAAAAACGGCGTTCCTCTTTGCCGGCTTCGGCCGACTGGAAATAAGAATTGCCCTTGACGATCGGCTGAAATCCCAGCTGGTCGCCGAGCATTTCCACGATGTCGTCTTCGTGCAGAGCCATGTCGCTCAGCTTCAGCCGGCCGACGAATGCCTCTGTAAGCGCGGGCAGCTGATTCTTCTCCGCGTCCGGAACCACGTAGTCGTTGGGAAGCTCATCGACCAGCGATTGCGTCAGCGCGTCGATCTTTCCGCTTTCGAGCGTGCTCGACAGGTTTGAATTCAGCACCTCGTCGAACACCGGAAGACTGGGCACCGCGTCCCAGAACGCGAAATCCACGTTGTAGACTTCCTTGTCGGCGGTAATGTTGTCGGGGATGTAATAGTAGATTTCCGAGCGGATGGTCCTGCGGTAGATGCGTTCGAGATCGTCGGGTTTATTGATGTTGAACTTAGCCCACGACGGTCCGAGAAGGCCGTACGCGGCGGGCCAGTTCTTTTCGGCCGTGTCGTTCAGGAATTTTTCGAACACCGTAACCGAGGGGCGATTGCGGATGGCCAGTTGAAACTGGTTGTTCGGCCGCGTGGCCGCGATGGCATCGACGCCGCCGCCGGGTCCGAGGAAGCCGCCAAAACGCCATCCCGCGAGGAACGTTGCCGCCAGCAGAAGAACCGCGGCCGCGAAAATCGTCAATTTGGCCGTGGATCGCGCCCGCTGCAAGGCATTCCAGATATCGCGAACGGCCAGGGAACCAGAGTGAGGTTTCGCAACCTCTGAGCGAAGTGGGGCCATATTCGTTTTGCGTCCGTCCTCCTTTTGCGATCCCGTACAACGCTAATCTGTGAAGGCCCGGCCGGCTGATGCCGGAACTAACGATTCCGGTGATCGAGCAAACTCACTACGTCCGGGCGATGCCATTCTTTCGCGTAATCCAGCGCCGTCTTGCCGTTGTGGTCCTTGACGGTCGGGCTGGCATTCTTCGCGAGCAAAAGTTTCACTGCGTTCGCACTGCCGGCGCTGGCGGCATACATCAACGGCGTTTTGCCATTGTCATCCGCGGCATTCATGGCTGCGCCTTTGGCCAGAAGCAGATCGAGGATCGCCGTATTTCCCGCCAGGGCGGCATACATCAACGGTGTCGCACCCACGTCGTCGCGCGCGTTGAAGTCGGAGCCTTTCGCGACCAGCAATCGCGTCAGCCCAGTGCTTCCGACGGTGCATGCGGCGATGAGCGGCGTATCTCCCTGGTTGTTTTTGTCCTCGAGACTGGCGCCTTTGGCGATGAGCAGATCGGCCATCTCCTCTTTCTGAGCGCGCGCGGCCAGCAGAAGCGGCGAATCGCCCTGGTTGTTCTTGGCCTCGACGTCAGCGCCCTGGCCCAGCAGACGCGTTGCGGCTGCGGTGTCGCCGTTCGCGGCTGCGCTCAAAAGTTCGTTGTTCACATTGAGGAAAGTGCCGGAAGCCGCAGAGCTCGCATCGCTCGATGCCGTTCTGGCCGAAGCGGAACGGCTCCTGAAAGCCGTGAAGCAGAAAACCACGGCAACCACGGTAAAGACGACCGCAGCAGCGATCCACCGGCCCCTCCGGCCGGATGCTCGGGGACCCGGCGCCTCACCGGCACCCTCAGCCCGCGGCTCTTCGGCCTCAACCTCCGGCTCGCTGCCCGATGCCGATTCCGTGCCCGCAGTGCGCTCTTCTTCAATCTGGCGTGAGAGCAAAACCTTCACGTTGTCGCACAAACGGTCCAGATGGGGTTCGAGCGGAGGCGTAAGCGCATCCAGCCAGTGCTGGCTGGAGATGAAATACTCCATGTCGCTGGACATGGGCGTGTCTTCAATGCGCAGGGGAACAATGGGCAGACCCTTGCTCACGGCGCGTTCCACTTCGCGCAAAACCTGGGGCGAGCGGTTGGAGTTGGCGGAGTAGATCAGGACCAGAATGGTGCTGGTGGAGAGACCTTTCAGCAGCGATGCCGCGTATCCTTCGCCGGCAAGAATATCGCGGGGAGCCATCCAGCAGCTTACGCCGCTGGACTCGAGCGCGGCGCATACCGCGTCCGCGACGGTCTTGTCCTTGGAGGAATAGCTGATGAAGACGTCGCGCGCCATGGGCTATGCTTTCGCGCCTGCAGCGAGATCGGATAATGGGGCTCGCTTCCGGCTTATGGCGCGTGCGCGAGGTGAAATCAGAACATTCATCGCCAGTGGACCCGAAAGAACCTGGGACCCGCCGCCCTGCGTGGCGCTCAATCCCCTTCCCCGTCATTATCCCCTGATATCAGGAAGCTATGACATACCTTTGGGGGAGGTCGATGCTGCCCCAAAGTAGTACTCGCGGGCGCTTAAGATACATAGTTGAGCACCTTGATGCGCCGGTTTCCGGCAATGACTCGCGAGTAGACTGGCTCAAAGCCAGGCGGTTCGGCGTGCGGCCGTCCAAGATAAGCGGCCGGTTCGCGCACAGGGCAGCGCGATGAAAAGACTCTCTCTCACCTTCGACGACGGGCCATCTCCCCCATGCACGGAGGCGCTTCTCGACGTCCTCTCCCGTCACTCCGTCCCCGCCACCTTTTTCATGATCGGCGAAAGAATGCAGGCGCAGCAGTCCACCGTCCGGCGCATCGAGCAGGCGGGCCATGGGACCGGCAACCATACCCGCACCCACCGCAAGCTCTGCGGCGCAACCTTCGAAGAGCTCGACCGCGAGATCGACCGCTGGGGGCCATACTTTCGCCCGCCGGGCGGCCACTTCGACGACGGCATGCGCGCCTACCTGCGCGACCATCACATCCAGCTCGTGTTGTGGGATGTGGACGCGCGCGACTGGGAACTCAAAACCGCCGATGCGATCGTTACCTGTGTCGCCGCGCAGATCGACAGCATCCAGGCGGACGGCGCCATCATCCTTCTGCACGATGGCGATTCGGAAACCCTCGACGGCAATCGCTGGGCTACCGTCGAAGCTACGGACCGCATCATCGCCCGCTACCGCGCGCAGGGAATTCGGTTCGCGCCGCTCAGCGAGATGACCCTCCCCAGGGAGCCGAGAAAAGGTTGGCGCAACGTGACCTGAAGCCCGCTGGGACCCGGCGGCCGTCCGGCCCCGAGACGCTCACCCTGCGGCGGACTCAGTGCGTGGGCGGAACGTATTCCTGGGGCAGCGCCGTGCCGGAGCCGAAGAAGAACTCCTCCATCTGCTCCACCAGGAACTGCTGCGCCTGTGGAGTCCATGGCTGCAGGCGATACTCGTTCAGGAGCATCTTCTGGCGGTCGATCCACTCGCTCCACGCCGCCTTGGAGACGTTCTTATAGATCTTCTGGCCGAATTCGGAATCGAAGGGCGGTTCGTCGAGACCCTCCATCTCTTTTTTGTAGCGAACGCAAAAAACCGTGTGCGCCATATCAAAGCTCCCAACGATATCGCCAAGCTCCTAGAACCATTGTAGGGGATCGAGGGGAGGGCGCGCAGCCAGCGAGCGTCTTGCGGCCGGCTGCCGGCTCAAGGTGCTCACAGCCAGCGGATTACGGGCGCGCGAGGATCGGAGAAAATCCGGCTTGACAACCATCCTCGGGCAGGGTATTTCTTGGGTCCAAGCATCTCGCTCCATTCGCATGTTTCTCCGGGCCCCCTCTCCCATTGTTCCTTCGTGAGCGAGACCGATGCGATTCCGCTCGGAAAGGAGCTCCCCGTGTCTACGAATCCGCAGGTACCACCGCCCCCGGCCCAGACGGGCCAATCCGGCCTGAGCGACAATGCTGCCGGTGCGATCGCCTATCTCACCATCGTTCCGGCGATCATCTTTTTGCTCGTCGAGCCCTACAATAAAAATCCCTTTGTTCGCTTCCATTGCTTCCAGTGCCTCTTTCTCTGCGCGACGGCAATCGTCGTGGACATCGGGCTGGGCATTCTGCTCGCCATCTGCGCGTTCCTGGTCCCGATGCTGGCGCTGGTGGGCACGTTCTGCCTGTGGCTGCTCTCCTTCTTCTGGCTGGGCGTGGTCGTCCTCTGCATCATCAAGGCTGCTCAGGGCGCGCGCTTCCAGCTTCCCTTCATCGGCCCGTTCGCGGCCAAGCAGGCCGGCGCATAAGCCGGAAACAGCGGGGCGGTCAACGCCTCCGCCCGCGTCTGCGCTGGTTCACTCGCCGCTTGCGCCCACCCGCGGGCGGCGAGTCTTCGGCGCCCTTTTTCTGCTTCTTTGCTTTCGGCGGGGACGGCGCGGCTTTCTTCCCCGTCAGCGGAATGCCCTCTTCTACCAGCGCAAACTGCAGCTTGCGCTCTTGCGCCAGAATGCGGTCGAGGATCACCTGCACACGGTCGCCCGCGCGAAATCTGCGCCCCCAGCGCTCGCCCACGATCTCATGCGTGCTCTCGCGGAAGACGAAGCGGTCATCGCGCAGCGTGTCGATGGGCACCAGGCCTTCGACAAACAGGTCAGTCAACTCGACGAAGAGCCCGTATTTGGCGGGGTTGAGCACCAGTGCGGCAAACTCTTCGCCCACGCGGTCCTCCATGAAGCGCACTTTCTTCCACTCCACCAGCTCGCGCTCGGCTTCCGCGGCGCGGCGCTCGGTCTGGCTGCACTCGTCGGCAATCTGTTCAAGCTCGCTCTCGTCGATCGGCGGCTTGTCTGCGAACTTGGGTGCCCCCGAGCCTGCCCTGAGCTTGTCGAAGGGTCTCGATTTTGAGACCGGGGAAACCGCGGCCTTTTGCGCGCTCTCGTGCGGGTGCCTCCAGGGCGAGCTGTGCCGGCCTTCGGGCACGTGGCCCGCGCCGGAAACACCCGCGCGCAACAGCGCCTTCGCGATCCTGTGCACAATCAGATCGGGATAGCGGCGGATGGGGGAGGTGAAGTGCGTGTACGTGGGCGCCGCCAGCGCAAAGTGGCCCTCGTTTTTCTCCGAGTAACGCGCCTGCTTGAGCGAGCGCAGCATCAGGTAATTCAGAATGCGCTCCTCGGGCTTACCCTCGAGCCGCGCGGCAAGTTTCTGATACATCTTCGGCGTCACCGCGATCTCTTCGGCAATCTCATGGCGGTGCGCGTGGCTGCCCGTTCCGCGCGCTTCGCGGCGCTCGGCGCGCGTCTGTATGCTTCTCACCGGAAGCGGTCCAAGACCAAGAGAAAAACCGAAGCTCAAGGCAATCTCCTCGAATTCGATCACCCGCCGCGCCTCGGGCTTCTCATGGATGCGATAGATCGACGGCACGCCCAGGTCCTCGATCCACGTGGCCACGCACTCGTTCGCCGCCAGCATGAACTCCTCGATGAGCCGGTTGGCCCAGGTGCGCTCCGCTCGCGTGATGCCGCGCATCTCGCCATGTTCGTCGAACTCGATCACCGGCTCGGGCAGGTCGAAATCAATTGACCCGCGCTGCTCGCGCCGCCTGTTCATCAGCACGGCCAGCTTCTTCATGCGCTCGAAGTGCGCCGCCTGATCTGCGTAACGGCCGCGCATCTCCGCGTTGCGCTCGAGAATGGCGTGCACGGCGGTGTATGTCATGCGCGCGGCCGAGCGGATGACGCCTTCAACGATCTCGTAGCTCTCGATGCGGCCGGTGGCGTCGAGCGCGATGAGGCAGCTCAGCACAAGACGGTCTTCCTTGGGCCGCAGGCTGCAGATGTCGGTAGAGAGCTCGAGCGGCAGCATGGGAATGGCGCGATCGGGAAAGTAAACGCTCGTTCCCCGCAACCGCGCTTGCGCGTCGAGCGCCGACTCTTCCCGCACATACTCGGCCACGTCGGCAATATGCACCTGCAACTCGTAGCCGCCGCCCTCGCCGGGATCGCCGCGATCGCGCACCAGCACCGCATCGTCGAAGTCGCGCGCCGTCTCGCTGTCGATGGTCACGATGGGCAGATCGCGAAAATCCCTACGCCGCGCGACCTCGGCTGCATCGTGATGCGCCACCGCGCGTGCCTCCGCCAGCACTTCTTCGGGAAAGACCCGCGGCAACTGGTGCTTGCGGATCATCATCTCCACGTCCACGCCGAAGTCGTCCGGCGAGCCGAGAATCTCAATCACGCGTCCCGTGGCCGCACGCGTGGCCGTGGGCCAGTGCGTGATCTCGACATCGACCACAAGGCCGTCCTCCGGACTTTGGCGTTTCGGAGGAGATCCTGCTTCGGAACCCAACACGCGGTGCGGCGTCGCGGCG
>JASHTS010000181.1 GCA_030040425.1 Acidobacteriaceae bacterium | reverse complement strand
GCGGCTTCTTTCGCGCTGCCGGAAAGAATCTGCGTGGATTTCTTCTTTTGCGGCAGCGTGATTTTTTCGAGTACAGTGACCGGCGCGGCGCTCGCGCCCAGGCTTGCGGCGTCGAGCGTGCGCAGCTCCTTAGTTTTGGCGCGCTTGATGCCCATCAGCGTGGCGTAGCGCAGCTTGTTGCCGCCGGACTGAATGGTGAGCACGGCGGGCGTGGGCATCTCGATGGACTGGAACCAGCCCTCTTCCAACTCTCGTTTCACTTTCAGGCCTGCATCGTTTTTTTCCACCTGCAGGATGAGCGACGCATGGGGCAGGCCGAGCAGCTCGGCGAGGATGACGCCGGTCTGGCCGAGGCCGAGGTCTTCCGATTGCAGGCCGGTGAGGACGAGGTCAGGGCTTTCGGATCGGATAGCTTCAGCCAGGAGCCGCGCCACGCCGAGCGCATCGCGGCTCCCAAGATCGTCGGCGACGATGGCTATGCCGCGATCGGCGCCCTTGGCCAGGGCTTCGCGGATGGTCGAGCCCACGCGCTCCGGCCCTGCGCTTACGACGACGACCTCGCCGCCATGCTTCTCCTTGAGCTGCAGGGCTTCTTCGAGCGCGTAGGCGTCGGGCTCGTTCATGGCCCACTGGAGCTCGCGCTCTTCGATTCCCTTCGCATCCGCGGCGATGCGCAACTGGGCATCGCGCTCGGGGACTTGTTTGATGGCGACGATGATTTTCATGTCTTTACGTTCTCAGTTGGATTGGATGCGGGATTTTGGGGCAAACCGCGTGCGGCGAGCTGCGCTATATCAAGCAACTGCGGCGCGGCCGGGCCTTGCGCGGCCAGCGCGTCTCTGAACATGGTATTGCAGAAGGGGCAAGCCGCGGCCACAGTGGTGGCGCCGGTGGCCGTGAGCTCCGCGGCGCGGTTATGGCTCACGCGCTCGCCTTTTTCTTCTCCCAGAAAGGCGAGGCCGCCGCCGGCCCCGCAGCAAAAACTGCGCTCCCGATGGCGCGGAGCTTCCACGAGGTCGCCTGAGGCGCGCACCACAACCCGCGGCTCGTCGTAAATGTTGCGATAGCGGCCGAGATAGCAGGGATCGTGGAAGACAATTTTTTCCTGGCTTTGGACTGAGGGAATCTGTGCCGCGAAGCGGGCCAGGAACTCGCTGTGGTGCTCGACGGCGGGCGGCGTGCCGAACTCTTTCCAGTCTTCCTGAATGGTGCGCACACAATGCGGACAAATGGAGATTATTTTTTTGGTTTTGCAGGCGGTCAGCGTCTCGAGGTTGGACTCCGCCAGTTGCTGAAAGAGCAGATCGTTGCCGAGGCGGCGCACCGGGTCGCCGGTGCACTTCTCCTTGCGCAGCACGCCGAAGCTCACCCCGAGGTGACGAAGGACCTTGACCAAAGCTAATACAATATCGCGGCCGCGCGGATCGTAGCCGCCCATGCAGCCCAGCCACAGACAATATTCCTGCGTGCCATCAAAGATCGGCAGGGCATTCTTCTCGACGAATTTGTCGCGCTCCGTTGCCGGCAGGCCCAGCGCGTTCGAACCGCGCTCCAGGGCCAGGAAAAGCTTGGCGCCGTGCATATCTTCCCAGGCGCCGGTGTTCACCGCGCCGCGGCGCATGCCCACGATGAGGGGCAGGTGCTCGATGCCCACCGGGCACTGGAACTCGCAGGCGCCGCACGTGGTGCACTCGAAGAGGGCTTCTTGGGACTCGTATTTGCCGATGAGGGCCTGGTCCGACGCGGGGCCGCAGTCGTTGAGATACGCGCGCAGGCCGAGCACGACTTCTTTGGGGTTGAGGATCTTCCCGGTGTTGTTGGCGGGGCAGTGCTCGGTGCAGCGTCCGCATTCCACGCAGGAGTAGGCCTGCAGCGCGGCGAGCTGGGTGACGTCTTTGCCGGCGATCAGGCCGAAGTCTTCGTCGCCGTGGAGCGGCGGAATGTGGCTGAAGCCGCCGCAGGAAAGAAAAATGGTGACCGGGCTCAGGACCAGGTGCAGATGCTTGGTGTGGGGAATGACGGGCAGAAAGAGGAGCAGCGTGACTGTGTGCAGCCACCAGAGAGCGCGCACCGCCGCGCCGCCATGGACGAAGAACGCGGCCAGGTAGGTGACCATGAGCACGAAGATCAGCAATGCGATGAGGCCGGATTCCCACGAGAGCTCCTTGCCGAACCAGCGCGGGCGCACCAGGAAGCGGCGGACAAACAGGCCGAAGATGCCCACGGCGCAGGCGATGGCGAAGAGCGCGGAGAAATAAGAATAGGCGCGGCCGGAGGTCGAAGCAGGCGCGAGAAAAGCGGAGCCGAAAACCAGCGCGCAGTGGTTGAGCGTAACCACGGCGAAGGCGCAGAAGGCCCAGAAAACGAAGGCGTGGGCCAGGCCCGGCAGTGGGCGCTGGCGAATCACCTTGGCCTGGCACCCGACTTCCCAGAAAAAATCCCAGATGCGGCGTCCCAGTGGGAAAAGGTGGAACTCCGCGTCTTTTTTGGCGTGAAAAATTTTCCAGAGGATGGGCGCAAAGCGGCGCAGAAAACCATAGAGCGAGGCCGCGGCGAGCGCCGCGAAAAGGAGCTTTTCCACAAGGGAAAAATGATCCGGCTCGGCCAGCGTGGGCAGCGGAAGAGTCATAAGCGAACGGATTTACGATAAACGATCGGGGCGGCGGGCGTCTGGAGACGAAGGGGCCCCGGAACGGAGGCGGGAGCGGACGCAATGAGACGCGCCGGGGTGCGAACGGAAACCGCCGAAGGGGAAAAAATTGCAGGCTGATTCATAAAATTTTCATGCCGCGACAAAACTCTGCGCCGAGGGTTACAGAAGAGTGAGCCAACCGCCCGCCGGCTCTTGCACGCCGCGAAGCAAGTCCTAATAATGAGGGAATACCCCCGAAGTTCGCGGACGACCTACAAGCCAGTATCCACGCACGCTGGTTTTTCTCGCTGGAAAGGATTGCATGTTGTTGCCGGAAGCCTTTCTTGAGGAGACACGCGCGCGATCAGCGTTGTCTGTGCGCGGTCCGAAGGAGACGCCGTGGCTACAGCCCGAGTCATCCATTTTGGCAGAGACGATTGCCACAGGGTGAGCGTGCTGCGGAGCGCAGGCTATGCGGTGGAAGATTGCCGCTCGCTGCGCGCATTCCGTGAAGCACTTGCAGTGGACGGAAGACCGGATGCCGTTTTTATCACCGAGCGGGAAGGCAATCCGCAGGGAGACGCCGTTTCGCTGAGCAAGTCGTGCTCGTCGGCGCCGCTGGTCCTGTTCCGGCGCTCGAACAGCGAACTGGGCGAGGAGAGTTTCGATCTGGTCATCGATACGCTCACCCCTCCCACGCGCTGGCTGGTGGAGATCGGCGAACTGATCGCGCGCAGCCGGACGGTCAACCGCACGGCGCACACGGCGCCAAACGGCTCCCGGACCGCATCGACCGCCTGCGACGCCTGAGCGGCCGCGGGGTGCGAAGAGGGGTTGCTGGGCCGGCTTTGGCTGCTCGCGGCGGGCGGAATCCGCCCGGGGTATCAAAGCGGGAACCCGCGCTGCGCACGGGTTCCACACCTCGCCGTGACAAGGCGCTCGGGTTCCGATACCCTTATCAGTGTGCGCGTTTTGCGCCCATGAAGGAGCCTTTTTTACTCCCATGCCCATCCAAGCTACTTCAAAAATATGGCATAACGGCAACCTGATCCCCTGGGAACAGGCCACCATTCACGTGTTGAGCCACGTCGTGCATTACGGCTCCAGCGTGTTTGAAGGCATCCGCTGCTACGCACAGCCGCACGGCTCGGCGGTCTTCCGCCTGCCCGAGCACATGCAGCGCATGCTCGATTCCGGCAAGGTCTATCGCATGGAGATCCCCTTCACGCTCGAGGAACTGTGTGCCGGCGTGGTGGATACGGTGGAAGCCAACGGCGTGACGCCGTGCTACATCCGGCCGGTGGTGCTGCGCGGTTACGGCGAGATCGGAGTGAGCCCCAAGGGGTCGCCCATCGAGGTGTACATCGCCAATTTTCCCTGGGGCAAATACATAGCCGGCCACGGCGGCGCGGATGTGTGCATTTCAAGCTGGAACCGGATGGCGCCGAATACCCTGCCGTCGCTGGCCAAGGCGGGCGCCAACTACATGAACTCCCAGCTCATCCACATGGAAGCGGAGCTGAACGGCTACAACGAGGGGATCGCGCTCGACGTCAACGGCCTGGTGAGCGAGGGCTCGGGCGAGAACGTCTTCGTGGTGCGCAACGGCGTGCTGTACACGCCGCCGCTGGCCAACTCCGCGCTCTCCGGCATCACCCGCGATTCCGTGCTCACGCTGGCGCGGCACCTGGGCTTTACGGTGATGGAGCAGCCCATTCCGCGCGAGATGCTTTACATTGCCGACGAGGTCTTCTTCACCGGCACGGCGGCTGAGGTTTCGCCCATCCGCTCTGTGGACCGCGTGCTCATCGGCGACGGCAAGACGGGCGAGGTCACCAAGGCCATCGCCGACGAGTTCTTCGGCATCGCCAATGGCCTCAAGCCCGACCGCTTTGGCTGGCTGACCCCGGTCAAGGTGAATTCCAACGCCAGCGAGGCCGTGACGGCGTAGCCACCGGGCGCCGGAGAGTCGGACATGATGCAGGAAATTGCGTATGCGGTCCATGCCTTCAAGGAGGATGGGACGTATATAGCCTGCGTGCCGGAACTCGACGTTTCGAGTTGCGGATCCACGAACGACGAAACGCGCAAAAACATCCGGGATGCCGTTCGGAGCTTCCTGGAAGCGAGCGCGGACAAAGCGTCGTTGGACGGGATATTGGAGGAGGCCGGATATCGGCGAAGAGCCGGCCATTGGGAAGCGCCGGAATTCGTGGCGCTCGATCGGGAGACGGCGAGCGTGCGCCGATGCCTGCGCTTCGTCCCGTCCACTCCACAGCTCTTACGGCAATTTTTGAGAAGGATGGCTTTCGGTTCGATCGGCAGCGGGGAGACTATCTTCTTTAGATTAACGCTGGTGTCGCGCGCCCGCTCCTGATCCCCACTTATCGCGAAGTCCCGGTTTTCATTGTCAAGAATCTCCTGCGCTCGGCGGGGATGAGCCGGGAACGCTATCTTGAGCTCCTCCGGAATCTGTAGAATTGCTGGGAGCAAGGTTGGTTGGTCCGGCCACCCAAGAGGAAGACTGCGGCGCATGAAGCCCGACATGAAAGTTACCCTCGCCGGGATCGAGTTTGCCAACCCGGTGATTGCCGCCAGCGGCACCTTCGGCTACGGCATCGAGTTCGAGGAGATCGTAGCTCTCGAGCGGCTGGGCGGATTCGTCACCAAAGGCATCTCGCTCGAGCCCATGGCCGGCCATCCGGCGCCGCGCGTGGTGCAGACCGCGGCCGGCATGCTCAATGCCATCGGCCTGCAGAACGTGGGCGTGAAGGAGTTCCTCGAGAAAAAGCTGCCGGCCCTCAGCCAATACCCGCGCGTCAAGATAATCGTGAACGTCTTCGGCTACACCGTGGACGAGTACATCGGGGTGATCGAACAGCTCAACCAGGGCGAGGAGATTGCCGCCTACGAGCTCAATGTCTCCTGCCCCAACGTGCACTGCGGCGGCATGACCTTCGGCGCCGACGCGGAGTCGCTGGCCAATCTTGTGGAGCTGTCGAAGAAGGCGGCCCGGAGGCCGCTGATCGTCAAGCTTTCCCCCAACGTGACCTCGATCGCGCGCATGGCCCAGGTCTCGGCCGAGGCCGGCGCGGACGCGCTGAGCGTGGCCAACACGTTTCGCGCCATGTCCATCGATCCCGAATCGCGCAAGCCGCGGCTGAGCAACGTGACGGGAGGGTTGTCCGGCCCCGCCATCAAGCCCATCGCGCTGCGCATGGTCTATGAGACGGCCAGGTCGGTCAGCATTCCCGTCCTGGGCATGGGCGGCATCGTCACGGCGGAGGATGCGGTGGAGTTCCTGCTTGCGGGTGCGGCCGCGGTGCAGGTGGGCACGGCCAGCTACGCCGATCCGCGCGCTACCGAGCGGCTGGCGAAGGAGCTCGAAAGCTGGTGCCGCAGCCATCAGGTGGAGCGCGTGGCCAGCCTTACCGGCGCGGTGACCACCTGAGTACGCGCGTGCGCCCCCCATCCTCTGTGCGCATCGGCCCTCGCGTATCATCGTTAGTGGGCTTGCCGTCATGCTCTTGAATTCACGCCAAAGGACGAGTTCCCGTGTCTCAGCTTGAAGATGCAATCACGCCGCATGAGCGCGCGGCCGCGGCGGGCGCGGCCCGGAAAGCCGACCGGCCGCTGCGCATCGCCATCTTCGGCTTCGGCACCGTGGGCAGTTCGGTGGCGCGCATCCTGGTTGAGTCAAAGCCCGACGGGCTCGAGCTGACGCACGTCTTCAACCGCGGCGTGGCGCGCAAGCGCGTGGATTGGGCGCCCTGCGGCGTGATGTGGAGCGAGGACGCCGACGCGGTGCTCAACTCCGGCGCCGACGTGGTGGTGGAGCTCGTCGGCGGCCTCGATCCCGCGGGCGCCTGGGTGCGGCGCGCGCTCGAAAACGGCAAAAGCGTGGTGACCGCGAACAAGAAACTCATCGCCTTTCACGGCGTGGAGCTGGAGCGGCTGGCTGCGGCGAGAGGCGGGCATTTGAAGTACGGCGCGGCCGTGGCCGGCGGCATCCCCGTGATTCCCGGCCTGGAGCAGGGACTGGCCGGGGACCGCATCGAGCGCATCGAGGGCATTCTGAACGGCACCTGCAATTTCATCCTGAGCCGGATGGAAGCGGGCGCCGAGTACGCCGAGGTTCTGGCCGAAGCGCAGAAGCGCGGCTACGCTGAGGCCGACCCCACGGAAGACGTGGGCGGCTTCGACGCGCGCGCCAAGCTGGCCATACTCATGCGGCTGGCCCTGCGCGTGCAAGTGGATCCGGAGGAAATTATTCCCAAGGCCATCACCGCGGTTACCGCCGTCGACTTCAGCTACGCACGCGACCTCGGCTCGACCATCCGCCAGGTTGCGCGCGCCAACCGGAGGGAAGGACGGCTGGCGGCCACAGTGGGACCGATGCTCGTCGATCGCCGCTCGCCGCTGGCGTGGTCGCAGGGCACGGAAAATATGGTCATCGCCAGCGGACGCTACGGTGGCGACGTGGTCTTCTCCGGGCATGGCGCGGGCGGGCATCCCACGGCCGTGGCCGTGGTCAGCGATCTGCTGGCGCTGGCGCACGGCTCGCGCCGCGTGGAGATTCCTTCCTCGCCCGCGCGCGTGGGCGGCGAGTTTGAGGTGCCTCATTTCATCCGCTTCCTGGTGAAAGATCGTCCCGGGATTGTCGCGGCAATCACGGGTGCGCTCGCGGCCGAGCAGATCAACATTCGCGCCATCCTGCAGAAGCCCGGCTACCCGGCCGATGGGTTGCCGTTTGTGGTCACCGTGGAACCGTGCAAATCGTCGGCGCTCAAGCGTGCGCTCGAGCCGGTGCGGGCCATGGATTGCATGCTGGCTGAGCCGCTGGATTTGCAGATGCTCGAGTAATGTAGGCACTGGGGACTGGAACTGGTTGCATAGATGGCAATGTAAAAGGGCACGGCTTTAGCCGGGCCGCAAGAAACCGCATAAACATTGGGGCCTTAGCCCCTGAGGGACGTTTCTATCTCGTCTTCAAACCATTTATGCAACCGACTCCAGGGACTGCGGAGCAGGGAATAGGGACTGGAGAATTGGGAATAGGGATCGGAAATCAGAACAGAGAATGAGGCCGGGGCGAGGATGATTGGAAGAATTTATAAATGCGAAATCTGCGGTGAGGAGAGCGAGTCGCCGGTGCGATGGCTGGTGATTCATTGCAGCTCGACGCGGCTCACGGTTTTCAAGTGGTCGCAGGAAGAGGCGGACGCGCCGGGCGCGCGCCACTACTGCGGCGAGGCCCACGCGCAGGTGTACATCAGCCGGTGGATGGAGTCGTACTGCAGCTGAGAGAGCAGCGAGTCGGCAAGCCGGCGAGTCAGCGGCGTCGGAGCGGTGCCGGGCCAGTGGATTCGCGCACCACCAGGGCCGGGCTCATCACCAGCTCCGATGGAAACGCGCGGTCGCGGTCGGCAATGCGCTCCAGCAGAATTTGCGCGCCGCGCCGGCCCATCTCCGTGAGCGGCTGGCGCACGGTGGTGAGCGAAGGCGTGGCGTAGGCGGCCGACAGCACGTCGTCGAAGCCGACCACGGAGACATCTTCCGGCACGCGCAGGTCCGCTTCCTTGAGCGCGCGCATGGCGCCGATGGCGGCGATATCGTTGAAGCAGAAGACGGCGGTGAAGTCGCGCGAGCGCTCGAGTAGCGCCTTCATGGGCTTGTAACCGATCTCCGGGGCCATGGGATGGTGGCCGGTCTTCATCGACCAGCCGGCGGTGTCGATGCGCACCACCAGGCCGGGATCGAGCTTGAGGTCGAGCTCGTGCGCCACGTGCTGGCAGCTCTCCCAGCGGAACTCGGAGTCGGGGATGGCGCGCGGGCCGCGCAGTATGGCGATGCGTTTGTGGCCCAGCTCGCTTAGATGGCTCATGGCCTGCAAAACCGCGTCGTGATGGTCGAGGACGATATTGGTGACGTTGCCTGCATTGACGTGCGCGGAGATGGCTACCACGGGAACGGGCACGCCCAGGTCGTCCGTGGAGGTATTCAGCAGCAGGAAGCCGTCCACCGCGCGCTCCACCAGCATGCGCGGATACATCTCGATGAGCTCGGGCTTCCAGTCGTGGCAGGCGGTGAAGTAGAAGTAGTGGGCCGCGGTCAGCTGCTCCACCACGCCGCTCATCACGCGGGTGAAGTAGCCTTCGCTCAGGTCGGGCGCCAGCACGCCCACACTCATGGAGCGGCTCTGGCGCAGCGAGCGCGCAAAATAGTTAGGCCGGTAGTTGAGCCGCTTGGCGGCTTCAATCACGCGGTCGCGCGTCTCCTGCGGAATGGATTTGGCCGAAGGGGAGTTGTTCAGGACCAGGGATACCGTGGTCTGCGAGAGCCCCAGATGCTCAGCCAGCATGCGCAGGTTCACGTGCCCTGGACGGGTAACTGATTTTCCCTTGGCCATGTTGGAGTTGTAACACGTTTGGCGGCGCGCGGGAAACGGTGTTTTCCCCTCTACGGCAACGATTTTCTTAAACGGCCATCGCGCCGACCGGCGAGGCAAAAGAGCGGCGGCGCGGGTTGCGTCTACTTCATGGGAATTTCGATCCGGTTGGTTCCGGGCCGCAGCGGCCAGCTTCGGCCGTCGAAAACGAACGTGCCCCTTAGAGTTCCAGGCAGTGTCATGCTTGCGTGGAAGCTCTCTCCTCCTTTCACGTCTGGGTTGGAATGAGGTGGACTCCAGTGGTATTCGACTTGGATGTCGCCTTGCGGATGAGGATAGGTGGCCTTCAACGCGGGCAGCGCGCCCAGGTGCGGGGCAATGCGCACGGTTTGGAAACCTGCGCTCGCCGGCTCGATGCCGGCCGCCAGCGTGA
Organism: Acidobacteriaceae bacterium; assembly: GCA_030040425.1. Classification (GTDB taxonomy): domain Bacteria; phylum Acidobacteriota; class Terriglobia; order Terriglobales; family Acidobacteriaceae; genus Telmatobacter. The sequence continues at coordinate 667 of JASHTS010000181.1, read as the reverse complement.
GCAGATCGTAGATGGGGTGCGCGCTCCAGGCGTGCGAGTCGGAGCGCGTGTTGCCGGGAACCTCAGGCCAGGTGCTGAAGTGCAGCGCCAGCAGCTTGCGCCACGGGTCGAGCGAAGCCAGATAATCGTCGGCCATCCCCGCGTGATCGAGCGCGCGGGCCAGGTAAAAGCGGAAGTAATACGACGCGCTCAGAATGCCGTCCGGCGTGGTTCCGGGCTCAATCGCCAGCATCTTGTGCAGCACTGCTTTCTGCGCGTCTCTCGGAATCGCATCGTACAACACGCCGAGAATGTTCGCCTGTTCGCTGAAGCTCCTTTTTGCGGGCGTTTCCGCCAGCAGGCCGCGTTGCGCGTCCCAGCACTGCGCCGTGAGCCCGCTGCGCACATGCGCAGCGTGGGCACGGTCGCGCGTGGCAATGGTCGGGTCGCCGAGGGCCTGCTCGAGATCGGCCGCATCGTCGAGCGCGCCCAGATACTCGAGCGTCGTCATGCACGATTCGCCCTTCGCATCGTACGTGGGAATCTCCCCCGTTGGCACCCAGTCAATGAAGCTCCACCAGGGCAGTTGCCGCAGCAGGCCGTCGGGCTGTTCGTAGCCCGCGAACCAATCGAGCACGCTGCGCACGCCTTCGAGGGAGGCGCGCACCGGCTCGGGATCGGGCCGGTA